>NZ_CP007441.1:2523391-2838815 GCF_000590475.1 Stutzerimonas stutzeri | reverse complement strand
TTCGCGGACCAGCTTGTCCCAGCCGCGCGGCAGGTCGTGTGCGACGCCACCGATGCGATACCAGGCCGGGTGCATACGGAAACCGGTGATGGCTTCGATGACTTTGTAGGCGCGCTGGCGGTCGGTGAAGGTGAAGAACACCGGGGTCATCGCGCCGACGTCCTGAATATAGGTGCCCAGGTACAGCAGGTGGTTCTGGATGCGGAAAAACTCGGCCATCATCACGCGGATGAAGTCGACCCGGTCCGGCACGGTGATGCCGGCCAGTTTCTCCACGGCCAACACGTAGGGCAGGTTGTTCATCACCCCACCGAGGTAATCGATGCGGTCGGTATAGGGGATGAAGCTATGCCAGCTCTGGCGCTCGGCCATCTTCTCCGCGCCGCGGTGGTGGTAGCCGATCTCCGGGACGCAATCGAGGATTTCCTCGCCGTCGAGTTGCAGGATGATGCGGAAGGCACCGTGCGCCGAGGGATGGTTAGGGCCGAGGTTGAGGAACATATAGTCCTCGTGCTCGCCGTGGCGCTGCATGCCCCAGTCTTCGGGCTTGAAGCGCAGGGCTTCCTGCTCCAGGTCCTGCTTGGCGGCGTTCAGGCTATAGGGATCGAATTCGGTGGCCCGCGCGGGATAATCCTTGCGCAGGGGGTGACCTTCCCAGGTCGGCGGCATGAGCATACGGGTGAGGAGCGGGTGGCCCTCGAACGTGATGCCGAACATGTCCCAGATTTCGCGCTCGTACCAGTTGGCGTTGGGCCAGATGGCGACGGTAGTGGGCAGGTTGAGATCACCTTCCTTGAGCGCGACCTTGATCATCACGTCGCTGTTTCGCTCAAGGGACATCAGGTGATAGAACACGCTGAAATCGGCAGGTGGCAGGCCACGGCGATTAGTGCGCAGGCGCTCATCAGTGGCGCTCAGGTCATAGAGCATCACGTAGGGCTTGCTGAGCTGGCGCAGGAACCCCAGCACTTCGATGAGCTTTTCGCGTGGCACCCAGAGCACCGGCATGCCGGTCAGGCTGGGTTGCAACGTGAAGGTTTCGGCGCCAAAGCGCGTGTTCAGCTCGACCACGATATCCTGGTCGTCAGCCTTGTAAGGCGGGATGTACAGAGCATTGCCTGCAGTCATGATCTCGGTCACTTTCGGTCAACGGTTGGGTGTGGAGAGGCTTTCCAGGCGGAAAGCTGGGCTCACACGTCGTCGGGGCTGCGCAGGTTGGTGACCTGGATACGCTGTTCGCGCCGCTGTTCCTTCTGCGACGGCATCTCGGCGCGGTAGACGCCTTGATCGCCGACGACCCAGGAAAGCGGGCGACGCTCCTTGCCGATGGATTCCTGCAACAGTTGCAAACCGTGCAGGAACGCCTCGGGGCGGGGCGGGCAGCCGGGTATGTACACGTCCACGGGGAGGAACTTGTCGACCCCCTGAACGACCGAGTAAATGTCGTACATACCACCGGAGTTGGCGCACGAACCCATAGAGATGACCCATTTGGGTTCGAGCATTTGTTCGTAGAGACGCTGGATGACGGGTGCCATCTTGATGAAGCAGGTACCGGCGATGACCATGAAGTCGGCCTGGCGCGGCGAGGCACGGATGACTTCGGCACCGAAGCGGGCGATGTCGTGAGGCGCGGTGAAGGCTGTGGTCATCTCCACATAGCAGCACGACAGGCCGAAGTTGTACGGCCAGAGGGAATTCTTGCGCCCCCAGTTGACCGCGTCACTCAGCACGTCTTCCAGCTTGCCCATGTAGATATTGCGATGAACCTGGTCTTCTAATGGATCGGCAACAGTCTCCTGCTGGCCGATCGGATAACGGTCATTGACCGCATCCGGATCGATCCGGGTAAGTTTGTATTGCATGCGAAGAGCCTCATTGTTTTAGCTTCGCCTGTCGCTCGCGACGGCTGGATGGCGCCCAATCGAGCGCACCCACCCGCCAAAGGTAGACAAGACCCGCCAACAGAATTGCTATGAATACGGTAGCTTCAATGAGGCCCGCCCAGCCGCTTTCGCGTACCGAGACAGCCCAGGCAAAGAGATATAGGGCTTCAACGTCGAAGATCACGAAGAGCATCGCGACCAGATAGAATTTTGCAGAAAAACGCAGCCGTGCATTGCCCGTAGGCAAAATACCGGACTCGAAAGGTTCGTTCTTGGCGCGACCCCAAGCCTTGCTGCCGAGCAAGCTGGAAGCGCCGAGCATGAACGCGCACAGCGCGATGACGCCGAGAAGAAATACCGCGAAGCCCCAGTTGTGGGGCAGAGTGACATCAGGCATGCCGGACTCCTTGGAGGAACGGCTTTATTGCAGCTGCGGCTAAGCGTCGCAACCTTGTGATGGGTGCACATACTATGCCCATAAAAAGTGCACGTACATGTTTCTAATGAAACTTATTGAAATATTTTTGTTGTTTGGTCTATTTCGGCCTGAAACGAGGGTTAGGCTCTAGACCGGCCGGTCAAGCATGATCACGAACCCGCAGGGCTGACTCGGTTGCTTCCCTCACGCCGCACTGCCAGCACTGCCATTGGCTTGTTTCACTTGTTCATCGCCATAGGCCCTCTGTGTCGCTGCCACTTCACCGATCACCAGAATCGCCGGGCTCTTGAGCTGGAAGCTTGCCGCGTCGGCGCACATGGCGGCGAGGGTAGAGCGGCATTCGCGCTGCTGTGGCAGGGACGCGTTTTCAATCATGGCCACCGGGGTGCTGGCCGGCAGGCCGCCTTCGGTCAGGCCGCTCTGTACCTGCTGCAAACTGCTCACGCCCATGTAGACGACCAGTGTCGTGCCGGTCTTCGCCAGCGCATGCCACTCGGGGCTGCTGCCGTCGAGCGTATGCGCGGTAACCAGCGTCACGCCACGGGCAATGCCGCGCTGGGTCAGGGATATCCCGCACTGAGTGGCGCCGGCCAGCCCGGCGGTAATGCCGTTGACCATTTCGACTTCAATGCCGCGCTGGGCCAGCCATTCGGCCTCTTCGCCGCCGCGGCCGAAGATGCACGGATCCCCGCCTTTCAGACGTACCACGCATTTGCCCTGCCGGGCGTAGCGCAGCATCAGCCGATGAATGAAGGCCTGCGGCGTCGAGCGGCAGCCGCCGCGCTTGCCCACAGGGATCACCCGCGCGTCCGGGCAATGTTCGAGTACGGCAGGATTGACCAGATCATCGATCAATACCACCTGCGCCTCACCCATGGCTCGCACGGCCTTGAGCGTCAGCAGTTCCGGGTCACCAGGGCCGGCGCCAACCAACCAGACTTTTGCGCTCATGTTTCTTCCTCTCATGCTGCTGTAATGGTGTTGGCGACACGCTATGCATCGCCATTTGTCCCTACTTGTGGGCCGTTCATGCCACCGCCGGCTGCTTCGCCAGCAACCGCTTGATTTCCGGAACACAAGACCCGCAGCTGGTGCCGCAGCCCAGCTCTCGCTTCAGTCCATCCAGATCGAGCCCCCTTTCGATGCCCCCGCAGATCGCGTCCTCGCTCACGTTCATGCAGTTGCACAGGGTCCTGGCCGCACGAGCTCCTCCACCCGGCGGTGTGCTCAGCGGTGCCAGCAGCCAGCGACGCAGCGCCTGATCGGCTGTGCCGTCGTGCCAGAGCTGCTTCAGCCAATCGCGTGCGGCGGTTTCGCCGGACAGGCTGAGGGCGACGATGCGGCCATCCTCGATGCGCACCCGCTTGCCGACGCCGCGCCGTGGATCGTCGTAAGCCACTACTGGGCCTTCATCAAGCGCCAGCATTTGTTCGATTTGAGCCAGCTGCGTTGCATCCGGGGCTTCGTTACAGGCGGCGCGGATGACCAGCGCCGGTCGGTCTCGCCCGGTCAGGCTGAAGCTGGCATAGGCGAAGCCTTCGAATAATGGCCGCAACGCCTCGAAGCGCTTCTGCACCTGGCCTTCGACCAGAGCAAAGAACTGCCAGGGCAGTTCGACCTTTTCCACCTCGATTCCGGCGTGCTTGAGCTCCGGCTGTTTGGAGACCGGATCGAAGTCGGGCAGGGTCAACACATTCACGCCCATGCCCTTGAGGAAACGATCACCCCAATGCATCGGCATGAAGGCCTGACCGGGCCGCAGGCTGTCATCCTTCTGCACCGGCAACAGCAGTTCGCCACGGCGGCTACGGACCTTGACCAGCTGGCCGTCGAGTAGACGGCGACGGCGCATGTCGTCGGTGCTCATGCTGAGCAGCGCCTCCTCGACGTGACCGAACAGCCGCGCTGCGGTGCCGGTGCGGCTCATGCCGTGCCAGTGATCACGCAGGCGGCCGGTGTTCAGCGTGAGCGGGAAGCGCGCTTCGCGTTTCTCCTTCGGTGCCTGGTACTGCTCGGCGAGAAAGCGTGCGCGCCCGTTGTCGGTGGGGAATATCCCGTCGCCATAAAGACGCGTGGTGCCCTCTGTGCTGCCGGCGGGGAAGGGCCACTGCTGCGGCCCAAGCCTGTCGATCAGTGCGTGGCTGAGTCCGGACAGATCCAGGTCGCGGCCCGCAGTGAGGAGCTTGTATTCCTCGAAAATCGCTGACGGCTTATCGAAGGCGAACAGGCTGTCCTGGCCCGGACGCATCAGCGTTTCCAGCCGGCGAGCGAAGTCGCAGGTGATCGACCAGTCGGCACGCGCCTCGCCTGGCGCGACGATGGCGGGGCGCACGTGGCTGACGCGACGCTCAGAGTTGGTCACGGTACCTTCCTTCTCGCCCCAACTGGCGGCGGGCAGAAGGACATCGGCGTAGCGACAGGTTTCGGTGGTGAAAAAAGCTTCCTGCACCACTAAGAAAGGGCAGGCTGCCAGGGCTTCGTGAACCTTCTGCTGGTCCGGCATGGATTGCGCGGGATTGGTACAGGCGATCCACAATGCCTTGACCTTGCCGCTGCGCACGGCCTCGAACAGCTCGATCGCGGACAGGCCTGGCGCCTCCGGCAATGTCGGCACGCCCCAGTAGTCAGCCACTTCGGCGCGATGCGCAGCGTTGCCCGCTTCGCGATGGCCGGGCAGCAGGTTGGACAGGCTGCCGGTTTCGCGACCGCCCATGGCATTGGGCTGACCGGTCAGGGAGAAAGGGCCGGCGCCGGGTTTGCCGATCTGACCGGTGGCCAGGTGCAGGTTGATCAGGGCGCTGTTCTTGGCGCTGCCGGCGGTGGATTGGTTGACTCCCATGCACCACAGGGACAGAAAGCTGGGCGCGTTGCCGATCATCCGTGCGGCGGTATGCAATTCGTTGACGCTTATGCCGCACAGGCCCGCCACCATCGACGGGTTGTAGTCGCGCACAAGGTTCTTCAGCTCATCGAATCCATCGGTATGAGCGTCGATGAAGTCACGGTCGATCCAGCCTTCCCACAGCAGGATGTGCAACAGGCCGTGGAACAGCGCAACGTCAGTCCCTGGCAGGATCGCCAGGTGCAGGTCCGCCAGGTCGCAAGTGTCGGTGCGCCGCGGATCAACGACGATGACCTTCATTTCCGGGCGCTTGGCCTTGGCTTCTTCGAGGCGACGGAACAGCACCGGATGCGCATAGGCCATGTTGCTGCCGACGATGAGCAGACAATCGCTCTGCTCGATGTCCTCATAGCTGCACGGCGGGGCGTCGGCGCCGAGGCTGCGCTTGTAGCCGACCACGGCGGACGACATGCACAGCCGCGAGTTTGAATCGATGTTGTTGGTGCCGACCAGCGCGCGGGCAAGCTTGTTGAAGGCGTAATAGTCCTCGGTCAGCAGCTGGCCGGAGATGTAGAAAGCGACGCTGTCCGGGCCGTGCTCGGCGATGGTTTCGGCGAACACGTTTGCCGCGTGGTTCAGCGCGGTGTCCCAATCCGAGCGAGTGCGGGCCAGGCCCTTGCCCAGCCGCAATTCGGGGTAGAGCGCGCGGGCGTCCAGGTCCCCGGTCAGGTGCAGCGTTGCTCCCTTGCTACACAGTTTGCCGAAATTGGCGGGATGATTCGGGTCGCCGGCAACATCGAGGATGCGCTCGCCATCGTGCTCGATCAGCACGCCGCATCCCACCCCGCAGTAGCAGCAGGTCGAAGCGGTTGTCTGGCGCATGGCGTCGTCTCCTGGCTGTTTGTTCATGAATGGCTCGCTGGCTGTAGGAGCTGCATTTGTAGGGTGGGCTTTAGCCCACCGTTAACACGGTGGGCATGGCGGCGCTTTGCTTCACCCTGCGTTTCTCTAGCGTTGCCGTGCGGCAATGGCCTCAGGATCGGGATCTTGGTTTGCTACAGCGAGAGGTCCGCTCGCTCTGCTTGGTGGGCTGAAACGGAACGCCGCCCGGCCCACCCTACGGTTGTCGGCACGCTCAGGCGCACTCGGTTGCGTTGTTCAGCGAAAGCAGCACGCGGCCGTTCTCGATCCGCGCTTCGTGTCGATGCGCGCAGCCCACATCCGGCGCCACGGCTTCGCCGCTGTCGAGGTTGATCTGCCAGTTGTGCAGCGGGCAGGCAACCTGCTTGCCGAAGACGATGCCCTGGGACAGCGGGCCGCCCTTGTGCGGGCAGCGGTCGTCCAGTGCGAACACCTGATCGTCGGCGGTGCGGAAGACCGCGATGTCACCCTTCGGCCCGGCGACGATGCGTGCGCCGAGCGGGTTGATCTCGTCCAGGGAGCAGATGTCGAACCAGGTCATGGCTGTTTTCCTTGCAATTCGGTTGATCAAACGGCTTTTCCATGGGGGCGAATTTATTCGCCTGACTCATACAAGCCAGGGCTAACACGTTCGCCCCTACATGACGGTTAGGCCGGTTCAATCTGGGCCAACTGGATCGTCTCGTACTCTTTCTTCAGCGACTGCTCGGCGATGGCCTTCTTCCAGCCGTCACCCTCGAAACTCAGCGAGAACATCAGCCTCTGGGACAGCGCCTTGCGCCGGGCTTCGTCTTCCAGAACTATTTTCTTGATGTATTCCAGGCCGACGCGCTGCATGTAATGCACGGTGCGCTCGAGGTAGAAGCCTTCCTCACGGTAGAGCTGGAGAAAGGCGAAGCTGTATTCGGCAACTTCCTCGGCGGTCTTGACCTTGACGAAGAACTCGCCGGCTTCGGTCTTGATGCCACCATTGCCGCCGATGTAGAGCTCCCAACCGGAATCCACGCCGATGATGCCGACGTCCTTGATGCCGGACTCGGCGCAGTTGCGCGGGCAGGCGGAAACGGCCAGCTTGACCTTGTGTGGCGAGTACATGCCGAACAGTGCCTTCTCCAGATCGATGCCCAGCCCGGTCGAATTCTGGGTGCCGAAACGGCAGAATTCCTTGCCCACGCAGGTCTTCACGGTACGGATGGATTTGCCGTAGGCGTGGCCATCGGGCATGTCCAGGTCCTTCCAGACGTTTGGTAAATCATCCTTTTTAATGCCCAGCAGATCGATCCGCTGGCCGCCGGTGACCTTCACCATCGGCACCTTGTACTTGTCGGCAACGTCAGCGATGCGGCGCAGCTCGGCGGCATTGGTCACGCCGCCGAACATCCGCGGGATGACCGAGTAGGTGCCGTCCTTCTGGATGTTGGCGTGGGCGCGCTCGTTGATGAAGCGCGACTGTGGGTCGTCCTTGGCTTCGCCGGGCCATGAGGAAATCAGGTAGTAATTCAGGGCCGGACGGCAGGTGGCGCAGCCGTTGGGTGTGCGCCAGTTCAGATAGCTCATCACGTCCGGGATGCTGATCAGGTGCTCATCGACGATGGCTTTGCGCACCTGGCCATGGTTGAGATCGCTGCAGCCGCAGATCGCTTTTTCGCTTTTTGGTTTGACGTCCGCGGCACCGCCGACGGTGCTCATCAGGATCTGTTCCACCAGCCCGGCGCAGGAGCCGCAGGAGCTGGCGGCCTTGGTGTGCTTCTTTACATCGTCGACGGAGAACAGTCCGTGCTCCTGAATCGCCTTGACGATGGTGCCTTTGCACACGCCGTTGCAGCCGCAGACCTCCATGCTGTCGGGCATCGCCATGGCCTTGTTCTGGCCCTGGTGGCCAGTGTCGCCGATGGCGCCTTCGCCGAACATCAAGTGATCGCGGATGCCGCTGACGTCCTGACCTTCGCGCACTTGGCGGAAATACCAGCCGCCGTCGGCGGTGTCCCCGTACAGGCAGGCACCGACGAGGATGTTGTCCTTGATGACCAGCTTCTTGTACACGCCGCCGATGGGGTCGGACAGGGTGATGGTTTCCGTGCCTTCACTGCCGAGGAAGTCGCCAGCGGAAAACAGATCGATACCGGTGACCTTGAGTTTGGTCGAGGTCACCGAGCCCAGGTAACGCGAGAAGCCCAGCATGGCCAAGTGATTCGCGCAGACCTTGGCCTGCTCGAACAGCGGTGCGACCAGACCGTAGGCGGTGCCGCGATGGTTGGCGCATTCGCCGACGGCGTAGATGCGGGGGTCATAGGTCTGCAGGGTGTCGTTGACCAGAATGCCGCGGCTGCAGGGCAAGCCGGCTTTTTCCGCCAGTTCGCTGTTGGGACGAATGCCGGCCGCCATCACCACTAAATCGGCGTCAATCACCTCGCCATCGGCGAAGCGTACCGCCCGTACGCGGCCCTGCTCGCTGCCAATCAGTTCGGCGGTCTGCTTCCTCATTTTAAAGTTCAGGCCGCGCGCTTCCAGCGCCTGCTGCAGCAAGAGCCCGGCAGTTTTGTCGAGTTGACGCTCCATCGGCCATTCGCCGATATGCACCACGGTGACCTCCATGCCGCGCAGCTTTAGACCATTGGCCGCTTCCAACCCGAGCAACCCACCGCCGATGACCACGGCGTGCTTATGGGTCTTGGCGGCGTCCATCATCGTCTGGGTATCGGCGATATCGCGGTAGCCGATCACGCCGTCGAGCTGGTTGCCCGGTATCGGCAGAATGAATGGATTCGAGCCGGTGGCAATCAGCAGCCGGTCGTATTCGGCTTCGCTGCCGTCCTCGGCGATCACGCGGCGCTTGGCGCGGTCGATCTCGACCACCTTGCGATTGAGCATCAGGCCGATGTTGTTCTCGGCGTACCAGCTGAGATCGTTGAGGACGATTTCCTCGAAGGTCTGTTCGCCAGCGAGTACCGGGGAAAGCAGAATACGGTTGTAATTCGGATGGGGCTCGGCACCGAACACCGTGATGTCGTAGAGCTCGGGGGCGAGCTTGAGTAGCTCTTCCAGGGTGCGCACCCCAGCCATGCCGTTGCCAATCATCACAAGCTTGAGTTTCTTCATGCCGTTCTCCGTGCCGGGCCGACGCGCTGAATGCTGTTGGGCCATGCCGTTGAAATATCCAACAACGAAAAAGGCGTCCCACTGATCTCCCAGTGAGGACGCCTTTGTCCTTGTTTTCCGTATTCGGAGCCTGACCCTCCACGTTGAAGGTCCGGCTTGATGTAAGCCTGACAATGCAGAGGCTGTGCCAACCTTATCGCGGTTCAGCGGCTGGCCGCGGTCAGCCGTAGCGCGCATGCCGCACTGCGCAACGTCTTCGTCGCGCAGCCCAGCACTGACGGGCGCCTGGCACGGAGCGAACCGGCACAGCGCACGTAATACTGCGCTGTCTTATCGTTTCGCCAAGCCTACGCAACCGGGCCGAAGCGACTTGCAGCTGCACTCCTATATAGCAAGCTGCGCAGTACTGGTGCGTCGGTGGACTGCTGCGAGTCTTTTTGGTGGGCTGAAGCCCACCAAAAAGGAGGGGGTCCGCGAGCCGCATGGCAAAATTCCCCGTTGACAGCGGTCGTGCTGCTTTTCTATTGTTTCGCCCATGCGCCGATTTAGTCAGCTACTTGCGGGGCGCCTGGAGCCGAAGGCTTCGAAATACCGCTAAAGCGCTGGTTCGGTGTCGCCTCCCACCGCTGCCCAGCGGAATCCTCGAGGCGGGACTTCTCCCGATGAATGCACTAGAACGCGCTCCTTTACGCCTGGCCCCGATCACCAGTGGGCTGGCTTGCAGCAATCCCAAAATCCTCCTTGGCGGCAGCCATCAACCCTCGCTGTTGCGCTACCTCGACGGCTGGCCGAAGCGCTGGGGCAAGCCGCACGCCTTTCTCGTCCAGTTCACCGGTGCCGATGAATCGCTGGCGCACTTCGCTGCGGATAGCTTCGACTTGGCCGTGATCCAGGCGCCCAGCGCCGAACGCCTCGAAGACTGCGTGCGCGAACTGACCCGTGTTGCGCGGCAAGGTCTGATTGTTCGTCGTTGATCGCGCTTGCCCAACTAGCCGCCTTTGGCCAGCCAAACGAGCAGCAACAGATTCAGCAGCAGCGACAGCAGCGCAAGGCCGCGCCAGACTTTCAGTGGCTCGCGTTCCAGCAGCGGTAGGCTGGGTGTGCTGCTGGTCAAGCGCTCGCCCTGTTCCAGCGTCAGCAGCCATTCCTCTGCTGTTTCGAACCGCTGCGCAGGGTCGGCTGCGACGGCGCGCCTGAGCATGTCATCCAACCACTGCGGCAGGTCGGGCCGATAGCGGCTGGCTGGCACCGGTGTGCCGAAACGCGGACGCTGAAAGGCTTCGACCTCGCCGTAGGGGTAGTGGCCGCTGAGCAGGTAGTAGAGCGTGACGCCCGCTGCGTAGAGATCCTGCTCACGGCTCGGCGCTGCGCCGCTGAAGGCTTCGGGCGCGATGTAGCTTGGCGTACCCGGAAGATGATGCGGCAAATCTCGGGACAGGCCCGGGCAGTAGGCGAGGCCGAAATCCAGCAGGCGCAACTCGCCGTCATCGTCCAGATGAAGATTCTCGGGCTTGATATCGCGGTGCAGAATGTTGCGCCGGTGGAGCATGCCCAGTGCGCGGATCAGGCGTGGGGCCAGCTGCAGGCAATCGGTCAGCGCCATCGGCCCCTGCTGGCGAAATTGCTGGGCGAGGGTCTGGCCACTGTATTCACGCTGCACGTAATACAGGTGTTGGCGCTGCGGCAGGCCGTGGGTCTCGGGAAAATGGCGGCCGGCGACGCGGCGCAGAAACCACTCCTCTTGCAGCAGGGCCGGGCCGGCTTCAGGTTCATCGTCGCGGCAGGCCGGCAATGTTTTCAGCAGCCAGGGTTGATCTGATTGGTCCCGCACGCGGTAGACCAGTGATTGGCGCGACTCGGCCAGCAGCGCTTCAACGGTCCAGCCTTCGAATATCTGTCCGGGGCGCAACTTGGGCGGTAACGGCCAATCCGCCAGTTGGGCGAGCGAGTCGGCCAATGCCGCTTCCGGCAGTTCGTCGACCCGCAGCAGTAGCGCGCTGGCATTGTCCTGGCTGCCGGTCTGATGCGCGAGGTGGACCAACGCACGGGCGGCGTTGGGCAGATCGGGCTCGGCACGCAGGATGTTTTGAATGTCGCCTTCGGTAATGCTGGCCCAGACGCCATCGCTGAGCAGCAGGAAGCTTTCGCCGAGGCGCAGCTCGCCGTCGAGGTAGTCCACCACCAGATGCTGGTCCAGGCCCATGGCACGTTTGAGCACGTGCTGCATGTTCGGCTGTTCCCAGACATGGTCTTCGCTGAGCCGCTGCAGCTCGCCGTCGAGCCAGCGATAGGCGCGACAGTCGCCGACATGGGCGAGGGTGAAGCGCCGGCCGCGCAGCACCAGCGCCGTGAGTGTGGTTAGCAGCGGCTGCCCGCCACCATTGGCCTGGAGCCAGCGGTTGTGCGCCACTAGTAGCCGGTCCAATGATTGCGCGACGGTCCAGGTTTCGGGCGTGGCGTAGTAGTCGGTCGCCAATGCTTGCAGGGTCGCCCGTGCCGCCAGGGCCCCATCGGCGCACTGGCTGACGCCGTCGGCAATCGCAAACAGCGCGCCCTTGCTTGCGGCGAGCCCTGGCATTGGCGTGACGATCCGCAGCGCGTCCTGATTTTCCTCACGTGGGCCGGTTGCGGTGGCTTCGCCGAAGGAAAGGGTCAGGGGCATGGGGAGTTCCTTGGTGGGTTGGAAGCCGAAAGCTTTTAAGCTGAAGCCAAAGCTAAAGCCCCGAGCCCTGGCTTCCAGCTTCCAGCTGCTCTTATACCCGTGCCGCCGTCATCGCCGCAGAGCCCCAGGTCGTTCTCCAGCGGCGCTTGACGCCATAAAGGCCGAACCAGGCCAACGCACCCAGACTGGCGAACAGCCAGAGGCCCATCTGGTAGTCGCCGGTGGCTTGCTTGACGGCGCCCAGGCCTGCGGTGAGCAGAAAGCCACCGATGCCGCCAGCCATGCCGACCAATCCGGTCATCACCCCGATCTCTTTGCTGAAGCGCTGCGGCACCAGTTGGAACACTGCGCCATTACCCGCGCCGAGGCTGAGCATGGCAACGACGAACAGCGCCAGTGCCGCCGTCGAGCTTGGCAGATTGAAACCAACGATGAACAGACAGCCAGCCGCGACGGTGTACATCACCAGCAGCGAGCGAATGCCGCCGATACGGTCGGCCATTGCACCACCGAGCGGACGCAACATGCTGCCGGCGAATACACACGCGGCGGTGTAGTAGCCGGCCTTGACTGGGTCGAAGGCGTACTGGTCATGGAAATAGCCGGGCAAGGTGCTCGCAAGGCCGAGAAAGCCGCCGAAGGTCACGCTGTAGAAGAACATGAACCACCAGCTGTCACGATCGCCCAGTGCTTTCATGTAGTCGGCGAACGATTTTGGCGCAGGGCGGTTCGGTGCGTTTTTGGCCAGGCTGGCGAAGATGATCAGGGTCAGCGTTAGCGGGATCAGCGCCAGCCCGAACACGTTACTCCAGCCGAACATTGTGGCCAGCACCGGCGCGAACAGCGCTGCGAAGACAGTACCGGAGTTGCCGGCACCGGCGATGCCCATGGCCTTGCCCTGATGCTGCGGTGGATACCACTGCGAGGCCAACGGCAGCGCTACGGCGAAGGATGCGCCGGCCATGCCGAGAAACAGACCAAGCAGCAGCGCCTGCTCATAGCTATGAACGCCATTGAACCAGGCTACGAACAAGGCGGCGATCACCGTAATCTGGCCGAACAGGCCGGCGGTCTTTGGCGAAGTGCGGTCGGCCAGCACGCCCAGCACCAGGCGCAGGACCGCGCCGGAAAGAATAGGCGTGGCGACCATGAAGGCACGCTGCTGGGTGGTCAGTCCGAGATCGGCGGCGATTTGCACGCCCATCGGGCCGAGGATGTACCAGACCATGAAGCTCAAATCGAAGTAGAGAAAGGCGGAGAACAGCGTCGGCGTGTGGCCGGATTTCCAGAAGCTTGTATTCATCGAACACCTCACTAGACAGATTGTGCCGGCGCGCCAGACGGGCGTCGGGGAATGCCGCGCTGCCGTGCGGCAGCCTCGAATCCGTGCGGGCCATGCCCGCGCCCCTGTTCATTGGGGCGAAACGAAAAGGCGCCGCGCACCACCGCTCTTCGAACGGGGCAACGCGACGCCTTTGTCATGTCTGTGAGTAACCGCCTTTGGCTACCTGCCTTTACCTAAGCAGAAGCTGTGCCAAGAGCCGAATCGGCGAAACTGGCTGCTGCGGGGCATTTGATGCGCCTGAGTGGGGCTGGAAGCGCGCGGCGGTGGTGCGCGGCGCTTCGAAACGGGGCGCATCAGTCGATGCGATTGACCTTCGGAAATTTCGCCTCGAACTCAGCGGGCATGGGGACCACGCGGGTTTCCACGTAGTTGTAGAAAACGAAGCCGGACTTGGCCATGGCGATCAAGGTGCCATCGGCAGGGCGGGTGATGCGAAAGGTGATGTCGCCACCGTATTTGTTGAAATCCATCACGCCGACTTCGAACAGCAGCACGTCGCGCGCATGAGCCTCGGCTTTGTAGGTGGTGGCGAGGTCGGTGACGATGATACCGCCACCGTCCTTGCGGGTCTCGGCGATGCCGTAGGCAAATAGAAAGCGTGCACGGGCTTCGGAAATCATCGAGATCATCGAGTCGTTCGCCAGATGATTGCCAGCGTTGATATCGGTGATGCGTACGGTGAGCTGGGTCGTGAAGCAGAACTGGTCTTCGGGAAACTGCAGGGTCAGGCGGGCCATGGTGCTCTCGTGGGCTGGATGCGTGGCGCCGTTTCAGCGCAACGTGCGGGACGCGAATTGTACGCGTCCCGCACGCCGGGCCCGAATCCGACAATCGTCGGGAGTGGCCGCTGCATTTCTTGCCGTCATAACCATCAGGCGATGCTATGGCGGATACCTTGCAGGCGCTCATCGATGATCGGTGTGATCAGTGCGTAACATTCGGCCGGTGCCAGGCTGATGCACGAAGCATTGATCAGATTGCGCTCCAGGTGCTCGATGAGGTTGCCCAGCGTTTTTCCGCCAACCGGGTCGGCCAGTCGCTGGCAGAGGTAGCGCATCTGGATTTGCATATCCAACGGACAGGTGTCGAAGTTCGCCGCTCGCACCGCCAGGCCGCGTAAACGACCGAGGTCCTCCAGCGCGCGGCACGCTTCGCATATGCCGGTTACCTGAGGATTGCCCTGATAGGCCAGGCGCAGCTCCAGTATGTGAATGCTTTCGAGCACCTGTTCGATAAGCATGCAGTGCGGCTCGAAATCGGCCGGGTTCTGGCGAATCTGCTGCCATAGGGCGCGCATTGCGGAGCTGTTTTCGTCGGCTTTCCATTCCAGCCAGAGCTGCTCGAGGCGGCCCGCAACCTCCATTCGCTGGGCGTTTGCTGCGGCCTCGCGCTGGCCGCCGAGGCCACGGTGCTTCTGGACGAATTGCAGGACCTCCAGCGCCTGCTGCAATGCCTGTACATCGGTTGTGCTGATACGTTTGCGATGTCGGTCGCCTGCGAGGCGGCTCAGATGGTTGCCAAGCAGGACCAGGCAGGCGGCCAGGGTCAGGGCGATCGATACTTCCATGGTCAGGATTCCGTGCGGCTAAGGCGAGTGAGGTAGAGGGTCAGGCTGTGCAGCTCTTCGGCCTGGGAGCGCTGGGAGCTAACTCCGGATTCGACCTGATCGAGCTGTTCGCGAAGCAGGCGGTTGCCTTGTCGCTGCGCCTCGAGTGCGGTTTGCAGGTGCTCGAGTTCTGCCAGGCTCTGTTGGCTGCGCTGTGCCAGCTGGTCGAGCTCGGCCGCCAGGGCGCTGCTCTTTGCGCTGCAGTGCTCAAGCAGTTGCTGGTGCTGATCGACTTCGGCTTCGACGCGGCGAACCGCCTGGCCTGTCGTCGCGACCACCAGGGCGATGTCCTGAGCGGCGCGGTCGCTGGTTAGGGCCAGCTGGCGGACTTCATCGGCGACTACTGCGAAACCGCGGCCCTGCTCGCCGGCCCGCGCCGCTTCGATGGAAGCATTAAGGGCCAGCAACTGCGTCTGTTTGGCCACGTTCTGGATACTCAGCGCGGCCTTGCCGACGGTGGCGGTGTCCTCTCGCAGCTGGCCGACCGCATCAGCGGTTCGCTGCATGCTCGCGCGCACCTCCGTCATGCTGTGGCTGACAGCCAATGCACTGTCTCGACCGGTCTGGCTTTCCCGATGGGTTTCGGCAAAGGCGTGCATGGCTTGCTGTCCCAGCGTGTCGACCCGCTCCAGGTTGTTGCCCAGCGCCTTGCTGGCATCGCTGATTGCGAGGACGCGCTGGCCCTGGTCGATACTGCTGTGCTCGGCCGCGCCGGCCATCCGCTCCAGGGCATCGCTGGCGAACTGCACCTCGCTGCGCAGACGTTCACTGCGTAGTGCCTGGGCAGCAAAGGCTGCCACCACCTCCTCACGCGTGCTGACGATTCCTTGCTGCCGGCCAAGCAGTGCCAGCAGATGATCACTGTGGCGCTGATCCATGCGCTGCTTGCGTTGCTGTGTCAGTTGCAGGCCGGCAGCACAGCAGGCGACTGGCAGAGACAGCATCGGTTGTTGCCAAAGTGCAGCGATACAGGCTGCGGCCCATGCTGCGAGTACCAGCCAGCCCAGATGTGGGTTCGCCGTAGCGATTGGCGTCACTTCAAGGGAGTGAGTCGCAGGATTGGCACCGATCAATGTTCTATCCATGTCTTAAATTCCTAAAGGCCGTGCGAAACCGAAAAGTTTCGCGAGCAAGCTCGCTCCTACGAAAAGCATCGGTGCGGCCAGGCGAAGCGCGTGTGCGATGCAGAACCTGGGTTGCGTTGCGGTCACGCCGCAGGCCGTTGCTGCCGCTGGTAGAGAAATTCGAGGACTTGCGCTCGATAGGTGTGGTAACCGGCGTCATGGGCTAGCGTCATGCGATCGCGCGGACGCGGGAGCTCGACGCGCAGTATTTCGCCGATGGTGGCAGCGGGACCATTGGTCATCATTACGATGCGGTCGGAAAGCAGCACGGCCTCGTCGACATCGTGGGTGATCATGATCACCGTGTTGCCGAGGTCGGCGTGGATCTCCATCAGCGAGTCCTGCAGGTGTGCACGGGTCAACGCGTCGAGCGCGCCGAAGGGCTCGTCCATCAGCAGCACCTTGGGCTGCATGGCCAGCGCGCGGGCAATGCCGATGCGCTGTTTCATACCGCCGGAGATTTCGCTGGGACGTTTGTCGCGGGCGTGGGTCATGTGCACCAGTTCGAGGTTGTGCTCGATCCAATCACGCATTTCGCGTTTGCTTTTTTTACCGTTGAAGACCTGACGTACCGCCAGTTCGACATTTTCGTAACAGGACAACCATGGCAACAGGCTGTGGTTCTGGAATACCACCGCACGCTCCGGACCGGGCGCGTTCACTTCACGGCCGTCGAGGATGACGCCGCCGGTAGTGGCCTGATAAAGCCCGGCGACAATGTTCAGTACGGTCGACTTGCCGCAGCCTGAATGGCCGATCAGCGAGACGAACTCGCCCTTGTCAATGCGCAGGTTGACGTTCTGCAGTGCGCAGTAGAGCCCCTTGTCGGTAGGGAAGCTGATACCGACGCCGGTGAGTTCGAGGTGAAAATTGTTCATCGTGATTTCCTCAGCGCAGGTCTGCATTTTTGTCCCAGCTCACGCGGCGCTGGAGCATCAGCATGATGCGATCCAGGGCGAAGCCGATCAGGCCGATGACGATCACCGCGACCATGATCCGGCCCAGCGAGTTGGAGCTGCCGTTCTGGAACTCATCCCAGATGAATTTCCCGAGGCCGGGGTTCTGCGCCAGCATTTCCGCAGCGATCAGCACCATCCAGCCGGTCGCCAGCGACAGGCGCAGGCCAGTAAAAATCATCGGAATGGCGGCGGGCAGGACGATGCGGCGCACATGGCTGAGCGGCGACAGGCGCAGCACGCGGCTGACGTTCTGCAGGTCCTTGTCGAGGTTGGCGACGCCCACGGTGGTGTTGATCACCGTGGGCCACAGGCAGCACAGCGCGACGGTCAGTGCCGAGGTGACGAAGGATTTCGCCATCAGCGGGTCTTCACTCACGTACACGGCGCTGACCACCATGGTCACCAGTGGTAGCCAGGCCAGCGGCGACACCGGCTTGAAGATCTGGATCAGCGGATTGATGGCGTTGTACACCGGCTTGCTCAGGCCACAGATGATCCCCAGTGGCACCGCGATCAGCGAGGCGATGGCGAAGCCGGTCATCACCGTGTAGAGGCTGGTGAAGATCTGCTCGAAGAAGGTCGGCTTGCCGGTGTAAGGGCGAATCTTCACCTCGGCTTCGGGGTTCTTCGCCAGTTTCGCGGTGTTGCGTTCTTCCTGGCGCTGGTAGAAGGCTTCGGCTTTCTGCCGCGATTGAAGATGCGCATCGACCAGCCCGTTGAACTGCTCAGCCACCTGACTCGGGCCGGGAAATTGACCGAGACTGGTCTGGATGTTCGATACCACCAACTGCCAGAACAGCAGGAAGGCGAAGATGCCTACCAGTGGCATGATCACCTGCGGCAGCCAGCGTTTGAGCCGGGCCTGACGACCGGCCTCAAGCGTTTCCTTGATGCTTTTTGCGACGGCGGGATTGCTCATCGGCATGTCCTCTCCGGGTATCGGGAGCCGCAACGGCTCCCATGGGCGGAATCAGAGCGTGGTATCGCCTTTCAGGCCGATCGCGAACTGTTCGAGGTAGGCGTTGGGCGTGTGGCCGTCATAGGTGATGCCGTCAATGGTGTCGGCCAGCGGCTCGCGGATGCCGTCTTCATCGGCTGCGGGAAAATCCTCGGCGCTGAGCATGCCGTCCTCGATCAGCGCGGCGGCGGCTTCGCGGTAAATGTCGGGGCGATAAACCTGTTTGGCGGTCTCCAGGTACCAGCTGTCCGGCTTGGCTTCGGCGATCTGGCCCCAGCGGCGCATCTGTGTCAGGTACCAGATGGCGTCGGAGTAGTAGGGGTAGGTCGCGTTGTAACGGAAGAACACGTTGAAGTCCGGCACCTCGCGCTTGTCGCCTTTCTCGAACTCGAAGGTGCCGGTCATGGAGTTGGCGATGACCTTGGCGTCGGCACCCACGTACTCAGGCCGCGAGAGAATCTCCACCGCTTCCTGGCGGTTGGCGTTGTTGTCTTCATCGAGCCACTTGCCGGCTCGGATCAGCGCCTTGACCAGACGCTTGTGGGTTTCCGGATTGGCTTCGGCCCAGGCTTTGGAGACGCCGAAAACCTTCTCCGACATGTTCTTGCGGATCGCGTAATCGGCCACTACCGGCACGCCGATACCCTTGAACACCGCCTGCTGGTTCCACGGCTCGCCGACGCTGTAGCCATGGATGGTGCCGGCCTCCATGGTTGAAGGCATTTGCGGTGGTGGGGTTACCGAAAGCAGCGCTTGGGCGTCGATTTGACCGCTAATATCGCCTTTCTTCGGTGCGTAGTAGCCGGGATGAATGCCGCCAGCGGCGAGCCAATAGCGCAGCTCGTAGTTGTGCGTGGAGACCGGGAACACCATGCCCAGGTTGAACGACTTGCCGTTGGCATTGAGCTGCTCGATCACAGGTTTCAGCGCGTCGGCCTTGATCGGGTGCTGCGGTTTGCCATTTACCATCGGCACGTTGGGCTTCATCTGTTCCCAGATCGCGTTGGACATCGTAATGGCATTCCCATTGAGGTCCATGGTGAAGGCCGTGATGATGTCGGCCTTGGTACCGAAGCCGATGGTGGCGCCGATCGGCTGGCCAGAGAGCATGTGCGCGCCGTCCAGCTCGCCGTCGATGACGCGGTCCAGCAGCACCTTCCAGTTGGCCTGGGCCTCGAGCGTGACGTAGAGACCTTCGTCCTCGAAGTAGCCCTTCTCGTAGGCAATCGCCAGGGGCGCCATGTCGGTGAGCTTGATAAAGCCGAGCTTTAGCTCTTCCTTCTCCGGCTCGGCTGCCCAGGCGGCCATCGGCACCACGTGCAGCAGGGCGGAGCAGCCCACGCTGGCCACCAGGGTTTTCAGCAATGTACGGCGGGTCTTGCGCATGATTTATCCCTCAATCGCGAAACGAAAAAAGGCGTAACGGACGCCCCTCTGCATGAGCAGAGCGAGCACCGTTGACGCCTTTGTCAATTCGTCCCGATCACCGCCGTTGGCGACCTGAAGACGTGGTATTCGAAGGATTGCAAGCGGCTTGCCAGAAAGCAGGGTGCTTGGTTGTGTTTTGAAAAAAGTGCTTATTAATTAGATAGATAGTGATTTCCGTAATGTCGAGATCCGCTATTTCTTTCGCATGCTTGCGAAGCGGTTGAGCAGGTGCCGGCTCGATTCTGTGCGGCTGAACGACTGCGGGGCGCTGTTTTGGTTCACGCCGCTCGGTGCTGCTCGCTATGAATGGATCGGGAGCGGGCCATCTCGAATGGCGTGACGGCATAGAACCCATTCTGCGCAAGGGGAAGCCCGCCGGAGAGGCATCTGTTGTTCTGGGAAGACAAAGGCCCCAGTCTGGTCGGGCTCGCAAGAATCGCAAGAAAGTGGCGGAGGTATATCCGATCGGCGAGAGTCCGCTTGGCCGCGAAAGCGATCACGCGCCGCCCGATCCAGAAGCGCCGAGCTGTCATGGCGCGGCTGGCCAGACAGCAGCTATGGCCGACGAAAGCAGCGGGTCTACTGCCCCAGCAGATCGTTCATCGCAATGATCTGCTCGGCCACCTGGATCAACTTCTGCTGACGGCTCATGGCCTGACGGCGCATCAGGGTGTAGGCCTCTTCCTCGTTGAAGCTGCGCATCTTCATCAACATGCCCTTGGCCAGTTCGATGCGCTTGCGCTCGATCAGTTGCTGGTCGCGGGCGTGCAATTGGGCGCGGATGGCCTGGTCGCTTTCGAAGCGGGCCATGGCAACATCAAGGATCGGCTTGAGGCGCTGCGACTGGATGCCTTCGACGATGTAGGCGCTGACACCGGCGCGGATCGCCTGGCGCATGGCGTCCGGATTGCTGTCATCGGTGAACATGACGATGGGGCGCGGCTGGTCACGGCTGACCATGACCACTTGTTCCATCACGTCGCGGCCAGGGGAGTCGGTGTCGATCAACACCACGTCGGGACGTATCGCCTCGACCCGCTCGGGCAGATCGATGGTCAGGCCGGATTCCTCGATGACCTCGAAGCCGGCTTCCATCAGGGCGGTGCGCAGACGGCCGACCTTGCGTGGGGTGTCGTCGATCAGGAGGACGCGAAGCATGGCTGTCTCCCTTAGCAGAGTATTGGAGGCACGGCGGAATCCGCCAAAGCATGCAGGGCGAAACCGCGGGCGTAGGCGGCCGGGTCGCTGCCATCCCAGCGGCTGCCGTCCATCAAAACGGCGCTGCGCATGAGGGTATCGGGCAGGGGGATATTCAGCGCTGTCGCCGCATCGCGATAGAGACTGGTCTGCTGCACGCTCTGCGCTACGGCAAGGTAGTCGGGGTCTTCGCGCAGCAGGCCCCAGCGCCGCAGCTGCGTCATAAACCACAGGCCGTCGGAGTGGTAGGGCATGTTCACTTCGCCGCTACCGAAGAAGCGAAGCGGATGTTTGTCCAGCCAGGCGTGGCCAAGACCGTCTTCGTACTGGCCGAGAAAACGCGGCTCGATGGCCGCTACCGGTGCGTCGACATAGTCGCTACCGGCGATCAGGTGCGCGGTGCTGCGCCGGTTCTCCTGGCTCTCGTCGATGAAACGGCTCGCCTCGAGGACGGCCATGACCAGGGCGCGGGCGGTGTTGGGATTCTCCTCGACAAACGCGCGGGTGCAGCCCAGAACCTTTTCCGGGTGGTCGGGCCAGATCGATTGGCTTGTCGCCAGCGTAAACCCCATGTCCTCCTGGATCGCCTGGGCGCCCCAGGGCTCTCCGGCGCAGAAGCCGTCGATGCGTCGTGCCCGCAGGTGCGCAACCATCTGCGAGGGCGGCACCACCAGGGTGCGCACATCTTTCAGCGGGTGGATGCCGTAGGCCGCCAGCCAGTAGTAGAGCCAGAGGGCATGCGTGCCGGTGGGGAAGGTCTGGGCCAAGGTGAGTTTTGCACCGCTCTGGCGCACGCACGTACTGAGTGCCTCCGGATCGGTCACGCCCGCCGCCTTGAGCGTGCTCGACAGGCTGATGCTCTGGCCGTTCTGGGCCAGGCCCATGAGCACCGCCATGTTCACCGGTGCGCTACCGCCAATGCCCAGATGCACGGCGTAGATCAGCCCGTACAGACCATGAGCGGCATCCAGTTCACCTTCGATCAGCTTGTCCCGCACGTTGGACCACGACGCCTGGCGCTGCAGATTGAGCGTCAGGCCGTAAGGCTGCGCGAAGCCCTGGGTGGCAGCGACGATCAGCGAGGCGGCATCGGTCAGGGCCATGAAGCCGAGATTGACGACGCGCTTTTCCGGTGCATCGCTGCCTGCGACCCAGGCCAGCGGATCGGGTCGTGAGGGTGTGTTGGGATGGGGCATGCGGACGAGAACCTTTGGCAATGCTGAACGCGTGGATCGACGCGGGGAGGGCGATCAGCGCGCAGGGAAATCATATGCCTGGCGAAGCAAGCCACATGCCAAAGGAGTGACGTCGATGTCAGCGGGCCAGCGATTGCAGGTGGCAGCTTTTGCTTCAGTGGCTCAGCCGATGTGCTCAGGCTGCCTGCCGTAACGATGCCCTGCGTAACGAAGGTTAGCGTGGATACAAGGGCGGCAAGGCGCCTGTTTCCTGCTCGGTGGTGTCGGGCTGAGCAGTCGGCAGGCTCTGGATAGCCTGCCATAGCGCTTCACCCTGCCAGCGCTGGCCGGTCTCGCTGTAGAGCGCACCGTTCAAGCCGTCGAGTGCGTCTGACAGCGGAACGAAGCGCGCCGCCATGTCCGCCAGGGTTTCAGGCTGCTGACGTGCCCAGGCATCGAGCGCATGACGGGTGGTCTGCGTGTCGTTGGCCAGGCAAGCACGTTTTAGGTCGTCGAGCAGACTGCGTGGCGTGGGGCCGCTCTGGACGGTGCGAATCACTGCCGGCTGGCTGCGGGCACGCAGCCACAGGCCGAAGCCGAGCAGGGTTGTCAGGGCCAGCAGTGCGCTGCTCAGCTGCCAAGGCCACAGCCGGTGCGCCTGGGCCTGCGGTTGAGGGGTCTCGCCGTCTTCTGGCGAGGGTTGTTGAAGCTCGGGATTGTCTGCGATCTGAAGCGCTCGTTCGGGTAGCGTGCTGCGCTCCAGCCGGTCTTCGACGGTGTTCCACCAGACCAGCTCCACGGGTGGCAGCAGAAGCTCACCGGCTCGCGTCGCTACGAGCGCCTCGCGCTGCTCGCGGCTGCCGCTGACGCCGTTTTCGCTGACCGCATCGTTCAGGCTCGGTTGGTCGGGATAACGGCGCAGGCCCGAAACCGCCGGCGATTCGACCGGGGGCAGCTGTGCGCTGGACAGCCCCTCTGCTTTTACCAGCAGGCTGCGTGTCAAGGCCTCGCCGAGTTGCGCATCCTGCGGCTGCGGGCTCCAGGCTTCTACGAGGGTCAGGTTGGTTGCCGGCAGCCAGGGAGCATCGGCAGGATATCCGGCCGGTTTCGGTTTGACCTGCAGCGGGATCTCCGGGGATTTCACCTGGGTGGATTTGCCAAAGCGAGATCCATAGTAGTCGCCATTGCCAGCGACCGTGGTTGCGCTGAACAGCTGAGCCGGAATGTTCAGCGTGCCGCTTTTCTGCGGAAACAGCGCATAGCGGATTTCGATCACGCCATGACGGATGCCATTGATGTCCTTCTCATAGGTACGCGGCTCGCCGAGCCGCTCGACCAGCGCGTCGCTCATCTGCAAGGGGGAGAGCGTGCTGTCGTCATACAGCGAAACGGAGTGGTAGATGCGCAAGGTCAGCACTACCTGTGCTTGTACGTAGACGCTGTCGTGGTCGAGGCTGGAGTCGATGAATATCGGGGCGAGGGTGTCGCCGCCCTCGGTGTTGGGTTCGCTGACGTTGAGGGTGATGGGCTCGCTGTGCCAGTCACCCAGTTGCAGGGGGGGAATGATTACGTAGCCGGTCTGTCGGGGCTGCAGGGTGATCAGCCAACGCGTGATTGCGCGCGCCTCGCCGTTAGCTCCGGATAGCTGATTGTCCTGGCGGGTGCCGAGCACCTTGAAGAGGCTGTCGAGTGGCTGCAGGTCGGGTTTGCCGAATACCGTGGCGTCCGCGGTTTCGAGGGTCAGCTCGACCATTTCGTCCAGGCTCAATTGCGTGCGGTCGACTCGGGCGGTCAACGCAGCGGCGCTCGCCTGACAACCGAGCAGGAGCAAAAACACCAGTGTCATCAGCCGCATCATCGATTCATTTCCTGGCGCTTGCGTTGTTCGTAAAGAAATTTGCGACGCAGCAGTTCGCCGGGGTTGTCGGGAATCTTGCGCAGCCACTGGTTCATCGCCTGGTCCTGCTCGGGATCGAGGGGCGCTTCCCGGGGCTGGGCAAGCGCCTCGTTCGTTTCGTCCTGTTCGTCTGGCGCGGGGGAGTCAGTTGGCGCAGCGTCTGCTGCCTCGTTGCCCTTGCCAGGCTCGTCCTGCTCGGATGCCTTGGTCACATCAGGCTGCGCGGCAGCCGCGCCGTTGCTCGATGTTTTCTGCTCGGTTTGGCGCGTATCAGGCGAGGCATCCTGCGCGGGCTGATCATTCGACGCCTGCTCCTGCTCCTGCGCCTGCTGCTGTCGTTGGCGCAGGGCAGCTTCGACGGTAGCCTTGTTGCGACGGGCTGATTCCAGCTCCGGGTCGAGTTCCAGCGCCTGATCATAGGCTTCCATGGCTGCCTCCAGTTCCTCGTTGCGCGCCAGCGCGTTACCGCGGTTGTAATGGGCCGCTGCGGTATCGCCTTTGGCAAACTGCTTGGCGGCACCGGCAAAGTCACCCGCCTGGTAGCGGGCGTAGCCTTGCCATTGCGGGTCTTCGAAGCGCTCCGCAGCCTCGGCTGGACGTTGGGATTCCAGCAGGCGCATGCCTTGCTGATCCGGGCGTAGCCATAGGTCCTGCATGCTCAGCGCGCTGGCCGGTTGCGGCATGAGGATCAACAGCGGCAGGCAGAAAAGCCAACCGCGGCGCCCCCCACACGCGGCCAGCAAGAGCAGCGGCAACAGCAGCCAGTAGCCTTGATCGAGCCAAGTGTCGAGACGGGTCGAGTCATCCTGAGCCACTAGCGCGCCGCTGCGCTCCAGCAAACCGAGGCCCGCCAAGTCGTCTTCATCGATACGTGCCTGCTGATAGCGGCCTTCGATGCTGTTCGCGAACCGACGCATCGCAGCATCGTCCAGCCGTGGGATCAGAATTGCGCCTGTTTCGTCCTTGAGGAAGCTGCCATCTTCGGTGGCGATGGGAGCGCCTTGCGCAGTACCGACGCCCAGAATAAGCAGTTGCTGATCGCTGTCCTCAAGCACGCTACGAATCGCGGTGCGCTCCTGTTCGTTCAGGCTGCTGCCGATCAATAACAACCGGCCGCGCCCATTCGCCCCTCGTTCGAGGAGTTCGATGCCGTGCGCCACGGCCAGATCTGCGTGGTGGCCGGGCTCTGGCATCAGGTTGGGCTGAAGGGCGTCCAGTAGGTTCTGCGTCGTGGCGATGTCGTTGGACAGCGGCACCAGGGTGTGGGCACTGCCGGCGAACGCCACGATCGCTGTCTGGGCGTCGTCACGCGTGTGCAGCAGGTCGAGGATCTTGCGCTTGGCCTGCTCCAGGCGATTGGGACGGACATCGGCCGCGAGCATGGCTGGCGTGGTTTCCAGCAGTATCACCAGCGGATCGACGCGTGACAGGCTGGGTTGTTGGGCATGCTGCCAACTCGGTCCCAGCAGCGCCACGCAGGCGAGTAGCCACGCCGAACCGAGCAGCAGCCAAGGGCGTCTGCTGTTGCGCAATTTGCCGCGGGTCAACAACGCAGCATGGAAGGCTTCGGGCAACAGACGCTGCCATCGGCCGACCTGCCGTTGGCGGTGCCAGAGTCGCCACAGCAGCCAGATGAGCAGCGGCAGAATCAACAGCCAGAAGGGCCTTAGCAGGTGCGGCAGCGCATCGATCACAGTCGTTCCCCGCGCCAGATGAGGCGTTGCAATGCCGGCCGCCAGAGGCTTGTCGCTACCAGCAGCAGGCTGATCAACAACGCGGCTGACAGTGGCCAGGCATAGAGCGCATCGGCGACACGTGCCTGTGCCGGCTGCTGTGCGGCTGGCTCGAGTTGATCGAGCGTGTCGCCGATGCTCTTGAGCTCGCTGCTCGAACGTGCTCGGAAGTAGTCGCCGCCGGTTCGCTCGGCGATCGCCCGCAGAGTCGGTTCGTCCAGCTCGGCGCCCACGAAGCCGAAGCGCTGGAGCACACCGCCAGCCTCCGCGTCAGAGCCAATGCCGATCGTATGGATCCTGATGCCTTCTTCTGCCGCCAGACGAGCAGCCAGCAGGGGCTCGATTTCTCCGCCGTTGTTGGCGCCGTCGGTGATCAGCACCAGCACTCGGCTTTGTGCCGGACGTTCGCGCAAACGCTTGACTGCCAGGCCAATGGCATCGCCGATGGCGGTGTTGCCGCCGGCGATACCGATCGCGGCCTCGTCGAGCCAGGTGCGAACGGTCTGTCGGTCGAAAGTCAGCGGTGCCTGCAGGTAGGCGTTGCTGCCGAAAAGGATCAGCCCGACGCGGTCGCCGCGCCGCTCGATGATGAAGTCACCGAGCAAATGCTTGACCAGGTCCAGCCGACTGACCTCGTCTCCCTCCCATTGCATGTCCGGGTAGTCCATCGAACCGGAGACATCTACGGCCAGCAATAGATCGCGGCCACTGGTGGGCAGCGGCAGGGGTTCGCCAAGCCATTGCGGCCGGGCGGCGGCAAACAACAGCAGCAACCAGACCACAAGGTAAGGAAGTTGCTGACGCCAAGCGGGAAGCGCGACGGCGGCGCGACGACCCGCCAGCGGTTCCAGTTCACCGATGAAGCTGACCTTCAGAGCGGCATCGCCACTGTCGGCGACCGGCAGCAGCCAGCGCAACACCCAGGGCAGAGGCAGCAGAAGGAAAATCCACGGCCACGCCAGCTCAAACATGCTTGCGAATCCAGATCTGCACGGCCTGTTCCAAGCCCTGGATGGCCTTGTCGTCCAGTCGGCATTCGGCGCGGTACAAGCCTTCGACCAGTACCATCCAGCGCGTCAGGCCAGCTGCCGGACAACGATTGTCGAGAAACGCCAGCCAGGCACGACCGCTGAGGGTATGCGGGTGATCATCCGGATAGCGGGTGCGGCAGAGGCGCTTGAGCAGCGCGTTAAGCTGTTGCAGCCACTGGTTGGCGGGCTGTCCCCCGTAGGGCTTGTTCAGCTGGGCGAGTTCGTCCAGGGCAATCTGTCGCTGGGGATCGACGGTCACTTCGGCTTCAACTTTTACTCGCTGCCACCGTTGCCACGGGCGCAAACGCAGCAGCAGAAGAACGCTAAGCATCAGCGCGGCGAGGAACCACCAGCCGGGCGCCGGCGGCCATCCGCTGATTGGGGCGGGTGCGATCAGCGGCTCGAGTTGATCGAGTGAGCTCATCGGTGCGCTCCGGGATGTTGCACGCTGAGGTGCTCGCGCAGCTGGTCGACCAGACCATGCTGGGTATCCAGCGGCATCAGGGGCAGCCGCAGGCGATCGGCCAGGCGTCGCCAGCGGGCGGTTCGGGCTTCGCCCTGGAGACGGTAGGCCTGTCGTATGGCCGCATCGTGGCTGTCCAGTTCCAGCCGCGCACCGAACTGGGCAAAGCGCAGCAGGCCGGCGGCAGGCAAGGCATGGTCGAGTGGATCGAAGACCGGGACCAACAGCAGGTCGACGTGGCGGGCAAGCAGGGTCAGCTGCTGTTCGGCTGCATCGCTCAGGGCGCGCTCGTCACAAATGATCACCGCCAGACTGCCTGGACGCAGCACTTCGCGAGCACGTCTCAACGCCAGCCCGAAGGCATCCGCATCACTGCCCTGGTCGGCATTCAGGCCGGCATTGGCGCGGGCCAGACGATCGAGTAGCTGCAGCAGGCTCTGCTTGCTGCGTCGAGGTTTGATCTCATGATGTTCGCCGTGGCCGAACACCAGCCCGCCGACACGGTCGTTGTGGCTTAGCGCGGCCCAGCCGACCAGGCTCGCTGCCTGCGCGGCGAGCACGGATTTGAAGGCCAGGCCGCTGCCGAAAAACAATCGCGAGCTCTGCTCAACGAGAATATAGATCGGCCGCTCGCGCTCCTCGTGAAAGAGTTTGGTGTGCGGTTCCTGGGTACGCGCCGTCACACGCCAGTCGATGGTGCGGACGTCATCACCCGCCTGATAAATACGTACCTGATCGAAATCCACCCCACGTCCGCGGAGCTTCGAATGATGGAGCCCGACCAGCGGACTGCGACGGTGCGGGCTGGAAAACAACGGGACTTCGCGGACCCGGTGACGAATATCGATCAGTTCGGCCAGGCTCACGTGTACACCGGCACCTGGCGAGGGCGGAGCGTGGCGACTGGCCGAAGGCGAGGGGTGCATCAGGCCACCGCCACGACATCGAGGATGCGTTGCAATACCCGATCCTGGTCGATGCCGGCGGCTTCCGCTTCGAACGAGAGAATCAGGCGATGGCGCAGCACGTCGAACAGCATGGCCTGGATGTCTTCCGGGCTGACGAAATCGCGTCCCGCCAGCCAGGCGTGAGCGCGGGCACAGCGATCCAGCGAGATCGAGCCACGGGGGCTCGCGCCATAGGCGATCCAGCCGGCCAGCTCGGCATCGAATTTGGCGGGGGTGCGGGTCGCCATTACCAACTGCACCAGGTATTCCTCCACCGCATCGGCCATGTACAGGCCAAGGATCTCCTTACGCGCGGCGAAGATCGCCTGCTGCGAGACACGGTGGTCGGGCGGTGTTTCGCCGTGAATGGCCTCGCCACGGGCTTGCTGAAGAATCCGCCGTTCCACCGAAGCATCAGGGAATCCGAGCTTTACATGCAGCAGGAAGCGATCGAGCTGGGCTTCGGGCAGCGGATAAGTGCCTTCCTGTTCGATGGGGTTCTGCGTGGCCATCACAAGGAATAGCGGCGACAGGTCATAGGTACTGCGACCCACGCTGACTTGGCGTTCGGCCATGGCTTCGAGCAGCGCCGATTGAACCTTTGCCGGGGCGCGGTTGATTTCGTCGGCCAGCACAAGATTGTGAAAGATAGGACCCTGCTGAAAAACGAAGCTGCCCGTTTCCGGGCGATAGATTTCCGTGCCAGTGATGTCAGCCGGCAGCAGGTCCGGGGTGAACTGGATGCGGTGAAACTCGGCCTCTAGACCTCCGGCCAACTCCTTGATCGCGCGGGTTTTGGCCAGGCCCGGAGCGCCTTCGACGAGTAGGTGGCCGTCGGCCAGCAACGCAATCAGCAGTCGCTCGATCAGCCGTTCCTGGCCAAGAATCTGAGTTGAAAGAAACTGTCGCAGAGCGACTATTGCTTCACGGTGGTCCATCGCTGGGCTCTTCTGCTGGGGCGTGTCTGGGCGGGCGCTCGACGGTCACGACTTTAATTCATTTGCCGAGTGACAGGCTATGCGCGGCTCGGCAACTTCGTCACGCCAGGTTCGGCTTACGGCCGCTCAGGGAGGCGCATGCATCTATCGTCACATTGACGAATTAAATGTGACGGCGCGCCCGTTGGCGACGCCAGACAAGGTAGGCACGCGTGGATGCAATCCGTGCCTTCTGAACTAACGTTGAACTTACACGTTGCGTTGCCAGTCAGGTGCCGCGACTGCCTTAGTCGAATCCCAAGCCAGAATGGAGCGAAAAAATGGCGTTCTTTACAGCTGCCAGCAAAGCCGACTTTCAGCAACAACTGCAAGTGGCGTTGGCGCAGCATGTCGACGAAAAACTCCTGCCACAAGTGGGGCTTTTCGCCGAGCAATTCTTCGGGATCGTTGCGCTGCCCGAGCTCACCGAGCGGCGCATGACCGATCTTGTCGGTTCGACGCTGGCCAGTTGGCGTCTGCTGGAGCGGTTCGATCCGGGCAGTCCGGAAGTTCACGTGTTCAACCCTGATTATGAGAAACATGGATGGCAGTCGACCCATAGCGTGGTCGAGGTGTTGCATCCGGACATGCCGTTCCTGGTCGACTCGGTGCGCATGGAACTGACCCGCCGCGGCTACGCGATCCACACTCTGCAGAACAGCGTGCTGCAGGTCCGTCGGGATGCCGATGGCAGCCTGCTCGAATTATTGCCCAAAGGCAGTTCCGGCGAAGGCAGCGAGGCCGAGTCGCTGATATTCGTCGAGATCGATCGCTGTGCCAGCGCCGCTGCCTTGCGCGAACTGGAACAGTCGCTGCACGGCGTACTCGCCGATGTACGTATCACCGTAAACGATTTCCCGTCCATGAGGGCCAAGGCGGAGGAGCACTACGCCCGGCTGAGCACATCACAGCAGCAGGCCGGTGACGAGCAGCTGGTCGAGATCATGGATTTCATGCGCTGGCTCGCTGACAATCACTTCACCTTCCTCGGCTATGAGGAATTCACCGTGGTTGATCAGGGTGAGGGCGGTCGCATCGTCTATGACGAGTCTTCGCTGCTGGGATTGTCACGCACGCTGCGTACAGGCCTAGAGGAACGCGATCAACTGATCATGCCGCCGGCGCTGGCCTATCTGCGCCAGCCGCTGCTGCTGTCGTTCGCCAAGGCGGCGACGCCCAGCCGGGTGCATCGGCCGGCCTATCCGGATTTCGTCTCCATTCGGGAGTTCGACGAGCAGGGCCGTGTGGTCAAAGAGTGCCGCTTCCTCGGTCTGTTCACTTCTTCGGTCTACACCCAGAGCGTGCGCCGAATCCCCTATATCCGCAGTAAGGTTGCGGAAGTCGTGGAACGCTCCCATTTCGACAATTCGGCGCACCTGGCCAAGGAACTGATTCAGGTCCTTGAGGTGTTGCCGCGTGACGAGCTGTTCCAGATGACCATCGATCAGCTTTTCGACACGGCGATCGCCATCGTGCAGATTCAGGAGCGCAACAAGCTGCGTCTGTTCCTGCGCATCGATCCCTATGGCCGTTTCTGCTACTGCCTGGCCTACGTGCCGCGCGACAGCTATTCGACCGAAACCCGATTGCGTATTCAGCAGGTCCTGGTTGATCGGCTGGAAGCCAGCGACTGCGAATTTTCCACCTACTTCTCCGAATCCGTGTTGATCCGCGTGCAGTTCCTGCTGCGCCTGGATCCGAACAAGCAGGTCCAGTTCGATCCGGTGCAGCTGGAGCGGGAAGTGGTACAAGCCTGCCGCACCTGGCAGGACGATTACTCAAGCGTTGTGGTCGAACGTTTCGGCGAGGGGCAGGGGACCGGCATCCTCGCCGATTTCCCCAAGGGTTTCCCGGCCGGTTACCGCGAGCGCTTCACCCCGCATTCGGCTGCCGTCGACATGCAGCACGTGCTCAGCCTGAACGAAGAGCGCCCCCTGGTGATGAGCTTCTACCAGCCGATCACGGCGGTGGAAAATCGCCTGCACTGCAAGCTTTATCACCTAAATGCGCCGCTGCCGTTGTCGGACATGTTGCCTATTCTGGAAAACCTCGGCCTGCGGGTATTGGGTGAATTTCCATTCCGTCTGCGCCGCAAGGACGGCCGCGAATACTGGATTCACGATTTCGCCTTCACCTATGCCGAAGGTCTGGAAATCGACCTGATGGAAATCAATGAGCCGCTGCAGGATGCGTTCATTCATATCCACAATGGCCAGGCGGAAAACGATGCCTTCAATCGGCTGGTACTCACCGCCGGTCTGACCTGGCGCGAAGTGGCATTGCTGCGGGCCTACGGGCGATATCTCAAACAGATCCGCATGGGCTTCGACCTCGGTTACATTGCCAGCGCACTGGTCAATCACACCGATATCGCTCGGGAACTGGTGCGTTTGTTCAAGACTCGTTTCTACCTTGCCCGCAAACTCGGTGAAGAGGATCTCGCCGACAAGCAGGCACGGCTCGAGCAGGCGATCATCACCGCTCTGGATGATGTGGCGGTGCTCAATGAGGACCGCATCCTGCGCCGCTATCTGGCGCTGATCAAAGCGACCCTGCGAACCAACTTCTACCAGACCGACGCCAGCGGCAAACCGAAGAGCTACTTCAGCTTCAAGCTCGATCCGCGGTCGATTCCGGAAATGCCACGCCCGGCACCGAAGTTCGAGATCTTCGTCTACTCGCCGCGTGTCGAAGGCGTGCACTTGCGCGGCGGCAAGGTGGCGCGCGGCGGGCTGCGCTGGTCGGATCGTGAAGAGGACTACCGCACTGAAGTGCTCGGGCTGGTCAAGGCGCAGCAGGTGAAAAACGCCATCATCGTGCCGGGCGGGGCCAAAGGCGGTTTCGTACCGCGCCGGCTACCGAGCAGCGGCTCACGTGATGAGGTGCTGGCTGAAGGTATCGCCTGCTATCGGATCTTCATCAGTGGCTTGCTGGATATCACCGACAACCTGAAGGACGGCAAGGTCGTCCCGCCGGTAAACGTGCTGCGCTACGACGAGGACGATCCCTATCTCGTAGTCGCAGCCGACAAGGGCACCGCAACCTTCTCAGACATTGCCAACGGTATCGCCGCCGAGTATGACTTCTGGCTGGGCGATGCCTTTGCCTCCGGTGGCTCGGCGGGTTACGACCATAAGAAGATGGGGATCACCGCCAAGGGCGCCTGGGTGTCGGTACAGCGGCATTTCCGAGAACGCGGCATCGATGTCCAGCGCGACCCAGTCAGCGTGATCGGGATTGGCGACATGGCCGGCGATGTCTTCGGTAACGGCTTGCTGATGTCCGAAACCTTGCAGCTGGTAGCGGCCTTCAACCACCTGCACATCTTCATCGATCCTGATCCGGATGCGGCACGCAGCTTTATCGAGCGCAAGCGTCTGTTCGATCTGCCGCGTTCATCCTGGACCGATTACGATGCGTCGCTGATTTCGGCGGGTGGTGGTGTCTTCCCGCGCTCGGCCAAGCGCATCGAAATCACCCCGCAGATGAAGGCGCGCTTCGAGATCGAAGCGGACCAGCTCACTCCGGCCGAACTCATCCATGCGCTGCTCAAGGCTCCGGTGGATCTGCTCTGGAACGGTGGCATTGGCACCTACGTCAAGAGCACCTCCGAGAGTCACACCGATGTTGGCGACAAGGCCAACGACGTCTTGCGCGTTAACGGCAATGAGCTGCGAGCGAAAGTAATTGGCGAGGGCGGCAATCTGGGGATCACCCAGCTGGGGCGGGTTGAGTACTGCCTGCACGGCGGTGCGGCGAACACCGACTTCATCGATAACGCAGGCGGGGTCAACTGCTCTGACCACGAGGTCAATATCAAGATCCTGCTCAACGAGATCGTAGGCGCGGGCGACATGACTGGCAAGCAACGCGATCAGTTGCTGTTCGAGATGACCGACGCGGTGGCTGAGCTGGTGCTGCATGACAACTACAAGCAGACCCAGGCGCTGTCCCAGGCGGAGCACCGAGCCCGTGAGGGTGGTGGGGAATACAAGCGGCTAATCAGTGCGCTCGAAGCCGACGGGCTGCTGGACCGTGCGCTGGAATTCCTGCCCGCTGATGAAGCCCTGGCAGAGCGTGCGAACCTGGGCAAGGGGCTGACCCGCGCGGAGCTGTCGGTCCTCATCTCCTACAGCAAGATCGATCTGAAGGATGCGCTCCTGCAATCTCGCGTACCGGACGATGCCTATCTTGCGCGGGAGATGGAAAGTGCCTTCCCGCAATTGCTGGCAGAGCAGTATCGCGAGGCGATGCTGCAGCATCGCCTCAAACGCGAGATCGTCAGCACGCAGATCGCCAACGACTTGATCAACAATATGGGCATCACGTTCGTTCAGCGGCTCAGAGAGGCTACGGGCCTGAGCGCTGCGAACGTGGCGGGTGCCTACGTGATCGTGCGCGATATCTTTCATTTGCCGCACTGGTTCCGCCAGATCGAGGCGCTGGACTACAAGGTGCCGGCCGAACTGCAGCTCAATCTCATGGAAGAGCTCATGCGACTGGGGCGTCGCGCGACCCGCTGGTTCCTGCGCAACCGCCGCAACGAACTGGACGCGGCGCGCGACGTCGGGCACTTCGGCCCACGTGTCGCGGCGCTCGGGCTGAAGCTCGATTCGCTGTTGCAAGGTGGTACGCGCGAGCTTTGGCAGGCCCGATACGAGCGTTACACTGAAGCAGGTGTCCCCGAATTGCTGGCGCGAATGGTGGCCGGCACCAACCATCTGTATACGCTGCTGCCGATTCTGGAAGCTGCGGATGAAACCGGTCAGCCCCCGGCTGAGGTGGCCGCGGCTTATTTTGCCGTTGGCGGCGCGCTGGAGTTGCCTTGGTATCTGCAGCAGATCACCGGGCTGCCGGTCGAAAATAATTGGCAGGCACTGGCGCGGGAAGGCTTCCGCGATGATCTGGACAGCCAGCAGCGCGCCATCACCGTGTCGGTACTGCAGATGAGCGACGCGCCTGACGACCTGGACGCCCGGGTTCAGCTCTGGATGGAGCAACGGGAATATCAGGTCGAGCGCTGGCGGCGGATGCTGGTCGAGCTGAGAGGGGCCAGCAGCGTCGACTATGCGATGTATGCCGTCGCGGGGCGTGAGCTGCAGGACCTGGCGCTGGACAGCGCGCGACGTTAGTACGCAACAGCCGCCTGATGCTTTGGGCGGCGAGTCGGCTGACAGTGAAACGCCGGTGCATTTGCACCGGCGTTTTGCGTTCAGCTGCTGATATTTACACCGCGCGCCGCGCAGGCTTATCCGCAGGGCCCGACGCTCAGTTGCCGAACCGATCCTTCAGGATCAGTCCGCTTGCGCCGTCCAATTGCCGAGGCGAAATCGGGTTATCTGCGGCAGGTCGCGCAGATAGCGAACCAGATCAGGCGCGCCGGCGAGCTTGAGCCCCTCGCCGAGGGCATGGGCGGCGGATTGCCGCTTGTCCAGCAGAAGCAGCTCGGAGTTGTTGGCGTTGCGTAGCAGCGTCAAGCGCGCATAAGGAATTTTGGCATCGAGCAGCAAGCCCATGAACTCGCGATCATTCCAGGCTTGCGCCGGCATGGTCACGGCGTGGTACTCACTATCCAACGCGTGCAGTCCAGCGGAATCGAGCCGGTAGTCGGTTAGCTCGCAAGGCAGGCTCACCTCGAGCCCCCGCAGTCGTGCATAGGCGATGGCACAGGCGAAGGCTTCGGCATGATGCTCCCCTGACCAGTAAATGCGCTCGCCGAGCCAACTGGCCTGACGAAGCTCGATCGGCGCCTGGGACTGAAAATCGGGCAGGGCGGCAGTTATGGTCCGCACGAAATCTTTGTAACTGATCACGCGTAGCTGGCGGCAGGCTTGCGTGGCGGCAAAGGCTTCGAACGTTGGATAGATCGTTCCATCGATACCTTGCCCGCCGAGCCCGTCGATCTGCCGCAAATCGAGTGCAGGATGGACGCTTTGCTCCCGGCGCACGAGCCGCGTCAAGGCCGCGCGAGCTTTGGCCTTGTCTTCCTGGATGGGACCGGAAAGCGCGCTTCTGGGGAGGTCGACGAATCGCTGCAGGCAGGGCCCGTCATGCCAGAAGATGCTCGGCGCCGGCTCGCAAAGCGGAGCGAAGGGCAGTTGGATCTGGCTGGCGCGCTCAAGGATTTGGCGCGGCGATTTGCCAGTCAGCCCGAGGCGTTGGGCAAATTTGACGATTCGGGAGGTCACGGGCGGCATCGGCTCGGGCAAATTCATCATTGTGGATGAACGCATAGGACAACGGCACGAGTGTGGCAGAGCCGACGAAGCTGCGCACTGGGTTTGCCGAGCTTTTGTTCGTGAATGAGAGGTTTGGATAGCCTTGGTGTGCTACTGGCCGAGCGCCAATGTGGCAGAATCGCTGCGCTGATCAATTGAGGAGCCTCCATGCCAAGCCTCGTGCTGGATATTGCGCTGCCTGCAGAAAAATTGCTGGCTGTCTATCAGGGGCGCGCCAATCGTATCCTAATCAAGAGCCGGGAAGGGACGAGCGTCAGCTTGCCGGCACATCACCTGCGACCCTTTCTGACATCCGAGGGCGTATTTGGTTCATTCGAGATGGAATTTGCTCCGGAAGGCAAGCTGATTCGCTTGCGTCGCCTCGATTAGGCGGCTTTCTCAATCGGTGTTTTCGCGGTGTTGGGCGTCACCTTCAGCCCGCTGAGAATGCCACCCTCCTGCTATACTCCCGCGCCACACTCTCCAGGATCTAGGCTGCGTATGTATAACCTGGCCCGCCAGTTGCTCTTCAAATTCACTCCTGAGACTTCACATGAGCTCTCGCTCGATCTTATCGGCGCGGGCGGCCGTCTGGGGCTTAACGCCATGCTGACCAAAGCGCCGGCCAGTTTGCCGGTGCGAGTGATGGGATTGGACTTTCCCAACCCAGTGGGGCTCGCGGCCGGCCTGGACAAGAACGGCGAGGCGATCCATGGCATGTCCCAATTGGGGTTTGGCTTTGTCGAAGTGGGGACCGTGACGCCGAGGCCGCAGCCGGGCAATCCGAAACCGCGCATCTTCCGTCTGCCTGAAGCCGAAGCCATCATCAACCGCATGGGTTTCAACAACCATGGTGTCGATGCGCTGCTGGAAAGGGTCGATGCGGCTCGTTTCAAAGGCATTCTGGGCATCAATATCGGCAAGAACTTCGATACCCCAGTCGACCGTGCTCAGGATGATTATCTGCTGTGTCTCGACAAGGTCTATCACCAGGCGAGCTATGTCACCGTGAACGTCAGCTCACCGAATACGCCGGGGCTGCGTAGCCTGCAGTTCGGTGATTCGCTCAAGCAGTTGCTCGACGCGCTTGGGCAGCGCCGTGAAGATCTCGAGGTGCTGCATGGCAAGCGAGTACCGCTTGCGATCAAGATCGCGCCGGACATGACTGATGAGGAAATCGTGCTGGTCGCCGAAGCCGTATTTCAGGCTGGGATGGACGCCATCATCGCGACCAATACGACGCTCGGTCGTGACGGCGTCGCCGGGCTTGCGCATGCTGACGAAACTGGCGGACTGTCGGGGGCTCCAGTGCGCGAAAAGAGTACCCACACGGTGAGAGTGCTGGCTGAAACCTTGGCGGGCCGGCTGCCGATCATCGCTGTCGGCGGCATCACCGAAGGGCGGCATGCGGCGGAAAAGATCGAAGCTGGCGCGAGCCTGGTGCAGCTGTATACGGGCTTTATCTACAAAGGACCGGCGCTGATACGCGAGGCCGTGGATGCGATCGCCGCGCGGCAATCCCGGAAGGAAATGAATCGCTGAGGTGTTTGCTCGGTGGGGCTCCCTGAGGGAGCCCCGGGCTTCAAGCCCGCCGCCCGGGTGGGGCGTGCCAGTCGAAGTCGGTTTGATCGTGTCAGCCGACCGCGTGAAGTTCGTTTAATCGATGAAGACCGGCCGCACCGGTCAGACCGTCCCAGTTGTCGCCGCGACCCTCCCGCCAGCCGTTAATCCAGGCTTGGCGTACTTCGGGATGAGAAAAAGGACAGAGATCGCGAGATTTACCGTGTATGCCATGCTGATAACCGCGTAGAAATGCTCGTTCCATCGGATCACGCTTGAGTCTTCTCATTGGGTATTGCCCTCAGTGGTTGACTGGTGTTCCTTTATGACCTCCTAGGGAGGTCGGCAGATAGACTGCCAACGAAGCCCGCTGCCGGCGTGGCGAGCCTCTACCGAACATCGTTGCGATGCCGGGTTGAGTCGAGTTCTAACCCAAATGGTTCCGATGCGGGAATGATCGTTTTGTAATAAGCAAGTAACCAAACCGTAGTGCTGCCCATAAGCCACGCGAGACGCGCGTCTCGCGATGTCTGTTTCCGCACTGTTGCCTCTGCTTCTCGACGAATGCAGTCGGAACCGCTCAACTATCGAAGAGAGATCCGGAAGGGCTATCCGACCGGATTGAACAATTTTGGACATGTCATGACTGATCGCCACGAACTCATCCTCACCTGCCCCAAGGGGCTGGAAGGTCTGTTGCTTGAAGAGGCCATTGGCCTCGGACTTGAGGAGGCGCGCGAGCAGACCGCAGCGATCCGAGGGTTTGCCAACATGGAGGTTGCGTATCGGCTGTGCCTCTGGTCGCGTCTGGCCAATCGAGTGTTGCTGGTGATCCATCGTTTCGCCACGGTAAATGCCGAGACTCTGTATGAAGGCGTTCACCAGGTGGACTGGTCGGAACATCTCGAGGCTACCGGCAGCCTGGCCGTCGAATTCAGCGGTCATGGATCGGGAATCGACAATACTCACTTTGGTGCGCTGAAGGTAAAGGACGCGATCGTCGATCGCCTTCGAACGGCATCCGGCGAGCGCCCGAGTGTCGACAAGCTGAATCCGGATCTTCGTGTACATCTGCGGCTCGATCGCGGTCAGGCGATCCTTTCATTGGATCTTTCCGGGCACAGCCTGCACCAGCGCGGCTACCGCCTGCAGCAGGGCGCCGCGCCCCTGAAGGAGAACCTGGCGGCCGCCGTGCTGATTCGCGCGGGCTGGCCCCGTATCGCCGCAGCGGGTGGCGCGCTGACGGACCCGATGTGTGGCGTGGGTACCTTTCTTATCGAAGGTGCGCTGATGGCCGCTGATGTCGCGCCCAATCTGCGTCGTGAGCGCTGGGGGTTCAGTGCGTGGTTAGGGCATGTTCCAGCCATTTGGAACCGTCTGCATGCCGAAGCGAAGGCGCGCGCCGAAGCGGGACTGGCCAGAAAGCCGTTGTGGATACGGGGTTACGAGGCGGATCCGCGGCTGATACAGCCGGCCAAGAACAATATCGAGCGCGCCGGCCTGGCGAACTGGATCCGTGTCTACCAGGGCGATGTCGCCACGTTTGAGCCGCGCCCCGATCAGCACCAGAAGGGATTAGTGATCTGCAACCCGCCCTACGGCGAGCGGTTGGGCGATGAAGCGAGCCTGGTCTATCTCTATCAGAATCTCGGAGAACGCCTGCGACAAGCCTGCCTCGGTTGGGAAGCTGCGGTGCTGACATCTGCACCGGATCTTGGCAAGCGCACGGGTATCCGCAGTCACAAGCAATACGCCTTCTGGAATGGTGCGCTGCCGTGCAAGCTGTTGTTGATCAAGGTCGAGTTGGATCAGTTCGTTACCGGACAGCGCAAGGCTTCGGTTGAGAGCACGATCGAGGAGCAGCCCGCCGCGGAGCTGGCGCGCCTCAGTGAAGGTGGTCAGATGTTCGCCAACCGGCTGCAAAAGAATCTGAAGCTGCTCGGCAAGTGGGCTCGTAGGGAAGGCATCCAATGCTATCGGCTATACGACGCCGACATGCCCGAGTATGCCCTGGCCATCGATCTGTATGGTGACTGGGTGCATGTGCAGGAATATGCACCGCCGCGTTCGATCGATCCGGAGAAAGCGCAGGCGCGTCTGTACGACGCGCTGGGTGCGATCCCCCAAGCGTTGGGTATTTCCCGCGACCGTGTGGTGGTCAAACGCCGCGAGCGTCAGAGCGGGACGCGCCAGTACGAGCGCCAAGCCAGTCAGGGCGAGTTCCTCGAAGTGAGGGAGGGCGACATCAAGTTACTGGTGAATCTCACCGATTATCTCGATACCGGACTGTTTCTCGATCATCGCCCGCTGCGCCTGCGCATCGCGCGCGAAGCGGCTGACAAGCGCTTTCTGAACCTGTACTGCTATACGGCCACGGCCACCGTGCACGCTGTCAAAGGTGGCGCTCGCAGCACTACCAGCGTCGATCTATCGAAAACCTATCTGGACTGGGCACGGCGCAATCTAGCCCTCAACGGCTTGTCCGATCGGCAGCGTCTGGAGCAGGCGGATGTGATGGCATGGCTGGAGGAGGATCGTGGCGAGTACGATCTGATCTTCATCGACCCGCCGACCTTCTCCAATTCGAAGCGAATGGAAGGTGTTTTCGATGTCCAGCGTGATCATGTCGCCTTGCTCGATCTCGCCATGGCGCGGCTGGCAACCGGCGGTACGCTGTATTTTTCCAACAACTTCCGCAAGTTCGTGCTCGACACGGGCATCACCGAGCGCTACGCGGTGGAGGAAATCACCGGCGCCACACTGGACGAGGATTTCCGGCGCAACAGCAAGATCCATCGCGCCTGGAAGCTCCAGGCGCGATGACCGGCGATGCGGGACGACTGCCCGCATCGCGATGTCGGCACGCGTCGCATGGCCAAGGTTCTACGATGGGTGGCGCTGATGCCTGACTTATATGCCGGCGGCATCGAGCGCCGGCATGCATGGGTTAGCGTTGCGCGGTGCTTTCGTTGCTCGGGCGGTTATAGAGGTTGACCAGAACCTGATCCAATACCGAAGAAGCGCCCCACGGACGCGGGTGGTTGAGAATGGCGACGACAGCCCAGGTATTGCCGTCGTTGTCGCGGCTATAGCCGGCGATCGCCCGCACCGTATTCAGCGTTCCCGTCTTGATATGTGCCTTGCCAGCCACGCCAGTGTTGTGCAGGCGCTTGCGCATGGTGCCGTCTATGGCTGCGAGCGGCATCGAGGAAATGAACTCCGCCGCATACGGGCTCTGCCAGGCCGCCTGCAGCAGGCTGGCCAGCTCTCGGGCGCTGACACGCTCGGCACGCGACAGGCCGGAGCCGTTCTCGATGACCAGGTGCGGTGAAATCAATCCCTTTTTCGCCAGCCACTGGCGGATCACCCGCTGCGCGGCTATCGAATCATCGGCGTCCGTTTCGTTGCGAAATTCTGCGCCCAGGCTCAGGAACAGCTGTCGCGCCATGGTGTTGTTGCTGTACTTGTTGATGTCGCGAATGATCTCGGCCAGATCCGGTGAATAGGCGCGAGCGATCATCCGCGCATCCTTGGGTACCTGGGCGACTCGGTCGCTGCCCAGAATGCTGCCGCCCAATTCCTTCCAGATTGCTCGGACGGCGCCGGCCGCGTAGCGCTGATGGTCGAGTAAGGACAGATAGGTCTGGCCGCTGCATCCGGCCGGAAGTTTGCCGGTGACCACGACCGTAACGCCGTCAGCCTTCTCGATGGGGTTGTAGCGTATATCGGGCCAGCCGGGGCACTTGGCCTTCGGTAAAGCCTGGATGCGATTGTCGACGCGAACCGTGGCGATCGGCGGCTCGACCGTGACGTTTACCTTGCCGCCATCGTTGCGTGCAATAAAACGAAGTGCCTTGAGATTGACCAGCAGGGAATCCGGTCCGACGAGGAACGGCTTGTTCTTGTCGTTGCCATCGTCGTTGAAAATCGGCAATGAAGGTTGCACGAAATGACTGCGGTCGAGTACCAAATCGCCGGTCACGGTCTGAACCCCATTGGCGCGCAGATCACGCAGCAACAACCAGAGTTTCTCCATGTTGAGCTTGGGGTCGCCTCCACCCTTGAGATAGAGGTTCCCGTTGAGAGTACCCTTTTCAATAGGCCCGTCAGCATAGAATTCCGTCTTCCACTGATGGTTGGGGCCCAGCAATTCCAGCGCAGCGTAGGTCGTGACCAACTTCATGGTCGAGGCAGGATTGACCGACACGTCGGCGTTCACAAAGGTCGGCGACGCGTTGCTGTTGAGTGGCAGCATGACGACGGACAGGGCACTGCTTTCTATCTTGTTCGCTTTGAGCGCCTGCGCCACCCGGGGTGGCAGGGTCTGGTTAACTGTTTCGGCGACGGCCGCAAATGCCAGCGGAAGCGTCAGCGTGGCGATCGCGACACGGCCGAGGAACTTGTTGATGACTCTGTTCCGATCGGCTGCAACAGAGAGAGTAGAAATCAAGGGCATGGACGTTCCCTACTGCGTTCAGGGAAAAAGGCGGGCTCATTATGCCCACGTCTGAGAAGTGACGTGCTTCTCATCCGACAAGCGTAGCTGGCGATCTGCGATCTCCGCAAAAAGAATCCACCACTGCCATGGAATTGAATGAATAGGGCAGCAGACTGGCGCCTTCAATCGCACAAGCGTGGCATTGCTGTTAGAGTGCGCGCCGTCAATACGTTAGAAAAAGGACCGGTTCAATGGCTACCAATCGCTCGCGTCGCCTGCGTAAGAAACTCTGTGTCGATGAATTTCAAGAACTGGGTTTCGAAGTCAATCTGACCTACCGTGACGGCCTCGATGCCAAAGCCGTCGACGACTTTCTCGAGGCCTTCCTGAACGAAGCCATCGAAGCCAACGGTCTGGGCTACATCGGGGGTGAGGATTACGGTTTCGTGTGCCTGGCCAGTCGTGGCTCGGTCAATGAAGAGCAGCGCGGGCTGGTCGAGGCGTGGCTTAAGGGTCGCAACGAACTATCCGAATTCAACGTAAGCCCGTTGATGGACGTCTGGTATCCGGAAAACGAGATCAACGCTAAGGCGTGATCGAATCGTTCCTGTCCTGCTCGGTCGCGGTTGTTTGTCGGGATTTGCGCAATGCAATCCGGGCAATCAACCGGCGCAACATGTAAATCAGCAAGGTGACGCCCAGCGCCACACCCACGCCAATGGCAGCATTGATCAGGCGTATCTGCGGCAATTCCCAGTCTTGTGCCAATGTTTCTGCCAACAGCAAGAAGCTCAACGTCGTCTGCAGGACGAAAAGCCCATAGTGATGTGCCTGAAAAGCCCGACTCAGCATCACTAATGGCAGCATGATCATCACCATCATTGGCGGATCCGCCAGGCTATGCCCCATGTATATCAGTACTGCAGCTGCACAGAAAATTCCTATGCTGGCTTGCAGGGCACGAACGAGGCTACGCTGCAGATCCATCTGTAGGCTGGTGAAGACAGCCAGCGTCAACCAATACCCCCGAGGAAGCTCGGCAAGGGTCACTATCAGACCGCCGGCGGCCGCTGCGATTATGTAAGTCAGGGCATGCAGACGCCATTGATGAATTGGCGTACGCCGCGCGCGGCGACGCAGCACTTTCATCAAGCTGAATAACCGAGGCATGTACGGCCACATGCGCAAGCCATGCATGCCGCGTAATCCGAAAGCCAGCAAGGTGACCCAAAGACCTCCCAGGGCGAACAGTGCCGCAATCGCCTGCGGATTGTTGAAGTCACCGATGCCATGCTGACCTTGGCCAAGGCATAGGCAGATCGCCAGGCCGATCCCGAGCTTGCCGGCCTCACTGCCATAGCGCTGCAGCCATGCCAATAACAGGCCGTAGAAAGCAAACAGGCCAAGGCTGATCAGAGGGTGCGTCGCTGACCAGAATCCCAGCCCGGCGCTACCGGCACCGAGGCCTATCAACAACAGCATTCGTAGCATGCCGAGGCGGTGCAGCGGGTTCGCCTTGGCCGCCTGAAAGGCCCCGACCGTGGCCCATAGAAAACCGGGGTGGCCACTGAACAACCCGAGCAGAAGCGGTAACGCACAGCCGAGGCCGGCGACGGCCGCTGCGCCCCAGGCGGGGCGGCCAGGCTGCCAACCGACGATTTTCCATAGCGGTTTCTTCATCTGTCTCACGTCGGGCTTGAGCGTCCTGTCATTTCGCCGGCCATCTCGGTCGCGTAGCTGTCGGTCATGCCGGCGATGAAATCGATCATCCGCACAAAAGAGTGATACAGCGGCCAGTCAGGGTTCGGTGCGTTGCTACCGAGCAGATCCAGTATGCGGCGATTCTTAAAGGACGGCGTCCTTCCGCCGTGCTGTTCCAGTGCGGCGCCACAGAAGGCGTTAAGGAGGATTTCGAGCGTGGTATAAGCGCCGATTTCGTGAAGCGTCTTGCGCTTGTCTTGAAAGATCTTTTCCCGTGCCATGGCTTTGGCTTGCAGCACGCACTGTTTGGCCGGGCCGTGCATATGCTCGACCAGATCGCCGGCGAGTTTCCCGCTCAGCAATGCCTGCTGCTGCTCGACGAAGGCGCGTGCCGCAGCGTTGGTGAGATGCTCGATGGCCTTGCCTCTGAGAATTGCCAGCTTGCGCCTGCGCGAATCCCCGGGACCGAGCTGCCGGTAGGTCTCCGGGAGGTCGTCGCCCACCAAGTTCAGCAGCAGGGCCTCGACCTCAGCGTAATCGAGCAGGTCCATTTCCAGCCCATCTTCCAGATCGATGAGGCCGTAGCAAATATCGTCTGCCGCCTCCATCAGATAGACCAGCGGATGACGCGCCCAGCGCTGCTCGTCCAGCTTCGGCAGGCCGAGCTTCGAGGCGATCTGTTCGAGCAGAGGCAACTCGCACTGATAGCAGCCGAACTTGTGTTTCTTGTAGCCGAGCGCCTCGGCATGACGCGATGTCCAAGGGTACTTGAGGTAGGTGCCAAGCGTTGCATAGGTCAGTCGGGTACCACCGTCGAACTGGTGGTACTCAAGCTGCGTAAGCACCCTGAAGCCTTGCGCGTTGCCCTCAAAATTCAAGAAATCGGCTCGTTCAGCATTGCTCATGCTATCCAGCCAGCCACGTCCGGCAGCCTGTTGAAACCAATGGCGAATCGCATCTTCTCCCGAGTGGCCGAACGGGGGATTGCCGATATCGTGAGCGAGGCAGGCAGACTGAATGATCATGCCGAGGTCTGCTGGGCTGCACCATTCCGGCATATCGTCACGCAACACTTCGCCTACACGCATACCGAGTGAGCGCCCGACGCAACTCACCTCCAACGAATGAGTAAGACGAGTGTGTATATGGTCGTTACTGGAGACGGGATGCACTTGGGTCTTGCGCCCGAGCCGACGGAACGCTCCGGAAAAGATGATCCTGTCGTGATCCTTGTGAAACGGACTTCGACCAAGCTCTTCATTACTGTGGACGGATTTCCCGAGCCGTTCACGATTGAGCAACGTGTGCCAATCCAAAGAGCAATCTCCTAGATGTCGACAGTGGGCCGGTTTGCCAGGCAATTGCACCCCCTCGCTGCGAATGCGGAGGGTTCGTTCTGCGGGCATCCCAGAGTATCACTGCAGCCTACAGCACTTGCTGACTGCGTGGCACGCACGCATCGCATGAACTGGCGGTCAGCTACCCGCTGAGCTTTTGCTGGACTAATGTCGCAGCTTGCGGACCACCGGATATAGCATGATGCCCAGTCGGGCGAGTTTGCCTACCTTGCCTAGGCGGCGACCGAACAGGGTCAGTGCCAAGGTGGTAGCAATCATCAGCGGGCCCTTTCGAATATGATGATCGGAAGAATTACCGCGGCTCGCGACCATGCCCTTAATCCGCTGGAAGGGGTGGGCTAGCGGCTGCGAGTGATAGAGGAGTTGCTGACGGTTCATCTCCATGCGCAACCGAACAAGGTCCTTGCGCATGGCTAGATCGCTGGAGCTGCTAAGGGGAAGGCTCATGGCAGTAAACGCTCTCGATTGCGGGCCAGTTCTTCAACCGTCGCTTGGAAGGGTGAAGCGCTCTCTTTGGCAAGGCGGATTGCTCGGCTGATACATACCGCCAAGGCAATTGCATAGAGCACGCAGAGCACCAGAATCGCCGTGATAGGGTTGCTGTCCCAGAAAGCAATCACAATCGCCGCCGAGAGACCAACCAGAATCAACAGCCCGAGTATCAGACTGATACTGGCGAGAAGAAAGAGTTTGAACACCCGCGCTCTTTCTTCCTGAATCTCGATACCGACCAGCTCCAGATGCCCTTGTACGAGACCAGCAAGCGCACTACCCATCTTCTTGATGGAGGGCGCTGGGGCTTCGTCAGCGTGCTTGGTTTCCATTGGATCCGTCCCCCACATCAGCGGCGGGTGATCAAGCCGAAGAGAAAACCGACGCCTGCGGCAATACCGATCGACTGCCATGGATGAGTATGGACATATTCCTCGGTGCACTGGATGGCTGCCTGACCTTGCTCACGCAACGTACCTTCCTGTTCTTTGAGCATTTGACGGGCGCGACCCAGGTTAGCGTTGATCTTGCCGCGCAATTCCTCGGTCTGCGCACCTGCGGTGTCCTGCGTATGCTTCAGCAGGCGCTCGGTATCGCCGATCAACGTGTGGAACTCTTCGATGAGTGCGTTCTGAGCGGCTTGTAGGTTGCGGCGGTGTGCGGATTTGTCCACCAGTGGTCCGGTCGCTCCGGTGGATGCATTGGGGATAGGGGTATCGTCGCTGGTGCCGAAAGTTGATTCGGTAGACATCTGCAGCTCCTCTTCAGTCACGCTGGGACAAAAGGTCCCAGTGCCTCAAGTTTCGAGCACGCTGATGACGCAAGGTTCCCGCTCCGTTTGAGTCGTTTTGCGGAGGCGATCGGCGTTAGCTAATACGCCAGTTTCCAATTGCTCCGCGCTACTAGGAAAAATCCGGAAAAAGAAAACCCGCCGAAGCGGGTTTTCTAGATCTACTGCATTTGCATGCCCGTAGCCGCTATTACATCAGCGGAATGGTGTAGCTGACGATCAGGCGGTTCTGATCGATATCCTTATCGTTGTTATTGCTGCTGCGGTATGTGCCGTTACGCCATTTCACGCCGAGGTTCTTCAGGGTGCCTTCCTGGAAAACGTAGCCGATGTCGGTGTTACGTTCCCACTCCTTGCCATTCCCGCCAACCCCAAAGTCGTCGCCGGTAACATAGCGAGTCATGAAAGTCAGGCCAGGAATGCCCATGGCAGCGAAGTTGTAATCATAGCGCGCTTGCCAAGACTTTTCGTCAGCGTTGGCAAAGTCTGCAGAAAGCATTACGTAGTTGACCAGATAGGGGTCAGTACTGGCGCCGGTATAGGCGAAACCAGTATCGCCACTCATCTTCTGATAACCCAATCCGAAGCTATGACCGGTTATGGAGTAGGTGACCATTGCTCCGATGGCTTTGTTGTCTACAGAGGACGAGCCGTCATCCGTCGAACGCGCATAGCGCAGGTCAGTTTTCAGAGATTGGTTTTCGCCGAGCGGCAGGACGTGAATGAGGTTAAAGGAATGCTGTTTGTAAACTTCCTCAAGGTTGCTGTAATAGTACGCGCCCTTCAGGTCCTTCGTGAACGAATAGGTCGCACCCGCAAAAAGGAAGTCTTCGGGCTCGTCGCCGGTAGCCCCGCCCTTACCGCTAAACTTCAGATCTTCATAGTTCGTGGAATCGCGATCGTTTTCTTCCGTCAGATAGCCGGCGTCCAAAGTGAGACCATCGATCTCATTGGAAATAATCTGACCACCCTTGAAGGTCTGTGGCAGTAGGCGCGAGTCGCTACGCGAAATTGCCATGTTTTTCGGTTCGATCGTGCCGACTTTCAATACAGTCTTGGAGATTTTTGCTTTGGCGGTCAGACCCAGCGACGAGAAGTCATCAGGGGCTTCGTTTCCGAAAGAGCTCGGCATCAGGCCAGTGCCGCCTGTGTCTTCGCTGGAATACAGCTTGAGACCCATGAGTCCCAGCGCATCAACGCCGAAGCCTACAGTGCCTTCGGTATAGCCAGATTCAGCGCGAAGAATGAAGCCTTGCCCCCATTCTTCGGACTTCGATTGAGCGGTGGATGCGTTGGAGCGGTTGTCACTGTTGTAATAAAAGTTACGCAGCTCCAAGTTGACTTTGCTGTCGTCAACAAATGCAGCTTGAGCCATGGTAGGGATGGCCAGTGTTGCTCCCAGAGTGGCTAGGGCCACGCCCCGGGCGATTGGGGTCTTGAGCATTTCTTATTTCTCCTCGTTGGATGATGCTCTGAAGTCGCTCTTACGGCGCCATGCAATAAAGCACTACATAAGTAATTGAGCCCTTAGACCTTAGTCTTTAAGGCTTAAGCATGAAAGTGTCGGCTAAACCACTCGGCAGTTGGTTTACTTCAATTTGATGCAGGCATCAAGTGTTGCTGCCGATACGCACCTACACATCCGGCCCTACGGCTCTATGGCCGCTTGGGTTGCCGCATCCTAGCTGTTTGCCAGCGTCGCGTCGATTGTCTAAATCAAACCATCGTTTGAGTGGGGTGGAGGTCACACTTTTTCTAACTGAGTAAACCGAAAGAACGAGACTAGCGGCTCCCAGCTGCATCATGTCGGGCCTGCTAGAATGGCATGGCATGTTTCAATGAGCCGTACTTATGTATCTGCCTGAATGCCAACTGTTTGGGACGCTGGGGTGCCACCTGTGTGAACAGGCCGAGGCGGAGCTTCTGCCGCTGGTGGACAATGGGCTGCTGGTGGAGTTGCTGGATATAGCGGAGCGACCTGAATGGATCGACGAATACGGCTTGCGTATACCCGTGTTGCGGCGAATCGATACGGGTGCCGAGTTGGACTGGCCATTTGAAGCAGAACAAGTCGTTTGGTTTTTGCGGTGATGATAAGGGCCCGCTAGTCGAGCGGTCGTCGTCGAGGTCAGTGATAGGGGGAGTGGTCGCTGAGCCCCGATGGTGGTGGGCTACAGAATTTGCGCGATGGAATGAGTCTAGGCGCAGAGGGTCGGGCTACAAAAAAACCGGCCAGTGGCCGGTTTGTACATCAGGCTTGTTTAGCCTGGTGTCGGGATTTGGTCGGAGCGACTGGATTCGAACCAGCGACCTTCTCGTCCCGAACGAGACGCGCTACCAAGCTGCGCTACGCTCCGAAGATGGCGCGCATTTTACAGAAAAAGTTTTGCTTCACAAGCGTTTAGCAGGCGCTTTTTTTGACGGTGCCGGGCAGTGTGCTCGGCACCAGAGCGGAGGGCAATTAGAGTTCCTTGACTGTACGAACCTGATCCTTATTGACCGTGCCTGGCTTACCATCGATGCCTTCAAATTCATAAAAGCCCGCTTCTTCGTCAAATTCCGGACTGTCCAGTGTCTGGATTTCTCGGCCATCGTTGAGCGTGATGACGCTGGGGCTCGAGCAGCCCGCAAGGGAGGCCAGTCCGACCAGTAATGCCAAGGCGGGTCCGGTTGCTGCGCGCATGATAATTCTCCTATGGGTGGTTGCGTCTGTGACGGTGATCGTCGGCGCTAAGTTCCCTGAGGCGGTGTTTGCTCCGAAAGCAGCTCAGGTGAGTTCAGATTGGCTAGACGAGGATCGTCTATGTCGAGGTCCAGTGCCCATGCACGCAGCGTCAGCAGTATCTTACGGTTGCTTCGCTCACCCGCCTGCCATGCACCTTCAACAGCGGGCGCGAGGCAGGTGGGAATGATGCAGAACAGCGGTTCCCACTGCGCGCCACGGCGAGCCATTACCGCGGTATCCGGCACCGCTTGAGCTTTCTCGTACAGCTGTATAAGCAGTGCCTCGTCGATCAGCGGTGCGTCGCAGGGCACTACCATGAGCCAAGGGTGGCGAGCGGCCGCGAGACCCGCACGAATACCCGCTAGGGGACCGGGGAAATCCGGTTCGTTATCGCTGACCAGCCGATCGGCGAACGCTGCGTAATGCTGCTGGTTACGGTTGCAAGAAATGAGCAGGTCGTCGGTCAGCGGGCGGGCGACGCGATAAGGCCAGGCTACGAGTGGCTGGCCGTGCCACTCCATCAGCCCCTTGTCTCGCCCGCCCATTCGCTGTCCGCGGCCGCCGGCCAGCAGCAGAATCGAGCAATCCGCTAGCCTTTGTCGTTGCATCAACTGCTCCTTTAAAAGCCTGTGATATAACACCCCCGAACTGAATTCACCAATCGGGAAGCCTGTATGAGTCACCTCGCTGATCAATCTTTCGTTCCGTTGAATATCGCCGTCCTGACGGTCAGCGATACCCGCTCGGTAGAGACCGATACCTCCGGACAGTTGCTCGTCGATCGGCTGCTGGCTGCCGGGCATCGGCTCGCATCGCGGGTGCTGCTCAAGGATGATCTGTACCGGATTCGCGCGCAGGTTGCGAATTGGATTGCGGAGGACGGGGTGCAGGTTGTGTTGATCACCGGTGGAACGGGATTCACTGCGCGGGACAGCACGCCGGAAGCGGTGGCGTGCCTGCTGGACAAGCAGGTCGACGGTTTTGGTGAGCTGTTTCGCCAGATTTCGGTTGGCGATATCGGAAGCTCCACCGTTCAGTCGCGGGCCCTGGCCGGATTGGCGAACGCCACACTGGTTTGTTGCCTGCCCGGATCGACCAATGCCTGCCGGACCGCCTGGGATGGCATTCTCGCCGAGCAGCTCGATGCGCGTCATCGTCCATGCAATTTCGTGCCTCATCTCAAGCAGGCCGAGCACTGCGAGAGCCGCACCTGATGGCTGGCGAAGCTCAAGCGCTGATGCCGGTGGAGCAAGCGCTGGAGGCGTTGCTTAGGCAGGCGCAGGCTGCTCCGATCACCGGCGTCGAAACCATATCGATCGAAGAGGCGGCTGGGCGAATACTATCTGAGCCGCTGAGGGCTACCTTGGATTTGCCGCCATGGCCGAATAGTGCGATGGATGGTTACGCCGTCTGCACAGCGGATCTGGAAGGGCAGCCACTAAGTGTCTGCCAGAAGATTTTTGCCGGTACCCAGCCCAAGCCGCTGGAGGCAGGTCGTTGTGCGCGGATTTTCACTGGCGCGCCGATGCCCGAAGGTGCCGACAGTGTGGAGATGCAGGAAAACGTCGAGCTGCTCGATGATGGTCGAGTGCGCTTCATCGAGCCGATACGGGCTGGGCAGCATGTTCGCCCGCAGGGTGGTGAAGCTCGAGCGGGTGACGAGGTGCTGGCAGCTGGGGTGCGCTTGGGGCCGATCGAGCTGGGGCTGGCCGCGTCATTGGGCGCGGCGCAGCTGCGTGTGAGCCGGAAGATCAGGGTTGCTCTGCTTTCAACGGGGGACGAGCTGGTCGATCCCGGCGAATCGCTTCGGCCGGGACAGATCTATAACAGTAATCGCGTGCTGTTGCGTCACTGGCTGCACCGTTTGGGATGCGAGGTCATTGATGCCGGAATCGTGCGCGATGACGCCGAGCAGGTTCGCCAGTGTCTAGCAGGCCTTGCCGACGTCGACCTGATTCTTTCCACGGGTGGCGTATCGGTAGGCGAGGCGGATTTCCTCGGCCAGGTGCTGCGCGAAGAAGGTGAGCTGACACTTTGGAAGCTGGCGATCAAGCCAGGCAAACCGCTGACTTGTGGCAGCTACCGTGGCGTCGCGGTTATCGGCTTGCCGGGCAATCCCGCCTCGACGTTGGTCACCTTTGGTTTGCTGGCCCGGCCTTATCTGTTGCGCCGGATGGGCGTCACCGAGGTGACACCTTTGAGCATTCAGGTGCCCGCAGGTTTCAGTTGGACCAAGCCTGGCAAGCGCCGCGAATACCTTCGGGCACGCCTCGAGTCAGGCAGGGCGGTGCTCTATGCGAACCAGAGCTCTTCGATTCTGCGCAGTGCGGCCTGGGCGGACGGGTTGGTTGAGGTGCGTGAGCACAGCCAGCTGAGTGAAGGTGACCTCGTCTCTTTTATTTCCTTTACCGAACTGCTGGGCTGAAGGCGCGCCCCCTGAATCCCCGTCCAGGAGTCGGCGCATTCGGCCGGGCTCACCGCTGGTCCCTGCATCACGTCGGGCGGGGTGGGTGGCTCGGCGCTGGCAATAAACTGATCAGGTTTTTCATTGTCTACCTTTCCCGTCTGCGCCAGATGTGGCGGTGATGTGTCTGGTCATAACAAGGAGAAACCTGATGCAGGAGAGAAACGCCTGGGTCGATTACGCCAAAGCCATCGGAATCATCTTGGTCGTCTACGGGCATGTCGCGCGCGGGGTGTTCAACGCCGGTTTGCCGATGGAAGAGGGTACCTATCTTCTCGTCGACAGCATCATCTATAGCTTCCACATGCCGCTGTTTTTCTTTTTGTCGGGCTTGTTCTTCTACGACTCGCTGATTAAGCGCGGGACGACCGGGCTGATCGTCAACAAGGTGGACACGGTCGTCTACCCCTTCATCGTGTGGTCCCTGTTGCAAGGCCTGATCGAAGTGATGCTGTCGAACTACACCAATGGTGAAGTCACGTTAGGGCAGGTGTTTTCGCTGCTCTGGTCACCGCGAGCGCAGTTCTGGTTTCTCTATGCGCTGTTTCTGGTGTTTGTGGTCTGTTCGTTCGTCTACGCCAAGGCGGATCGCCGTTACTTTCTTCCCATATTGTTGGCGTTCGGTGCGTTTTATGTGTTCAAGCAGGATCTGGCGATGGGTAATATCGGCAGGTTCATCTTCGGCAATGCGGTATTTTTTGCGCTCGGCGTCTGGTTCAACGAGATCAAGGCCTATTTCCTCACTCGTTATGTTCCGCTCACTTGGTTGCTCGGGTCGCTATTCGTGGTTGGTCAGTACCTGTTCCACATTACCTTTGGTTTGAACTGGGAAGTCGGTGGCTTGCCCGTACTTGCGCTTGCAACCATTTCGATCCTTTTCGTGGTGTCGCTATCGATGTGGTTGGGCCGGATTCGTATCGAATGGTTGCTTTTCGTCGGCGCTTCTTCGATGACTATTTACCTGATGCACATTCTCGCTGGAAGCGGGGTTCGGGTGATTCTCAGCAGCTTCCTGGGCATCGATTCGATCCCGGCGCACCTGCTGCTTGGAACTCTGACCGGGCTCGCGGCGCCGTTACTGGCGCAAGTGGTTATCAAGCGCTACGACTTGTATTTCTTGCTAGCCCCGCCGAAGTCCTTCTCTGCAACCAGTCTGCGAACCCGCAGGGCGGTGGCGCACTGAGCTGTCGCCAGGCGGGCTTCGCTGCGGTCTGCCCGTCTGGCTGCGGTCGTTTCGCTTGACCGCCCGCCTGATTGCGGGTCGCTCATCGAAGCGTGTCGATTAGCCGCAATTGATTTGCTGGATTTTCAACGCATCGTCGGTCATCAGGTTCAGTCGGCCGGCGTTATATTCGAGAGTCACCACATCTCCAGGCCTGAGAATGCGTGCGACGGAGGCTCCGCTTTCCCGGCGCGCCTGATCGAGCAGCGCTGGAGTCGCCTGCTCCCCGACGAGCTTCTCTATAGCAGACGCGGTGCACCGGTTGGTTGCGTTCTGAGGTGCTTGCGCCTGTTCGGATGGCGATGATTGGCAGCCGAGCAGAATGGAACCGCACCACATCACTGCAATCAGGCGGCTGGCTCGCATGTTGGTCTCCTTTAACGAGATGGGTTATCGGCTAAGGCTTCTTGGAGGTCAGAGCCGCTCGAGGTCTAAACCATAGCGTGTAGGGAACCGGTGGAACAGTGCCTCGTCTTACTTCTGACGGCCCGTCGCTAACTGCACTGGCTACCGAACAAAAAGATAAGGAGTTCCGCCATGTTCAACTCTTCCCTGATGAAGCGTGTGGCCGCCCTATTGGCAGCGATGCATTTCATGCTGTTCGCGCAGATTCCAATGGCCCAGGCGGCGATGATTGGTACACCTGAAATCATTGCCGAACAACAGCAGCAGGTGGATCGCCAGCAGTTGCTAACGATGCTCGAAGATAAAGATGTCCAGAAAAAATTGGTATCGATGGGGGTCGAGCGCGATCAGGTTGAGCAGCGAATCAACAGCCTGACACCGGCGGAACTCGCGCAATTCAATCAGCAACTGGATCAGGCGCCAGCCGGTGCTGGGGTGGTCGGGATCATCGTTCTGTTCCTGGTGATCTTCATCATTACCGACCTGCTTTGCGCGACTAACATCTTCAACTTCGTCAACTGCATCAACCGTTGATACATCGACTAATCCTGCTGTTTGCGGTCTTCGCTCTCGGGGGGTGCGCGCGGTCTCCAATCGTTCCGGTTGGGTCTGCCGGACTTCCTGAGCGGGTTGAGCTAGTAGAAGTTCCGTTCTTCCCGCAGGAAGACTATCAGTGCGGGCCGGCTGCGCTTGCCACGATGCTTGTCCAGCGTGGCATCGATACGGGACCGGACCAGCTCGTCAAGCGGGTTTATCTTCCGCAGCGCAAGGGCAGTTTGCAGATTGAGATGGTGGCTGCTGCCCGCGCGCACGATCTGCTGGTCTATCCATTGGAGCCTCGGCTGGAATCGGTGCTCTCCGAGGTTGCGGCAGGAAATCCTGTTTTGGTCCTGCAGAACCTTGCCTTCGATCGCTGGCCTCAATGGCATTTTGCAGTTGTGGTGGGATACGACCTGACAGATCAGACGCTTGTGCTGCGGTCCGGGACCACCCGGCGCTGGACCGGAAGTTTTCGTCAGTTCGAGCGCAGCTGGGCCAAGGGCAAGCGGTGGGCAGTGGTAACGGTTCCGCCTGATCGACTGCCGCGAACCGCCCAGGAAACGGTCTGGCTGGAGGCTGCGAATGACCTTGAGCAAACCGGGCACGGTGGGGCGGCGCTAACCGCCTACGAAACGGCTGCGGAACATTGGTCGAGTGGCTTGTCTTGGTTCGTGCTGGCCAACGCTCGGTACGCACAGGGCGATAAGCGTGCAGCGGAGCGCGCCCTGCGGACGAGTGTTCAACGTGACAATTCCTTCGCGCCTGGCTGGTTTAACCTTTCGCAGGTATTGGCGGAGCAGGGATGCAGTGCTCGGGCATCCGCAGCGCGCATTTGCGCGGGGCAACTCGCACCGGAGGACGAGCGATTCAAGGCCGAGTTACCCAAGGGGGGCGAAGAGCCCAGCACTTGCGAGGCGCTTCCGTCATGTCCCGTTCGGTGACGCGTCAAAAGCCGATTTTGTCGCGCAGGCTGTAGTAGAGCGCACCCAGTGCGCTCAGTGGTGCGCTGAATGCCTGTCCTCCGGGGAATGGATAATGCGGCAAACTGGCAAAAGCATCGAAGCGCTCGGCCTGTCCTCGCAAGGCTTCGGCGATGACTTTCCCTGCGACATGGGTATAGGTGACCCCGTGACCACTGCAGCCTTGTGAATAGTAGAGATTGCCATCGAGCCGCCCGACCTGAGGTAAACGCGATAGCGTCATTAGAAAATTGCCGGTCCAGGCGAACTCCGTTTTGATGCCTTGCAACTGCGGAAACGTTTGGAGCATTTTCGGCCGAATGATCGAATCAATATCGGCCGGATCGCGGGCGCCATAAACCACTCCGCCCCCATAGATCAAACGTTTGTCGGCGGAAAGGCGAAAGTAGTCCAACAAATAATTGCAGTCCTCGACGCAGTAATCCTGCGGCAGCAGCGTCGCCGCGAGCTCAGGTTCGAGCGGCTCTGTGGCGATGACCTGAGTGCCGCAGGGCATGGATTTGGCTGCCAGCTCTGGAACCAGTCCACCTAGATAGGCATTTCCGGCGACGACCACGAATTTAGCGGTCACCTGTCCATGTTGGGTGTGTACTCGCGGTGTGTTGCCTCGGTCTATACGAATCGCTGGGCTCTGTTCGTAGATGACGCCACCGAGCGATTCGACCGCTAATGCTTCGCCCAGCGCAAGGTTGAGCGGGTGGATATGTCCGCCGCCGTGATCCAGCATGCCGCCAATGTATCGCTCGCAAGCCACGACGTTTCGAATGCCGGAGTTATCGAGCATTTCCAGTTGATCGTAGCCGTAACGCTCCCAAAGATTCTTCTGCGCTTCGAGATGGCGCATCTGCTTGGCGTTGAAAGCGGCGAACACGCCCCCGTTTTTAAGATCGCAGTCGATGCCGTAGCGCGCGACGCGCTCGCGAATGATCCGTCCACCCTCGAAGGCCATCGCGCCGATCAGCCGCGCTTCGTCACTCCCGGCGCTGCGCTCGACAGTATCGATATCGCGGCTGTAGCTGTTGACGATCTGCCCGCCATTGCGTCCGGAGGCGCCGAAGCCGACCTTTGCGGCCTCTAGAGCGATGACGCGGAAGCCTTGTTCAAGCAGGAACAGCGCAGTCGACAGCCCAGTGTAGCCAGCACCGATCACGCAGACGTCAGTCTCGATATCGCAGCCTAACGCGGCGCGATCTGGCGCCGGATTCGCCGAGGCTGCGTAGTAGGACGACGGGTAGGGGGTGTGCGACATTCTGTTTGCCCTGTTTTGAATATTTGACGCCGATGCTATCTCTACAAGCCTTCCGATGCCATAGCGGCGCCAGAGACCTTTCGGAAACCAAAAATTACGTATATCAGTGGCTTAGCGAAAAAATCGCTTGACTCTCTCAGGCGTATCTCTAAAATGCGCGTCCATCGGAGGCACATAGCTCAGTTGGTTAGAGCACCACCTTGACATGGTGGGGGTCGTTGGTTCGAATCCAATTGTGCCTACCAATTCCGAAAAGGGTCGCGCTAGCGACCCTTTTTTTATGCCTTGCTTGTCAGCGCGGCGGCTTTCTGAAAGCATCCGTGATCCATATTTTCCAGTGAGTTCGGTCCGTGTCGATCAGCCTCAGGGCTCCTGCCAACGTGCGGCAGGTAATTTCGGCGGGTCGCTTTCCTGGCTCATCCCAACCCACGTGGCCTTTGGTAGGGGTCACCACTAGGAGAGGAGGCGCCATGCCCACCATTACTCTTCCTGACGGTAGTCAGCGTTCGTTCGATCACCCGGTATCCGTTGCTGAAGTGGCTCAGTCCATTGGCGCTGGCTTAGCCAAGGCCACTCTTGCCGGCAAGGTAGATGGTCGTCTGGTCGATGCGTGCGATCTGATCGAGAGCGACGCGAGCCTGCAGATCATCACACCGAAGGATGAAGAGGGACTGGAGATTATTCGCCACTCCTGTGCGCACCTGGTCGGGCATGCGGTCAAGCAGCTTTATCCATCCGCGAAAATGGTTATCGGCCCGGTGATCGCCGAAGGCTTTTATTATGATATCGCCTTCGAGCGGCCGTTTACGCCGGACGATATGGCTGCAATCGAGCAGCGCATGAAAGAGCTGATCGACACCGAATACGACGTCGTCAAGAAGGTTACGCCGCGTTCTGAAGTCATCGAGGTGTTCCAGTCCCGCGGTGAAGATTACAAGCTGCGTCTGGTCGAGGACATGCCTGACGAGGAGGCGATGGGGCTGTATTACCACGAAGAGTACGTCGACATGTGCCGTGGCCCGCATGTGCCGAATACCCGCTTCCTCAAGTCTTTCAAGCTTACCAAGCTGTCCGGCGCCTACTGGCGTGGCGATGCGAAGAACGAACAGCTGCAACGTGTCTATGGCACCGCATGGGCGGATAAGAAGCAGCTTGCGGCCTACATCCAGCGCATTGAAGAGGCCGAGAAGCGCGACCATCGCAAGATCGGCAAGCGCCTGGACCTGTTCCATACCCAGGAAGAAGCGCCTGGCATGGTGTTCTGGCATCCAAATGGCTGGACCCTGTACCAAGTGCTCGAGCAATACATGCGCGTGGTGCAGCGTGAGAACGGCTACCAGGAAATTCGCACACCTCAGGTTGTTGATCGCAGCCTGTGGGAGAAGTCCGGTCACTGGGCAAACTATGCGGAAAACATGTTCACCACCGAGTCGGAAAGCCGCGATTACGCGATCAAGCCGATGAACTGCCCCTGCCATGTGCAAGTGTACAACCAAGGCTTGAAGAGCTATCGCGAGCTGCCGCTGCGCCTGGCTGAATTCGGTGCCTGTCACCGTAACGAGCCGTCGGGTGCGCTGCACGGCATCATGCGGGTGCGTGGTTTTACTCAGGACGACGCGCATATTTTCTGTACCGAAGAGCAGATGCAGTCCGAGTCGGCAGCGTTTATCAAGCTGACCCAGGCGGTTTATGCGGATTTCGGTTTCCAGGACATCGAGCTGAAGCTCTCTACACGACCCGAAAAACGTGTTGGCTCCGATGAGCTCTGGGATCGCGCCGAAGCGGCGCTAGCGGCGGCGCTCGACAGTGCCGGACTGCCATACGACCTGCAACCGGGTGAGGGTGCCTTCTATGGCCCGAAGATCGAGTTTTCCCTGAAGGATTGCCTGGGGCGTGTCTGGCAGTGCGGTACCCTGCAGCTGGACTTCAACTTGCCGATCCGACTTGGCGCCGAATACGTCAGTGAGAACAATGACCGTCAGCATCCAGTCATGTTGCACCGAGCCATTCTCGGGTCGTTTGAGCGTTTCATCGGGATTCTGATCGAGCACTACGAAGGCGCATTCCCAGCCTGGCTGGCACCGACTCAGGCCGTGGTGATGAATATCACCGACAAACAGGCAAATTTCGCACTGGAAGTGGAGAAAACACTCAACCAAAGCGGCTTCCGTGCCAAGTCCGACTTGAGAAACGAAAAGATCGGCTTTAAAATCCGCGAGCATACCTTGCTCAAGGTTCCCTATCTCTTGGTTATCGGAGACAGGGAAGTAGAGACACGAGCCGTTGCTGTGCGCACCCGTGAAGGCGTCGATCTGGGCTCCATGCCCCTAGATGACTTTGCGCAGCTGCTGACACAAGCGGTTTCCCGGCGTGGTCGCCAAGAATTGGAGTAATGACTATTAAGCGTGAAATGAGACAGGATAAACGAGCTGCACCCAAGGCCCCGATCAACGAGAATATCTCGGCTCGTGAGGTCCGTTTGATTGGTGCTGATGGCGAGCAGGTTGGCATCGTCTCGATTGATGAAGCGCTTCGTATAGCTGAAGAAGCCAAGTTGGATCTGGTGGAAATTTCCGCCGACGCGGTTCCTCCTGTATGCCGGATCATGGATTACGGCAAGCACCTCTTTGAAAAGAAGAAGCAGGTCGCTGCAGCGAAGAAGAACCAGAAGCAGATCCAGGTTAAAGAAGTAAAGTTTCGTCCAGGGACGGAAGAGGGCGACTACCAGGTCAAGCTACGCAACCTGGTACGTTTCCTGAGTGACGGGGACAGGGCCAAGGTTTCGTTGAGATTCCGCGGCCGTGAGATGGCGCATCAGGAGTTGGGGATGGAACTGTTGAAGCGGGTCGAAGGTGACCTGGCTGAATACGGTTCGGTCGAACAGCATCCAAAGATGGAAGGACGCCAGCTGATCATGGTCATCGCTCCCAAGAAGAAAAAGTAACCACCAGGGCACTGGCAGGCCTTGCGGTTATTTGAAATCACCCACACTGTGGAGTACCGAACATGCCAAAGATGAAGACTAAAAGCGGCGCTGCGAAGCGCTTCAAAAAGACGGCGAATGGCTACAAGCACAAGCACGCTTTCAAGAGCCACATCCTGACCAAAATGTCTACCAAGCGTAAGCGTCAGCTGCGTGGTACATCTCTGATGCACCCGTCTGATAACGCAAAAGTAGAGCGCATGCTGCGCGTTCGTTAATTCGGTCAAGACTCAGAGGAATAACTCATGGCTCGTGTTAAGCGTGGCGTCGTCGCTCGTCGCCGTCACAAGAAAATTCTGAAACTCGCTAAAGGCTACTACGGCGCTCGCTCGCGCGTGTTCCGTGTTGCCAAGCAGGCAGTGATCAAGGCTGGCCAGTATGCCTACCGTGACCGCCGTCAGCGGAAGCGTCAGTTCCGCGCTCTTTGGATCGCTCGTATCAACGCTGGCGCTCGTGTAAACGGTCTGTCCTACAGCCGTTTCATCGCTGGTCTAAAAAAAGCAGCCATCGAGATCGACCGTAAGGTTCTGGCCGAGTTGGCAGTGAACGAAAAAGCAGCTTTTGCTGCGATTGTCGAAAAAGCCAAAGCTTCTCTGGCCTAAGCCCATCGACAATCGAATCCTCGGATTCGTAGCGTCACCGATAGGGGAAGAGCCTTGCGCTCTTCCCCTATTTCGTATCTGAAGGGGCATTTGCAAAAATGCATCTGGCCAAAGCCCACGCGTTGCTCGCCTGGTGCGGTTCTGCAAGAACCTCTGGAGGTTGTACATGGAAAACCTGGATGCACTGGTCTCGCAAGCGCTTGAGGCGGTGCAACATAGTCAAGACATCAATGCCCTGGAGCAGATCCGGGTTCAGTATCTCGGCAAGAAGGGCGAGCTGACCCAGGTCATGCAAACCCTGGGCAAGCTCTCCGCGGAGGAGCGTCCTAAAGCGGGTGCGCTGATCAACGCTGCGAAGAGTCAAGTCCAGAACGAATTGAATGCCAGGAAGGCAGATCTTGAACAGGCTGCCTTGAGTGCCAAGCTGGCCGCTGAGCGGATCGACGTGACCTTACCTGGCAGGGGGGAGGTCTCCGGTGGGCTGCATCCGGTAACGCGTACGCTTGAGCGGATCGAGCAGTTCTTCAGTCATATCGGTTACAGCGTTGCCGAGGGCCCGGAGGTCGAAGACGACTACCACAACTTCGAAGCGCTCAATATCCCAGGCCACCATCCGGCCCGGGCGATGCATGACACCTTTTACTTCAACGCCAACATGCTTCTGCGTACCCATACCTCGCCGGTTCAGGTGCGCACTATGGAGTCGCAGCAGCCACCCATCAGGATCGTCTGCCCGGGTCGTGTCTACCGGTGTGATTCAGATATCACCCACTCGCCGATGTTCCATCAGGTCGAAGGCTTGCTCGTCGATGAGAGCATCAGCTTTGCGGACCTGAAGGGCACCATCGAGCAGTTCTTGCGGGTGTTCTTCGAAAAGCCGCTGGGTGTCCGTTTCCGTCCATCGTTTTTTCCGTTCACCGAGCCGTCTGCCGAAGTGGACATGCAGTGCGTCATGTGCAGCGGAAAGGGATGTCGCGTATGCAAACAGACCGGCTGGCTCGAGGTGATGGGCTGCGGCATGGTCCATCCAAATGTGCTGCGCATGTCCGGTATCGATCCGGAAAAATACCAAGGCTTCGCTTTCGGTATGGGAGCCGAGCGGCTTGCCATGCTGCGTTATGGCGTCAACGACTTACGCCTGTTCTTCGATAACGACCTGAGGTTCCTGGCGCAATTTCGCTAGGTTCAGAGTCCAGTCAAAGAAATTTTAGGAGAGCAGGATGAAATTCAGCGAGCAGTGGTTGCGTACGTGGGTCAATCCGCAAGTTTCCCGTGAGGAACTGGTAGCGCGGCTGTCGATGGTAGGCCTCGAAGTGGATGCGGTCATCCCGGTGGCTGGTGAGTTCAAAGGCGTGGTCGTAGGTGAGGTACTGAGCACCGAGCAGCATCCTGATGCAGACAAGTTGCGCGTGTGTCAGGTCAGTGACGGAATTCAGGCGTTTCAGGTGGTCTGCGGTGCGCCCAATGTGCGCCCCGGCCTGAAGATTCCGTTCGCCATGATCGGAGCTCAACTTCCGGGCGACTTCAACATCAAAAAAGCCAAGCTTCGCGGCGTCGAATCCAACGGTATGCTCTGCTCGGAAACCGAGCTGCAGGTGGGGGCCGATGACAGCGGGCTGATGGAGCTGGCCGAGGATGCGCCGGTCGGTAGCGATTTTCGCGATTATCTTGGGCTCGACGATGCGTGTATCGAGATCGGGCTGACGCCGAATCGTGGTGACTGTCTTTCTATCGCCGGGCTTGCGCGCGAGGTAGGCGCTATCTACGGCGCGGCGGTTACTTCTATTGATATCGTTCCGGTGGCTGTCAGCCACGACGAAGTGCGCCAGGTCGAAGTGCTCGCTCCTAAGGCCTGTCCACGCTACCTCGGGCGCGTGATCCGGAACGTTGACCTGTCGCGACCCACTCCGCTGTGGATGGTCGAGCGGTTGCGTCGTTCCGATATCCGCAGCATCGATGCGGTGGTGGACGTCACTAACTATGTGATGCTCGAACTTGGCCAGCCGCTGCATGCGTTCGATCTTGCCGAGCTCAATGGCGGAGTCAGGGTTCGGATGGCAGAGGAGCAAGAGAAACTAGTCTTGCTCGACGGCCAGGAGGTGACCCTGAGAGGCGATACGCTGGTCATCGCCGACCACCAGCGTGCCTTGGCGATTGCGGGTGTGATGGGTGGTGAGCACAGCGGTGTCAGCGCCTCGACCCAGGATCTGTTCCTTGAAAGCGCTTTTTTCGACACCATTGCGCTCGCTGGCAAGGCTCGTTCCTATGGCTTGCACACTGATGCGTCGCATCGCTACGAGCGTGGGGTGGATTCGCAATTGGCCCGTCGAGCCATGGAGCGGGCCACTGCGCTACTGTTGGAGATTGTCGGAGGCAGCGCCGGCCCCGTAATCGAAGCCGCCAGCGAAGCCGATCTCCCCCGCGTTGCACCGATTCTACTGCGCAAGGATCGAATCGAGCAGATGCTGGGGTTGAGCATGGCGGGCGATCAGGTCGTCTCGCTTTTGTCGGCCCTGGGTTTAGATGTCGTCGAGCTGGGCGAGGAATCCTGGGAAGTCAGTGTGCCCAGTCACCGATTCGACATCAGTCTAGAGGTAGACCTGATCGAGGAACTGGGCCGTCTGTATGGCTACGACCGCTTACCGGTGCGTTACCCCCAGGCTCGTCTAGCGCCCGAAGCCAATCCTGAATCCCGCGCCGAACTACCGGCTTTGCGTCGCTTGCTGGTTGCCCGTGGCTACCAAGAAGCAATTACCTACAGCTTCATCGATCCGAAAATGTTCGAGCTGTTCAGTCCAGGTGTCGAGCCGCTGCAATTGGCCAATCCGATTTCCTCGGACATGGCGGCAATGCGCGCGACGCTCTGGCCAGGGTTGATCAAGGCGCTGCAGTACAACCTCAATCGTCAGCAGACGCGCGTGCGCCTGTTCGAAAGCGGGCTGCGTTTCGTTGGCCAACTGGGCGAGTTGAAGCAGGAGCCGATGCTGGCGGGAGTCATCACCGGAAGTCGCCTGCCAGAAGCCTGGAGCAACGAACGAACAGGGGCTGACTTTTATGACATGAAAGCCGACGTCGAAGCGTTGCTCGGGTATGCCGGAGATGCTGCCGCATATGGCTTTGTCGCTGCCGAGCATCCGGCTTTGCATCCTGGGCAGACTGCTCGAATCGAGCGGGAAGGGCGCCTGGTCGGCTACATTGGAAGTCTTCATCCGGAGTTGGCCGCCACTCTTGGCATCGATCAGCCGGTCTATCTGTTCGAGCTGCTGGTTTCTGAAATCAGCGAAGGCCGGCTGCCGCATTTCAACGAGCTGTCCCGTTTCCCCGAAGTGCGCCGCGACCTGGCTATTCTGGTTGCACGTGAAGTTCCGGCTGACGATGTGTTGCTGTGCATCCGTGAGGCCGCAGGCGAGAACCTGAAAGACCTCAAGCTATTTGATGTGTATCAGGGTAAAGGTATTGATCCTCTTAGCAAAAGTGTGGCAGTAGGCTTGACCTGGCAACACCCTTCGCGCACTCTGAACGACGATGAGGTGAGTGGTGCGATGCAGCAAATCCTCTCCTCCCTGGAAGAAAGGTTCAACGCCACGTTAAGGAAATAGCGTATGGGGGCTCTGACGAAAGCTGAAATGGCGGAACGTCTATATGAAGAGCTAGGCTTGAATAAGCGCGAGGCCAAGGAACTGGTCGAACTGTTTTTCGAGGAAATCCGTCAGGCGCTCGAGCACAACGAGCAGGTAAAGTTGTCCGGTTTCGGCAACTTCGATTTGCGCGACAAGCGACAGCGCCCGGGGCGTAACCCGAAAACCGGTGAGGAAATTCCAATCACGGCGCGTCGTGTCGTGACATTCCGGCCAGGGCAAAAACTAAAAGCCAGAGTCGAAGCGTATGCTGGAACCAAGTCATAACGACGAACTGCCTACGATACCCGGCAAACGCTACTTCACCATTGGTGAAGTAAGCGAGCTATGCGCGGTCAAGCCGCACGTGCTGCGTTACTGGGAGCAGGAGTTTCCTCAACTGAATCCGGTGAAGCGTCGCGGTAATCGGCGCTATTACCAGCGCCAGGATGTGCTGATGATCCGGCAGATCCGATCATTGCTGTATGAGCAAGGTTTTACGATCGGCGGCGCTCGGCAGCGGATGTCCGGCGATGAGGCTCGTGAAGACACTACGCAATATAAACAACTGATTCGGCAAATGATCACTGAGCTTGAAGATGTGCTTCAGGTGCTCAAGAACTAAGCACTGGCATAAAAAACTTTCACATATTCAGTCGCTTAATGTATAGTTCGATCCGCTTTCAGCACAGTTGAAAGCATCGTCGGGGCGTAGCGCAGCCTGGTAGCGCACTTGCATGGGGTGCAAGGGGTCGAGTGTTCGAATCACTCCGTCCCGACCAAAAAACCCTAAAAAATCCAGTCACTTAGCGGTGACTGGATTTTTTTATGCCTGCAGATTTTTCGGTGCCCCCCTAGAAAACGGCTTTCTGGTTGCCAATTGGTTGCCAATTGAGATTGACTAGGCTGTAGAGGCTTCCGGCAGATCTGCAGGTGATCAGGGGCTGTCTCTACCTGATCGAGGGATGGCGCTTTCCGGAGAGCGTCAGCACCGCAGCCCGTGTGTGCTTGCCGATGCTTTCGGAGCAGGTGTGCCGCTAAAGCTATAACCGAACGGTATAGCGGAATATGATAAGCAGTTCGAATTTTGCAGATGTGTGAGTGTCGCCCACGTCAGCCGATTAACAAGGATGGCCATTGATGGACAAACTCTGGAAGCAGATCACCCAATCCGATTACGCATGGGAACGGGAAGCGCTGGAGTTTGCCAGGCAACTGCTCCCTGACCACGATCCTTATCGTGCTTGGGCCAACTTCGAGTTCATTGCTCAGGATGGCTCTATCAACGAAGTTGATCTCATGGTGTTGACGCCCAAGGGCATGTACGTCATTGAGATCAAGTCCCACCCCGGCGTGATTCGGGGTGATGCTGCCAACTGGGTTTGGGAAAGGCCTTTGCCCAAAGGTGGGCAGAAGATCTTCGACAATCCCCGTTTGCTTGCTCGTCGCAAAGCGCAAAAGCTGGCGTCCCTGCTGAAGCTGCAGCCTTCATTTCATCGAAGCAAGGAAACCGTGCCTTTTATTGATGCTTTGGTGTTCCTCTCTGCAGAGGACCTGGTCATCAAGCTGGAAGGTAACGCGCGCCAAGGTGTGGTCAATCGGCAAGAGCTGCTCCGCGAGATCACCCTAATCGATGAGAACTGGAGGCATCGGCAGATTACCGCTTATGCAGCCAAAGTCATCTCACGCGCTGTAGAGGAAGCGGGCATTAAAGAGTCCGTGCGCATGCGTCGTGTGGGTAGCTATGAGCTTCAGAGCCTACTCGACGAATCCGATACCTATCAGGATTGGCTCGCTTTGCACCCGGATCTTGGGGTGCAGCGCAAGGTTCGTATTTATCTGACCCAGGGTAAAGCACAGGAAGAGGTTTCTCGGCTCGAAAAAGCGGCCAAGCTTGAGTTCCGTCTGCTTGAGGGTATTGAGCATCCAGGAATTCTGCGAGCGCACGAATTTCAGAATCATGACAGCGGCCCCGCACTGGTCTATGAGCACGATCCCAAGGCATTTCGTCTTGACCACCTTCTCATGCATCTGGGTAAGGATCGGCGCCTGGATACAGTTCAGGCCACCTACCTGCTTCGTCTAATTGCCGAGGCTGTGCAGTACGCACATGGGCAAAAGCTTTATCACCGAGGCCTGAGTCCTCAGTGCATCTGGGTCAAGCCACTGGGCGATGAGAAGTACAGTGTCAAAATCAGCAACTGGGCCACTGCCGAGCGGGTATTTGAGAGTGAGTCGCGCAATATCAGCGCGCTGACCCGTTTGAGTAACCTCGTGCATGAAGAGGCAGGGCCTTATGTCGCGCTGGAAGCGCACACTGGCGCTGCAGACGGCGTGCACTTAGATGTCTTCTCCCTGGGTGCGATCGCCTACCACTTATTTACTGGCAAGAAGCCCGCGCAAACTGACATCGAGTTACTGGACAAGCTGCGCCGAGGCAGTGGCCTGCAGGTTACTGATGAGATCAACGGTGCAAGCGAGGCTATGCAGTACCTGGTGCAGTACGCCACGCACCCTGATGTCGGCAGCCGGTTGGAATCGGTCAGTGAGTTCATCAAACGGCTGGACGACCTTGAGGACGAGGTTAGTCAGCCGAACACGCTTCGAACTAACCCAACTGAAGCTCGCAAAGGGGACCTCCTGCCGGGAGGCTTCCAGGTTATTCAGCCGCTTGGCAAAGGTGCGTGCTCAGTCGTATTCCTGGTCGATTACCAGGGGCAGTCTCGCGTTCTGAAGATCGCTTCGACACCTGACCACAATAGCCGTCTTACGAAAGAGGGTGAGGTGCTGGCCAGATTGCGTCACCAGGCCATTGTTCCTTACTACAAAACCCTGGATATCGTTGGCCATACCGCTCTGCTGCTCGACTACGCGACCGAGGGCACCCTGGCTCAGCGCCTCCGCCATGTCGGCGCTGTGCAGCTGGAGTTGCTTGAGCGCTTCGGTGACGACTTGCTCAGTGCGGTTGTGCATCTAGAAGACCAGGCGTTGGTGCATCGTGATATCAAGCCAGAGAACATCGGCTTGGTGATGCAAGGCAGCGTTCTTCACCTCATGCTTTTTGACTTCTCCCTGTCCAGTGTCGGTGCTGACAATATCAGTGCTGGCACGCTGGCCTACATGGATCCGTTCATCCGTGATCCTGGCCGCCGTCGTTGGGACGACCATGCCGAGCGATTCTCTGTTGCGCTGACCCTTTACGAGATGGCCGCAGGCGCGTTGCCCGGGTGGACTGCCTCTGAAGGGCTGCCGCATCAGCTCGAAGGTGAGCTGGAGGTCGACCGAACCGTCTTCGATCCGAGCATTCGCGACCGCATGGTTGAGTTCTTCAAGCGAGCCTTGGTTCGTGATGTGCGCAAGCGCTTTGCCAGTGCCGGCGAGATGCTGCGTGAGTGGCGCAAGACGTTCCATGATGCGCGCACTGAGTCTCTGCACACGACCCAGCAGCCACAGGAGCGTACGTGCCCCATCAGCGAGGCTCAGTTGGATACGCAGATCGGCCTGTTGGCTCTGAGCCCACAAGCGCTGGATACCCTCAGTCGCCGGAATATCAATAGCGTTGCTGACCTCATCAGGCTGAATCGCTCCCGGGTCCGAGTCTGGATGGGAGTGGGTGTGAAGACTCGTAATGAGCTGTCCGATGTGATTGGTCAGCTTCAGACGCGTCTTTTGGACGGTCATCAAGTTCAGCAATTGGATAGCGGTGACACCAGCGTTGTGAGTGTCGACCGTCTGTTCCAGCAGGTCCTGCCGAAGTCCACTGATCAGACTCGGTTGAGCTTTCTTAACGAATATCTGGGTCGACTGGACGAGGATGCGCCCAAGGGCACTCACAACGTTCATTGGCCTACGCCGGCAGCCATCAGCGGCCACCTCGGCATTGAGACTCTGCTGGTGCGCGAGCTGATCGATAAAGTTCTGACCCAGTGGGGCAAGACCAAAGCGATTACGGACTTGAGAGAAGACATCGTCGGTCTGCTGGAAGATAACGGCGGCGTAATGACTGCGGTCGAAGTTGCTGACGCAATCCTGCTTCGTCGTGGCTCGGTACAAGACAGCCCACTGCGAGAGCGCTGGGCCTATGCTGTCGTGCGGGCAGCCGTGGAAACGGAATTGAGTAAGCAGGAGCCTCGTTGGCTTTTGCGTCGCTCCGGTAACCGCTTCTTGATTGCCGATAATCGCCAGGGGCGAGGAGAGGAGCTGGCCGATTACGCTTGCGACCTTGGCAGCCTGGCAGATGAGTGTGCTCGCCAGCTGCCGCTGCTTGCTCCCGTTCGTACGCTGGAGAAGATCCGCGCTGTGCCAGCGCCAGAATCATTTGCAGGTCTGAGTAACCATCGACTTTTGCGTTTAGCTGCAGCTGCATCCGAGAGTGCAGCTCTATCCAGTCGTGTGGAGTTCTATCCGCGAGGGATGCCCGCCAAGCTTGCTTTGGAGTTGGCCCAGGGCGCGCTGCTAGGCAGTAAGGCGCTTACTGTCAAAGATATTCAGACCCGAGTAGCCGGCCGCTATCCCGCAGCGCAGGAGCTACCCGGCCGCCCTGAACTGGATGAGCTGGTGCGCTCACTGGATATCGGTTTCCAGTGGAATGGCAGCTTTGAGTTTGCCAATGGCGATAGGGGCGGTTACTGCCTGCCAAGCGCGGGGATGACCAGCTTCGCATCAGCCGGCTCTACTCACTACAGCCAGACTCAACAAGGCGAAGACGACACCACCACACTCAAGTCGGTTAAAGAACTGAGCTTGATGCTGGAGAAGGCAGTGACTGCCTCCCACTTCCTCGCGCTAACCGTCCGGCCGCGTCAGTGGTGGCAAGCGCAGGAAAAACTCTGCCGAGACTATCCGTTTAAGCGCATCAGCTTTGATGAGCTACTCCTTCGCCATGTACAGGCTGTATGCGCCAGCATGCCCAAAGCGCCGGACTGGCAGGTGGTGCTCAAAGCAGACGCCTGTGAGCACAGTTCTCGTGATTGGCAGAACCTGCAGCGTCTGGTGCAGCGTGCGTTACCGGGCATGGCTGAGGAGATTCTGCAGGCCGGTCAACCAGTGCTTCTGACGGAGCCAGGGCTGCTGGCGCGCTATGAGCTGGTGACAACATGGCTGAATGACCTGCGACAACAGCTGTTCAGCGTGAGTGGCGGCAGAGGTATCGCAGTGCCTGGGTTAGTTCTGCTGATAGCCGTCGATGCGCAGCGTTCCGCGGCCATGATCGATGACGTATTGGTGCCTACAGGCGCCGGTAGCAAAGAGTTTGCCCATATTCCCAGTAGCTGGCTTGACGATTCCCAGTCACTACCTCAGGCAGTCAAAACCACTGCCTAAGAAAAATTGATAGCAGGTCCAGTGCCTTCAGGTAATGGGCCACATGCACAAGGATTTACCTGTGATTAACCGTGCCGATCTTCTGAAAAACCTGCAGTCCCTGTTACCGCATATTGAGAAGGACATCCTCGCCTATAGCGAGTCCAACGCGGAGCTCAGTGAGCATTTGCAGAGCGAATATCGCACGGCGGTTGAGGCTGAACGCACCGCCGAGCACTTCGTTTCCTGGCGAGCAGCGCAAATAACCCAGGCCGCAGTGGCCTGGGTTTTGACCTGTGTGTTCGTGCGTTTTCTGGAGGACAATGGCTTACTGACTGAGCCGGTGTTGGCTGGGCCGGTGAAGGATACGCAAGGGCGAAATGCCTTACAGCAGGCCAAAGAGCGCATGGTGGCTTACTTCAACGAGAACCCCACCTTTGAAGAACGCCACTACCTGCTCGATCTATTCGCGGAGCTGGAAAAATATCCGGTGATCGCGGAGCTCTTGGATCATCGTCATAACCCCCTCTGGCAGATTCCGGTTTCGGCTGATGGTGCCAAACGTCTGATCGACTTCTTCCAGAAGATCGATGCAGACAGCGGTGAGATCCTCCACGACTTTACCGACAAGGAATGGGATACCCGCTTCCTTGGCGACCTCTACCAGGACCTTTCTGAATCCGTGCGCAAGCGTTATGCGCTGCTGCAAACCCCGGAATTCGTTGAGAGCTTTATTCTCGATTACACCCTGGAGCCGGCGATTGAGACTTTCGGTTTGCCGGGGCTGCGCCTAATCGATCCGACATGCGGTTCGGGGCACTTCTTGCTGACGACCTTCGAGCGAGTGTTCAACCAGTGGCTGAAGCGCGAGCCGGGTACCAACACTCGTGAGCTGGCACAGCGAGCACTGGATGTAGTGCATGGTACCGATATCAACCCCTACGCCATTGCCATCTGCCGATTCCGTCTGTTGATTGCTGCCATGAAGGCAGCGGGCAGTACCAAGATCAAGGATGCGCCCAGCTTTCATTTCAACCTAGCCTGTGGCGATTCGTTACTACACGGTCGTCGATTTGAGTGGCAGGGGCAGGGCATCCAGGGGGGCTTACTGGATGAGGAAAGGAAACACGTTTATGAAGTTGAAGATCCAGAAAAACTGAGCAGGATTCTTGGGCAGCGCTATCACGTGGTGGTGGGCAATCCACCCTACATTACAGTGAAAGACAGAGCACTGAGTCAGGCTTATCGTGATAAATACCCCACCTGCCATCGCCAGTATTCTCTAGGTGTACCCTTCACCGAGCGTTTTTTTGATCTCACGCTATTGGCTAAAGACAGTCAGCCGGCAGGTTTTATGGGGATGATTACTGCCAATAGCTTTATGAAGCGTGAGTTCGGTAAAAAGCTGATAGAAGATTATCTGCCGCGTAAAGATCTGACCCACGTTATTGATACCTCAGGGGCTTACATCCCAGGTCACGGCACCCCAACCGTGATTATGTTCGCGCGAAATCAGGCCCCAAAATCTGATGAGATTAAGGTGGTACTTGGAATTCGTGGTGAGCCGGACACTCCTAGCAATGCCGCAGATGGAAAAGTTTGGTCCTCTATCGTTGCTTTGCTATCTAAGCCAAAGGCTGAAAGTGAATTCATTAGCGTGCTTGGGCAGACTAGGCAGTCATATGCAAGTCATCCGTGGAGTCTTGGCGGAGGCGGCGCTTCCGAACTAAAAGAGCTGCTCGAGTCAAGCGGGAAAACCCCGCTAGATTCCCACGTCGTCGAGATAGGGCGCACTACGCATACGGGAGAAGACTCTGTTTTCTTTATGCCTCGGCATACAGTAGTAACACTTGGATTGAAAGATTATTCAGTGCCGCTTTGTGTTGGTGAAAATGTTCGGGATTGGGCTATTAGCCAAGACTTAAACTCGTTGATGCCGTATGACCTTTTAACTGCAGAGCCTGTGGAGGTTTTAGATGGCGGCCAAGCACGCCACTATTGGACCTATCGTAGGGTTTTGAAGAATAGGAAAGATTTTGGTCAGTTTATCGAGGAGCGTGGTCTGCGGTGGTATGAGCACTCTATGTTCTTTCCTGGCCGTTACCTCAATAGACTGTCAATAGCCTTTGCTTTTGTTTCCACCCATAATCATTTTGTTTTGGATCGTGGGGGCAAGGTTTTTAAGCAGACTGCGCCTGTGATCAAACTGCCTTTATGTGCTGCGGAGGCGGATCACTTTGCCCTTATGGGCTTGCTGAATAGCTCCGTTGCCTGTTTCTGGATGAAGCAGGTTTTCCACAATAGAGGTGACTCGACGGATTCAAAAGGCGCTCGGGTGACGGGTGATCCTGCTTTTGACACCTTTGAGTTTACCGGCACAGGCTTAAAAAATTTCCCGGTATCTGAGGATGCCAATGATGTTGTGCTGAAGTTTTCGCAGCGAATCGACGAATTGGCGCAGCAGTTAAGAAGTTGTAGTCCGGAGCATGTGCTCGAGACAGATGGGGCCGGATTTGTCGATGCCCTGAGCTCTGCTAAGGTGCAGGACTCTGAGCTGTTTTTCCAGATGATTGCATTGCAGGAAGAACTGGACTGGTACGTTTATGCACTATATGGCCTGACCGAAGTCGCTATTTTTTCTGAAGTCGACATGCCCAGTATAAAGCCTGGTGAGCGCGCATTTGAAATTAACCTTGCTCGCAATATGGCAGCCGGTGAAATTGATTCTGCGTGGTTTATGCGTCATGGCAGCACGCCTATTACTGAAGTTCCCTCCCACTGGCCAGCAGATTACAAGGCGCTGATCGAGCGTCGTCTACAAGCTATTGAGCATAATCACTGGGTCAGACTGGTTGAGCAGCCGGAATATAAGCGCCGCTGGAGTCGTGACAGCTGGGAGAGCCGACTACATTCTGCAGCCAAAGAGTGGCTTCTTAACCGGATGGAAAAGGTATGCCAACTCCCAGAGTTACAAACCTGTGCTCAGCTGGCTGACCGCCTGCGCAGCGATGCGGACGCTGTCCGTGTTACGGAGCTCTATTGTGGCGACAACCTGTTGGACTTGCAGGCGTTAGTTTGCGAGCTGATAGATGGAGATAACGTGCCACAAATGGCCGCCGCTCGTCTCAAGCCTGATGCCATACCGAAATTCAGAGCCTGGCAGGAAACCTGGGACAAGCAGCGCCTGGAGGATGCCATTGACGCCAAGTATGGTGTCGACCAGCCGCTGTCTGAGGAAAATGCGTTGGATCCTGAAAAGAAAGCCAAGTGCGACCTGGCTTTAACCCAGGCGAAGCTTGAGAGGGCAGAGACGGTAGGCGATATCCCATTGCCACCGCAGTACAAATCCAGCGACTTCCAAAAGCCCAGCTTCTGGTCGCTTCGCGGCAAGCTGGACGTGCCTAAAGAGCGCTTCTTCTCGTTGCCTGGCGCCGAAAAAGGTGGTGATAGCACGCTGGTCATCGGTTGGGCGGGCCTAAACCATCTGCAACGTGCTCAGGCTATCGCTGCCTGGTACTTAGAGCGCAAGGATGGTGAGGGATGGGAGCCCGAGCGCCTGATGCCGATGCTAGTGGCGCTGGATGAGCTGATCCCCTGGTTAAAGCAGTGGCATAACGAGGTGGATCCGGAATTCGGCGAGCGCATGGGCGATTATTACGAGGGCTTCCTGCTTGAGGAGCTACGTAATCTGGGGATCACTCGGGCCGACCTTTTGAGCTGGCAGCCGGCTGCAGCGGCTGGAAAACGTGGCGGTCGCAAAAAGAAAGTGGCCGAGCAGAACTGATTCTGGGGTTTGACGCATGACATTAATTAAAGAGCTGATCGAGATCCCAGAAAAGGTTCAACGGGGTGATTTCGTTCTCAACCTGTCCAGTGGTCTGGCTGATGCAGCTGTCAGCCAAACCCTGGAGCAGTATGTGGTGACGCCGCAGCTGCAGCGTTCGTTCGACGATGCCTTGAGCTTTATCAAAAGTACCGTGGTGGGCAACCAGAACCGTCAGAAGGGCGCTTACCTTCACGGCAGCTTCGGTAGCGGTAAGTCGCACTTTATGGCGGTGCTGCACCTGCTGTTGCAGGGCAATTCCCAAGCCCGGGCGATCAACGAGCTGGCGCCGGCTGTAGCTAAGCACGATGAGTGGCTGCAGCAAACCAATATCCTGCTGGTGCCCTACCACATGATCGGCGCAGCCAGCATTGAGGCGGGTGTGTTGGGTGGCTATGCGCGACATATCAAACACCTGCATCCCGATGCCCCGGTACCTGGCTTCTACATGAGCGACCGGTTGTTCCGTGATGCTCGGCAACTGCGCAGCAATATGGGTGATGCGAATTTCTTCGCCACATTGAACAAAGGCGCAGCAGCGGCCGAGGACGATGGCTGGGGTGACCTATCGACTGGTTGGGATGCAGCCAGCTTCGATGCAGTGCTCAATGACCAAGCTGGCGCGGACGATAAGGCTCGCTTGGTCGGGGACCTGATCGGCACCTTCTACAGCTCCATGGCGGATATGGCCAACAGCGAGTACGGCGGTTACGTCGATTTCGATGAGGGCCTGCGCATCATGACTGAGCATGCCAAAGCGCTCGGATACGACGCGATCATCCTGTTCCTCGATGAGCTGATCCTCTGGCTGGCCAGCCATCTTTCTGACCAGCGCTTTATCGCCAACAACATTCAGAAAGTGGTGAAGCTGGTTGAAGCCAGTGAGCAACGTGCACTGCCCATGGCCAGCTTTATCGCACGTCAGCGTGATCTGCGTGAGTTCGTGGGTGATCAGTACAACGGCGCTGAGCAGCAAGCACTGAGCGACTCGCTCAAGTACTGGGATGGTCGTTTCCACACCATCACCCTGGAAGACCGGAACCTGCCAGTGATTGCTGAGCGCCGCTTGCTCAAGCCGATCAATGCAGCTGCCAAGGCTGAAATCGACAATGCCTTTGCGGCCATGGATGCCGGTTTACGCAGCGAGGTGCAGGAAATCCTGCTGACCAACCAGGGTGACCGCGAGATGTTCCGCTCGCTGTATCCCTTCAGTCCTGCTCTGGTGCAGGCGCTGGTTGCGCTTTCTTCCGCGCTGCAGCGCGAGCGTACTGCGCTCAAGGTCATGCTGATGCTGTTGGTCGATCAGCGCGAAACCCTGGAGCTCGGCGGCTGCATTCCGGTCGGTGACCTTTACGACGTAATTGCCTCCGAGGCCGAGCCGTTCTCAGAAGTGATGCGTATGCATTTCGACAATGCTCGCCATCTGTTCGAGCGCAAGCTGGTGCCGCTACTCGAGGAAGAACACAACCTCAAGCTGGATCAGCTGCTGGAGCTGCCTGCGAACGATCCAGGCCGTCGCGCCTTTATCAACGACATGCGCTTGATTAAGACCTTGTTGCTGTCGGCGCTGGTTCCGGAGGTGGAGTGCTTCAAGCAGCTCACGGCCAATAAGCTCGCTGCGTTGAACCACGGCACCATCAAATCACCGATCCCAGGGCGTGAAGCGCAGACGGTTTTGCAGAAGTGCCGCAAATGGGCGGGGCGAGTCGGTGAGATCAAGATCAGTGATGACTCCAACCCGGTTATCGCGATTCAGCTTTCCGGCGTCGATACCGAGAGCATTCTTGAGCAGGCGAAAATCCATGACAACGATGGCGCACGTCGCAAGCTGACCAAGGATTTGCTGTTCGAGGCATTCGGCGTTCAGGATGACAATCAGCTGTTTATTGAGCATCCCTTCGCCTGGCGCGGCACTCGTCGTACCGTAGAGGTGATGTTTCAGAACATTCGCGAGATTTCCGACTTCACCACCTTTGAGGCGCGTGGTGATGATTGGAAGGTGCTGGTCGACTTTCCGTTTGACCAGGGCAACCATTCTCCCGCGAGCGATAGGGCACGCATCCAGGAGTACGAAGCCACTGGTAATGCGACACAGACGCTGTGCTGGTTGCCGTATTTCTTTAGCCAGTCGGCGCAGCGTGATTTGGGAACCTTGGTGACGCTTGAGCACGTACTGAAAAGCGAAGATCGCTTCGTCTCCTTTAGTAAGCATCTGAGCCCACTTGAGCGGGCCCAAGCGCGGACGCTTCTCGATAACCAGCGCAGCCAGCTGCGCCAGCGCATTCGTGATTACCTCATGGGTGCATTCGGTGCTGCACAACCGATCCCGGGCTCGCTGGATGATTCGGTACAACTGGACAGCCAGGTTTATTCGCTGGAGCCTGGATTTACTCCGCAGCTGCCGGTGGGCAGTAATCTGCGTGCGGCCTTCGAGCACCTGCTTAACCAGGCGCTGAGCTTCCAATATCCGGATCACCCCGAGTTTGACGGTGAGGTCAGGCTGGCTGACCTAGGTAAGGTGATGGAGCAGCTGCGTCGGGCTGTGCATGCCAGTAATGGTCGCATCGATATCGACACGCCGTTGCGCTCGATCATGCGTTCGATTGCACAGCCACTGAAGCTTGGCGAGATGCACGAGCGGCATTTCATCTTTAAGGATGATTGGCCGAAGCATATGACTCGTGAGCTGGCCAAGGATGAATACGCCGGGGATCCAGTGACGGTGAAGCGCCTACGTTCGGCCATTGATCAGCCGACACCCAAAGGGCTGCCGGACATTGTGCAGAACTTGCTGATCATGGTGTTTGCCGAGCATGGCCAGTACGCCTTCTCGTTGCATGGTCAAGACTATGAGCCGACGCTCAAGGACATGCCGGATAACCTGTTGCTGACCAAGCAGGATCTGGCCGAGCCAAACATCTGGAAGCTGGGCGTAGATAACGCTTCCGCCATCTTCGGCCTGACGCCTAACAAGCTGCGCACCGCCAACCATCAGAATGCACTGGAAAAAGATGTGCAGGATGAGGTTAAGCGCCAGCTTGGGCATTGTGAGGAACTGGTTACTGAGCTCAGAGGTGCATTGAGCCGGGTTAATCAGGGGACGCAATGCAATCGTCTGCGTAATGCCGAGTATGCAGTGAGCCTGTTGCAGACCTTGCAGGGTAAGCAGGGTGCAGATCTGATCACTGCGCTGTCGGATATTCAGCCGCCCACCAACGCGATGGCTCTCGCCAAAAGTATCGTCAGCGCTGCCAGCGTGACCCAGGCGATCCAGGACAATAACTGGCAACTGCTGGAAACCGTTTGGAAGTCAGGGGCAGCTGAGGCGCTGCAGATTAAGCAGCGTGTTAGTGCTGCATTGACCGCGGATGAGCTGGTGACGGCGCTGGCCCAAGCGCTTCGACAGGCTCAGGCCGATGCTACATCGCAGTTGACGCGCAACGTCGTTCCGCCGACCAGTCCGGATGTGCCGCCTGCCGATACCGGTGTCAACAAAGGTGCCGGTGGCAGAAAGGTGCTGGAGCAGGTTCAGCAGAGTGGTTTGACCAGCAAGCAGGCGCACAACTTGTTCGCAGAGATTGAGAGCAAATTGCAGGACGGCTATGTGCTGGATGTGAGCTACAGCATTGTGCGCATGGATGGGGCAGAGGATTGAGGTGATGTCGATCATGCAGGCGAGCGCGACATTGCCGATGCCGGTGGTGACCCAACTGCAGGCAGTTTTTCAGCGTGACGCTGAGGCTGACTGCGTGGCATTAGTGTGGCCAAACCCTTTAGCGGCTTTAGCTGTAGAGCAAGTTGTTGAAGGGCGAAAAGTCAGGGCCGTCTACTGCGTCTCTGAGTTGGCGATGCGTGAGGCCTTGGTCAAGCATCACCAGGATCGGAAGGAAACCTCAGAGCGTCTTGTGCTGCTGTCGGGCTTTGCCGAGACGGATCTGGCCATGGACGTGTTGGCCAGAATCTGGCGCAACGAGCCGCAGCGCATAAGCCCTTGGAAGACCCTGCAGCAGCTGATTCGTGTCAGGGACATTGATCCTCGTTTAACACGCAAGCAGAGCCGTTGGGTAGCTGAGGCGATGCTCAATGGTGTTGAACGCTATCAGGGGAAAATCAGCTTCGGAGAGATTCTGGATGAGGAGACAGCCTGGCGCGCTATCGCCATGGCTCATCTGAACTACCAAGAAGCCACGTTGGATCTGCAGTCGGTGTTGAGTTGGAGCACTAAGGGTGATGTCAATGCACTGATTACGGCTCTGCCAGGCGATATTCGAGACAACCTTGGGGATTGGTTGGCCCGAGGCCTGCCCGACACTCATGAGGTGGTATCGACGCTGCTTCTGAATGATCAGGGGAGTGATCTGCTCGCCGTCGCCTTGGCGTGCTCCGTGCTGTTTTCCTCGGATATTGAACGTCTGCAAGCGCTTGATTTAACTCAGCTGCATATCAGTCGTGGGATTTTCCGTGAGCGCTTTTTGGGTGGGAAGAAGATCGAATTCCGAGTCCTGCAGCCACTGGGTGAGGTCGCAGTTGTCCTGGTCAGGCAATGGATAGGTGCTCTCGGTTTCCCTAGCTATGCACGCTTCTTGTCGAAAGCAGAGCAGATTCTTGCAAGCTTGGATATGCAGGCTGCTGCCGAGCATTCCTCGCTGTTGCCTTGCGGTTTACATGCTCGCTTTAGCGCTTTTGCTTCAGCCCTGGATATAGCTCTGGACGGCGGCGAATCCATGGCTGCGGAGTCGGCTTTGCAGCAGATAGAGGGGCATCGTCTGGCTGGCTTGGATCGCTACAGCGAGACTGTTGCTAGGGCCAATATGGCCATGCGCCTTCTACGTTGGCTCAAGCAGGCGCCGAACGTGGACGGAACTGCAGTTAGCCTGATCGGCGATTACATCGAGCAGGGTGGTTTTTGTGATTGGGCACGAACCGAAATTTGGGCGGGAGATGCTGAGGAGTCCCTGAGTACGGTGTACCAGAAGCTCTCGCAGCACGTTGGGCGTTACAGGGAACGGCAAAACCAGGCTTTCGGGCAGCAACTGGCAAGCATCGCTCGCGGTGATCATCTGCCTGCTCGATTCATTCCCGTCGAGCGGGCCCTGGATGATCTGGTTGCACCATTGGCCGAGCAGGGGCAAGTGCTTTTGCTTGTGCTGGATGGGATGAGCGAAGCCGTCTACAGGCAGTTAAGCGCAGACCTCACCCGTAATCATTGGTTGGAGCTACAGCCCGTTGGCGCACAGGGCGATGCATGTCTGGTCGCAGCCTTGCCCACTGTGACTCAGGTCAGCCGTTGCTCGCTGCTATCGGGGGCTCTGTGTGAGGGCAATGCCAACGACGAGAAGAAGGCTTTCAGTAGCCACCCTCAGTTAAAAAAGCTGGCCTCCACCAAGTTTCCACCGCAAGTTTTCCATAAGCAGGATTTGTCCCAGTCTGGATCTGGCAGTTTGCATAGCAACGTTCGGGGGGTAATTGCGGGTACGGAGCACCGAGTTCTGGCGGTGGTGATCAATGCGATCGATGATCAGCTGTCCAGTAGCTCGCAAGTTAAGGTCGATTGGTCCTTTGAAACCGTGGCCTTACTGCGGCATGTCATGGAGGCCGCTCGCGAGGCGGGTCGCGTGGTGATCATTACCAGTGATCACGGCCACGTACTGGATCATGATTCGGTTTACCAGCAGTCCGCCGACGAAAACGGCGAGCGCTATCACCCGGTTGCTCCCAGCATCACACCCTCTGAGCTGGAAGTCCTGTTGTCGGGGGAGCGTGTCGTGACGACCAATAAACAGGTGATCCTCCCTTGGTCAGAGCGTCTGCGTTATACCAAAAGTAGGAGCCATGGCTATCACGGTGGTGGTTCGCTCCAGGAGGTGGTGATACCGCTTGGGGTCTATATCAATGCCGCCACGCGGCAAAGGGTAGAGGGTTGGCGTGAGGTGCCTCGACGATTGCCAGCCTGGTGGTATTCGACAAAAGCCATTGAGGCAGAAACGCCGAGCGCGGTTAATGAGGCCGCTGTCTCTGTCGAAGCACCTGCCAAGAAAGCAGCCGGCAAGAAGCAGGCTGTGGCTGAGGTTGTCGAGGACATGTTCGGCTTTGCATCGCCAGCGAAAGCCTTGAGCAAAAGCGCTCCGGTGGTCGCTACAGGCGATTGGGTTGCTGAGTTGCTCAGTTCGCCGGTCTATGGTCAAGTTCGCGACAGAGCAGGCCGCACAGCGATAAGCGATGAACAAATGCAGACGCTGCTGAGGCTGTTGGAGAAGCATCGCTGGCAGGTGATGGAGGCGGTGCTTTGTTCCGAGTTGCTGATCCCAAAACTGCGGATTCGTGGGTTTCTCGCGGGAGCACAGAAACTGCTTAATGTGGATGGCTATCCGATCCTTTCAGTCGAGCGTGATTCCCAGACAGTGCGTTTGAACGTTGCAGATCTGAAGAAGCAGTTTGAAATTCAATAACTACAGGGTGTAGGCATGTCGATTAGCCAACAACGTCGTCAGGATATTCTGGACGCTCTGCGGCGTGGAACTGTGCCGCAGTATGGTTTGGATGCCTTAGCTGTTGGCTTGTTGCCCTTCGAGCGCGCCTTTGATGAGGAGCTGGAAAAGGTCAGTCGAGGCGGGGCGGTATTCAAGGCTATTCGTGGCGAGTACGGCAGCGGTAAAACCTTTGCGTCACGTTGGCTCCGTGAAAAAGCACACCGACTCGGCTTTGCCTGTGCCGAGGTACAAATTTCCGAGACTGAGACGCCGCTGCACCGTCTGGAGACGGTTTATCGGCGTCTGATGGAGCGTTTGACGACGCCAGATATGCCCTCTGGCGCCTTTCAGAATATCGTCGAAGCCTGGTTCTACACCCTTGAAGAGGATGTACTGGCCCAGCATGACATCGATCCGAACGACTCCGAAGCGTTGATCGATGCCACTGATTTACTCATGGAAAAGCGCTTGGGCGAAGTAGTGCGCTCTGCACCTGCATTTGCCCTAACTCTACGTGCCTACCGGAGAGCTCTCCTAGAAGGCCAGGAAGAGATCGCCAACGGGCTTTTGGCCTGGATGGCAGGTCAGCCGAACATTTCTGCTGCTGTTAAGCGCTATGCAATGATCAAGGGCGACATCGATCATTTCGGCGCGTTGAGCTTCCTGCAAGGTGTTCTAACCATACTCAAGGATTCAGGGCATCCTGGTCTGCTGCTGGTGCTCGACGAGGTTGAAACACTTCAGCGAATGCGCGGAGATGTTCGCGACAAGAGCCTGAACGCCCTGCGTCAGTTGATGGATGAGGTGGACTCTGGGCGATTCCCTGGCCTTTATCTGGTTATCACAGGTACTCCAGCCTTCTACGATGGCCCTATGGGTGTCCAGCGGCTGTCTCCTCTAGCTCAGCGTCTGGCAGTCGACTTCACCACTGATGCTCGGTTCGATAATCCTCGCGCCGTGCAAATTCGTCTCCGTGGTTTCAGTCAGGAGTCTCTGGAGGAGGTTGGTCGCAAGGTGCGCAACCTGTATGCCGATAACAGCGCTACGGCTGACCGCATTCTGCGCCTGGCAGACGATGATTACATCGCTGAGCTGGCAAAGGCGGTGACCGGTAAGCTGGGCGGCAAGGTCGGAATTGCACCGCGGATTTTCCTGAAAAAGCTGGTGGGTGAGGTCCTGGATCGTATTGACCAGTTCGAAGACTTCAATCCGCGACAGCACTACGCATTGACCATTTCAGATACCGAGCTGACATCGGTCGAGCGCGCTACCAGTGCGGCAAGCTCGGTAGATGATATCGAGCTCGATCTTTGAGCTGCCTGATTGGAGCTTTGCTGCATGAGTGAGTTCGACAAGCTCCACCCTGCCTTGCAGCACCACATCGTCAACTCTCTAGGTTGGAACGGTTTGCGGCCTTTGCAAGAGGCCACCATTCAGCCCGTTCTGGATGGCGAGCACGCGATTCTGCTGGCGCCAACGGCTGGTGGAAAAACCGAAGCGGCAAGCTTTCCGGTGTTTTCACGCATGCTCAGTGAGAGCTGGGAAGGCCTTTCTGTTCTCTATATCTGCCCGATCAAGGCGCTGCTCAATAACCTTGACCAGCGCTTGAGTTATTACGGGCATCTCCTGGGGCGAAGCGTTGCCCTGTGGCACGGCGATATCAGTGCTTCTCGTAAGGCCAAGATTGTGGCATCGCCACCGGACATTCTGCTGACAACACCAGAGTCGCTGGAGGTCATGCTGGTCTCCAACAAGGTTGATCATCAGCAGCTTTTTGCCAACGTGCGGACAGTGATTATTGATGAGGTGCATGCCTTTGCCGGTGATGACCGTGGCTGGCATTTGCTGTCTGTCCTGGAGCGAATCAGCGTTCTAGCAGGCCGAGAGATCCAGCGCTTAGGACTCTCAGCAACCGTAGGTAATCCTGACACGCTCTGCGATTGGCTTGCCGGTAGCTGTAATGCCCGAAGAAGCGTGATCAACCCTCCTGCTGAGAACAATGTGATTCCTGACGTCCAGGTCGATTGGGTTGGGTCGCTGAAGAACGCAGCAGTTGTGATTTCAAGATTGCACAAGGGCGAGAAGCGTCTCGTCTTCGTGGATAGCCGCTCCAAGGTTGAGGAGCTTGCAGTTGAGCTGCGTTGCCTAGGTGTTGCCACCTACATCTCGCACAGTTCCTTAAGCCTGGAGGAGCGGAGAGCTGCTGAAGAAGCGTTCTCCCAAGGTAATGACTGCGTCATCGTTTCTACTTCGACGTTGGAGTTGGGTATCGATGTGGGCGACCTCGATCGGGTGATTCAGATCGATGCCCCGTACACGGTTGCTTCGTTCCTGCAGCGTATTGGCCGCACTGGCAGACGCTCGGGCAGCTCGCGAAACTGTCTGTTTCTGGCTACCAAGGAAGATGCGTTTCTTCGCGCTTTGGCATTGTTGCAGCTATGGCGGAAGGGGTATGTCGAACCTATCGAACCCCCCGCGAGGCCAATGCACATCTATGCCCAGCAAACGATGGCATTGGCGCTTCAGCAAAAAGGCATCATCGCAGCCGACGTCGATCAGTGGGTGGGGCGCATGCCTGGTTTTGCTGGAGTCACGCCCGATGACCGGGCTGGTGTTATCAGCTACATGCTTGGGGCCGGGATATTGCACTCTGATGAGGGACTCATCGGGATTGGCAAGGCCGGCGAGAGGGCGTTTGGTGAGAAGAACTTCATGGAGCTCTTTTCGGTCTTCACGACGCCCCCCATGGTCAAGGTTTTTTGGGGTAAGCAGGAGCTAGGTGAGGTTCACCAACTGACCTTCGCTGTCCGTGATAACGGCCCGGCGCTGCTTACGCTAGGTGGGCGCAGCTGGCAGACGACCTATATCGACTGGCCGCGGAAAAAAGCCTTTGTCGAGCCTTCAGAGGTACGCGGTAAGTCGCAATGGGTTAGTGATGCGCAGCCGCTGAGATATGAGCTGTGTCGTGCGATTGCTGATGTGTTGATTTCAGATCTCGTTCCAGAAGGTCTTTCATCCAGGGCTCAAGGGCTGCTTGCCGATCTCCGTGATCAGTACGGATGGATGGAGTCGGGTAGAAGCACTCTGATCTTTGATGCCGATGGCAATGCAGTTTGGTGGAACTTCGCAGGTAAGCTGCTGAATTCGGCCATGAAGGATCTGCTGGCTGATGAGGCAGATAAGCTCATCGCGGACAATGAGTGCATGACTTTTCGGCACGTCTATTCAGCCGAGGCGTTGGTACGTGCTATTCGAGAGATTCTTGCAGGTGACGCGCATAATTTAGCGGTGCTGCTGGATGAAGCCTTTGTACAAGAGCTGAAATTTGCTGAGTGCTTAAGCCAGAAGGAAATTGATCGTGAGCTGGGAGAACGGTACTCCGTGGATAGTGATTTCAAGCAGTTCAGTCGAATCTCGCTCGCCGTTCTGTGGGTGAAGGAAGAAGCCTGATATGAAAATTATCCGTCTCAGCGGAGTTATCGAGACGACCGGCCTTGCTCGATCAACAATCTACAAGCTCATCAGTGAGGACGGGTTTCCGAGGCCCGTCCCATTGGTAGGCCGCAGTGTTGGTTGGCTTGAGAGCGAGGTCCAGGAGTGGATTAAGGGCAGGATTGCCCTGCGTGATCAACGGATACACTAATAACCTGAAGCTAGCCCTTTTGCCTGCTTTACAGGATGTATTAGTGTTGCTAGCTGGGGACAGGGAGCTATTGAGTGGGACGGATATTCGCATTCGTCGATGAGTCAGGTAACCACGACCTAGATACGTCGAAATCTGGCAGCTCCGCTTTCTTTGTTGTTTGCTCGGTTATTGTTGCAGAGAAAGATCTGCAACAGGCTTATGAGCTTGCCGAAGCCGTGAGGGCACGTAACTTCCAAACTGGCGAAATCAAGTCCAGTAACTTGAGAGCCAAGGACTCAGATCGTCGCAAGCGAATCCTACTGGAGCTGGCTGAGCTTCCCCTGAGGCTTTATGTCACGGTCGTAGACAAGGCTCGAGTGCATCGCGATGGCGGCCTTCGTTTCAAAAAATCGTTCATTAAGTATGTAAATGGGCTGCTATATCAACGCCTGTTTAATCACTGTGATTACCTGCAAATGACGGTTGATGAACATGGCGGGCCTGAATTTCAGGCTAGCCTGAAAGACTATGTCGAAGCACGCTATGTGGACGATCTTTTTGGCGAAGAAGCATTTCAGACTAAAAGCAGCAAGGATGACGTACTTATTCAAGTTGCTGATTTTTTCGCTGGCTCTATTGCTCAGGTCTACGAGGGTAAAGCTTCTGCAGAAACTGAGGAGGCCTACAAGGCCATCCTGCGTGGCATCACTTTAGGTATTTTAGAGTGGCCACCTAAGTATCAATCGCTTTTGCCTCAAATGGACACGTCTACCTACTTAGACTATTGGGTACATCAAGCGGCGATGAAACAAGCAGATAGATTTGCTGAGAAGATTGGCTTCAACCCAGATGAGGATCAGCGGCTTCAACTCTGCATCTTGGATTACTTACGCTTTCGAAGCGAATTCATAAGCGACGAGTATGTCTCAACTGCCGAAATTGCTAATCACCTTGTTGAGAGAGGATTCAGCGGCCTTAGTGATCAGAAGATCAGGTCAAGCGGGATCGCGAAGTTGCGAGATGCCGAAGTCATTATCGCCAGCGCACCCAAAGGCTATAAATTTCCTAAAGTGCATGCTGATATCAAGGACTTTCTAGAGCTTGCAGCGAGCCAAGTCGTGCCGCTTCTAGATCGAGTAAAGAAAGCCAGGGACGTATACCTTCTAAGTAGCGTAGGTGAGTACGACATTTTGGAAGGAGAGAGTCTTGCGCAGCTAAAAAAGTTGCTGTCTTCTCTTGAGGCTTTACGCGAATAATACCACCAGTATGAATAATCTTGGTGCTTTGCGCATCTAGTTGGCACTTTCTCAAGATTTAATTGATAGATATAAATGACTGGATATTTCAAAGTTCTTCCTGCTAGCTCTGCACTTCCATCAATAGGAAAGGATCAGGTATACCTTTGGACGGATAACTGGGACGACTGGTTTACTTTCAATACCCAGTACATAGTTTATGTCTTTGATTCAAATGCCGTGCGCCACCGAATCGGCAACGTGAAAATTGGCGAGTTCGGTATGAAAAAGGATCAGCGCCGGCCTGAATTGCGGGATGAGTTTGACCAGCTTGGCGATAGATTTTTCTCGCTTGGGCAAGACGATGAATATTACGAAAACCTCAACAAGCTAGGGCCGAACATTCGTGACCGAGTGCTGCAGGGTCTAGGGGATATTGCATTGGACTCTGACCGATGCCTCAGGGCGATGGAGGAAAAAGTCACCGGCATTTCACTTTTGAGGTCGGTCACACGCTCAACGGTCGAAGGACAGTTTCGGCGTCTAGCTACCGGGGGCGCCAGGCTTAACGAATTCCGCTTCGTTTACACCACGCCTAGCGTTCGCAGCTCTCGCGTTGACCAGGCCACATTGTCGTTTGAGGTCAAGCCAGCCTCCATGCCTCCGACAAACATTCATGTGTTAATCGGCCGAAATGGCGTGGGCAAGACACACATGCTCAACAACATGTCCAGAGCAGTAATTGACAAAGAGCCGGACGAGAGCCAGGTCGGTATCTTCGAGTGTGTCACTGACGACAAATCCTCGTTTGCCAACCTAGTATCTGTGACCTTCAGCGCCTTCGATCCGTTCGAGCCTTTGCCTAACCGCAAAGATCGCTTAGACGGATTGCCCTGCGCTTATGTTGGGTTAAAACGCCCTGGTAAAACGAAAAATGGAAGCCCACTTCCACCCAAATCCCCTGAAAAATTATCCGAAGAGTTTGGGGCGAGCGTTTTGGTATGTACTCAAGGCGCACGTCTCTCCAGGTGGCGCCGTGCCTTGCAGATGCTTGAAACGGATCCGATTTTCCAATCCAACGATGTCGCGTCCTTGGCAGATGACACTCTGGACGAAAAGGAGATCAGGTTCGCGGCCCGCAAGCTGTTTGGAAAGTTGAGCTCCGGCCACAAGATCGTACTGCTCACCATCACCAGACTGGTGGAAACGGTGGAGGAGCGCACACTCGTTCTTCTGGATGAGCCAGAAGCTCACCTTCATCCCCCGCTGCTTTCGGCGTTTGTCAGATCGCTGTCTGACCTGCTGGTCAACCGCAATGGTGTGGCCATCATCGCTACTCACTCACCAGTGGTTGTTCAGGAGGTACCTGCAAGCTGTGTCTGGAAAATAAGACGAAGCGGACGCGCTGTTGCAGCTGAGAGACCCGATATTGAAACGTTTGGGGAGAATGTGGGAATCCTCACTCGAGAGATTTTCGGTCTAGAGGTAACCGATGCAGGTTTTCACAGGCTGTTGAGGGAGTCGGTCCAAAGCAGCGATACGTTAGAGCAAGCTCTGGCCAGGTTTGAAGGTGAGCTGGGTGGCGAGGCTCGGGCGCTGATCCGGGCGCTCGTGCTGAACCGAGGGGGCAAGCCATGATTTCTGTAGACTGCCCAGAGTTGGATGCCGGCGACGTCTTTACCACATGCATCAGTCGGGTAAGAGATGCGGATTTGAAAGCGCGTTTGACCGCTATCACAGGGGATGTGACCGCAGCTTCCACCGACTATATCGATAAAGCGCGTAATAACCGTCTTCATGAGTTCGTCCGCCAGGCAATTATTGGTGGCGTCACCACGGCGGAAATGGAAAAGGTATACACCCAGCGGATGGCGAGTAAGAAAGCGCCGGGTAGAGCGGCCTACGACGAGATCTTTAATTCTTCTGCCAAATGCTTGCTATGTACCCAGCGTAAGGTGGATACACTTGATCATCATTTGCCTAAGGCTCACTACCCCGTTCTGGCGGTAACCCCTGCGAACCTAATTCCAGCGTGTGCCAGTTGTAACAAGGCGAAGCTTGCTAGCATCCCTACTACTGCAGATGAAGCGGCGCTGCACCCTTATTTTGACTGCATTGAAAATGAACGGTGGCTGCATGGGGAAGTTGTACCTGGTACCCCTGCTGTGGTTCGATTTCATGTCGAGCCTCCAGCGCAATGGACTCAACAGCTATGCAATCGTGTCCAAGTGCATTTCGATGCACTAGGCTTGGGTGATCTTTACTCCGCCGAAGCCGCTGATGAACTTCTATCGATACGTCATCAGTTGACCGGCATTTATCAGGGTGAGGGGCCTCGTGGCGTTAGGGCTGAGTTGGTAGCCCGTAGCGAAAGTGCTCGTGCTGCCCGGCTGAATGGGTGGCGTGCGGTGACCTTCGAAAGCTTCGCTTCAAGTGACTGGTTTTGTGAGGGCGGGTTCGCCGCTTTGTAAACCAGAACCCTTGAACGTGTCGCTACTAACGACATGTGCTGATGACGTGTTCTCGGAATGAGTTTTGAGCGACATGAAATATGTTTCACTGTGTCACCCGCCAAGATCTGAAGTTTTCAGCGCTTCCAGACCTTCAGTCGAAATGCGGTGGAACCCGACCGAGTGGTGTGTGCTGTATTGAGGCACGGGATAGGTCCTGAATGGATCTGTACGCCTAGGTGGACCTGCGCATGAGTTTTCTAGCGGGCTTTTGCCACCATTAACTCAGACCAGCGAGTGGTGTAAGCCGGGTAGAGCAATTCTCTTCGCATAGCCCACTCGACTGGTTTAGCGATGCGTCCTGGTTGTAGTGTTCCACGGCCCCAGCGATTGTTGATCGCGTCCAGGGTGCTCATCAGTCGCTCGGTTTTCACGGGCTGTTCAGGGGCGAACAGATCCGGCGTGTACTCATTCTTGCGACACAGATTCAACAGCATCACCTGAGCCTTAGCGTAGCTGAAGCCCTCTCTGTAGACCTGCTGCAATCCAGCCTGAACAGCCTTGATGATCAATCGGCTGTCGTCGGTTGGGTAGGGCAGTTGGCAGAGGTCGACAAGGCAGCAGGTAAGCGTTAGCTAGCAGAGCAAAAGAAAAAGGTGAGAGCCATTGCAGGCAGTCTTTCGACTACCCACGCTGGCTCACCGTTCAAGGGTTCATTCTTACTTTCTGCTCCCGGTAGATCCAGCACGCTAACACCACGGCGATCAGCAATGGTGGAAAGCGCACCATCAGAATCACCAGCAGCAATTTCGCCAGACAACCGGCCAAGATCCCGGCAAACATGGATGCCGAGGCAAAAGTTCGTAACTGCAGTTTCATTGGCAGCTCCTTACAGGTAGCCGCGCTCAGCCAACGACAAACAATCCTCCTGTCCTACCACGACGTGATCGAGCGTTCTGACTCCGACCAGATTCAGTGCGTCCTGCAGTTTCGTGGTGAGATTGCGATCCGCCTGGCTGGGCTCGGGATCACCTGAGGGGTGGTTGTGCACCAGGATGATTGCGGCTGCGTTGTGTGCCAAGGCGATCTTCACGATTTCCCGTGGGTAGACGCTGGCTCCGTCCAGGGTTCCGCGAAACACTTCCTCGAACGCAATCACCCGGTGTCGGCTGTCGAGCATGAGCAGTGCGAAAACCTCGTGCTCATAATCAGCCAGCAGCGCCTGCAGGTGATTGAACACCTCCTTGGGAGACGTCAGGGCACGTCCCTTGCGCAGACGAAGGCTGGCCAGTTGCTTGGCCATCAGCAGGATGTCGTTTTCCGTCACCGGGGACTCGACCAGGTAGGTGCCGGTCGTTTCACTGGCTTTCAGCTTGTGCAGGCGCATGGCGGCCTCCTTGGTTTTGGTCTGTGGATAGGGTTTGACGAGCAGCCTGTGCATCGAGCTTTTCAGTCAGGCTCGGTTTGGTGGGATTGACTGGAGAGGTCGTTGCTGCAGCAGGTGCTTGACCCTCGGGGTAGAACTCTTCAACGATGGCGCTGACATCCTCCTCGCTGTCTTCAAAGGCTCCGTTGCCGAAACCGCGTCGCGCAGCCTCATCCAAAGCAGCTTGATCGAATCCTGCAGCCTGGCGCCGTGAATCGAGTTCACTGGCTGTTACCAGCGCCTCGGCCATGTCCATGCCTCCGCGTACCGTCAGGTCGGTGTAGAAGATCGGTGTGCCATGGCTCTGTCGTGTCGACTTGCCACGCAGGCGCAGCTCAAGCGGCAGACAAGCCAGGCGGTTACCCGAGATGGCCTGGAAGTAATGCAGGCGAGCCGCCAGGGTGCGGATGCTATTGAAGCCAGTGGTGCGAAACACAAAGCTGCCCAGCGGATCCTCATCACCAATGACCACATTCAGTCGGCCATAGGGCTTGCAGGCACCGCCTTTCGCCAGCGGGCAGGCATCCGGTGAAGGGCAGGGCAGCGACTGCATGCCGTCTTGGGTAACTCGCTTACAGGTCTCGCCATTGCCGACGCAAACCGGACGTCCGGACTGCCGGTTGAACAGTGTGTAGTCGGCTCGGAGATTCAGCTCCGGCTCGTTGAACAGTAGGCGTACCGGGATGCTGCGCAGCTTGTCGTCCTTGCCCGGACGCAGCTCGTCATTGAGCGGGTGCAGCAGCCAGCCGTCCTTACCCTGCACCTGGGACGTGATGGTGAATTGGTCATCCTTCTCTGGTAGTCGCTTGCCGTTTTTCTCGATGACCTTACCAATGGAAATCCGCCCGAGTACCGGCGGAGTGATAGCCAGACCTTTGAGCATGGTGATTCTCCTGGAAATGAAAAATGGCCAGCCACGCAGCGCGAACTGCATGGACTGGCCAAGGGGAGGGAAGGGATAAAAGTGTTGGGTTTCAGCCGACCAGGAATCGCCGCGCACCTGGTTTCAGCAACGGATACTTGGCCTGCAGGTAGGGCTTGTCCTTGAGCAACTGAGCTACATCGAGGCCGATGCTGTCCTTGGCCTTGCGCCAACTGACGTAACCGTTAGAAAACTCCGCCCGACTTGCATCGCCCATGGCTTGCTGCAGCATCTGCTTGAGTTCGGCCTCGCGCTTCTCCTTGTCGGCAATCGACTGACGCACGGCTTTCAGCTCGATGTATGCAGCAGAGAGCCGAGCATGCTGGCTGAAGTCGACGACCTGGCCGTTGTCCTCCTGATAGAGGCAGCGCAGGGCTGATTCAGCGGAAGCGGTGCCATCAGCCGGTGGTGGCGTGTCGGTTTCCACGTAGTGCCAGAACTTACGCTCCAGTTCGATCAGGCGAGCGATCATCTGCTCGTCTCGTTCGATGCGATGTATCTCCAGCGTCTGGCCACCCAGCAGTACCGCCACATCCGCCGCTTGCTTGCCGGTGACGGCGAGCTGGTGCATTACCTGAAGCTGTACATACTCAGGCACGCCCTCTTTCCAGAGGCGTGCCCCGTTTATGCCGGCTGTCTTGCACTCCAGGATCTGCACATCGTCGGCCCCGATCACCTCGCGGTCGATGTTGGCCAGCATCCACGACAGCTCCGGATCCGGGTGCTGCAGCACAGCGTTGATGCGCCGTACCTTGTTCTTCGTGCGCTTGCTGTAATGCCAGGCCACGATGGGCTCCAGCACGTTGCCCCAGTACATCGGGCTTCCCTCATCGTGCGGATCAGCCTTGGGCAGGCCGGCATTGCGGCCTGTCTTCTCCATCCAGAGCTCTAGCTGTGACTTGTAGGGACTCAGTCCAACTGCTGCGGCTGCATCCGAGCTGCCGATACCTTGCTTGCGGATCTGCATCCAGTCTTCGCGAGGCAATTCCTTGGTGCTGATCAGGCGTAGAGCGGGGCGCGGTTTGCTGGGGCTGCGATTCAATGAGGTGGCTTTCATTATGCTTCTCTTGCAGACATAAAAACGCCCAGCCAGCGCGAAGCTGACCGGGCGATACGGTTGAGGTGGGGTGACGGGTTAGGCGGCGAGTTGCAGCGCTGCATCCAGGGCGCGTTGCTTGATCTGCGCGCCTTGGCCGAACCAGGCAGAATCCAGCCGGTATTCGGTGCTGCGTGCACGCCGCTCGTGATCTACGTATTCGGTCACGGCATTAAGCAAGCCCCAGGCGGTGCCTTTGGCCGATTCCAGCTGACTGCCCCGGCCACGGCCTTCGTACAGCTCCTGAACCTTGCGTAGGGCGCGCTCGTTGGGTAGCTGTTCAGGAAGCTGGCCGGTCGGACTGACCTCGCACATGACGTTCATAAAGAAGCCCATTGCTTCATGCCACTGCACCTTGCGTTCAGCCAGATGGCGCATGCGATACATGAAGTCGTCCCATTGCGAGACTGCTATACCGAGCTGCTTCTTCACCAGATTCGGATCGAAGCGAGTGTTGTGCGGCACCTTGATCGCTCGGCTGGTGCCGTCCAGAGCGATGGTCAGGGTGTTGTTGCACACGACACGCACCGTGGTCGGCGTTGCGGTGGTGGCCAAGGTGCCGTCGCACGACGTAGCCAACAGTAGGTAGCCGTTGACCTGGTCGTTACCCTTGATCGCCGTGCCTTGCCGGTGCGTGCGAGCGCCCAGAACTTGCGACCACCCTTGAGCACGCCAGCGGTTTCCAGCTCGTAGCCAGAGACCTCGGTGAGATCCCGGTAGAACTCCAGTACCTCGCGTGGCTGCACGGTGTGATAACGCTGGGAGACCACCGAAAGCGGGGCTTTGGTGTCCGAGCGGAACAGCACCTTCTGCTCAGGGAAGGAATGAATGGTGCCCAGATGGCCGATGGAATCCGACTTGAAATGAACGGGGCTTTCCAGGATCCGCCAGTCCATACCGGCTTCACGTTGCCAGACCTCGATAGGTTGTTTTTGCGGAAGGTTGTTGCCCAGTCCATGCCACGGGGTAGCACCGACATAGGCCATTTGTTCTATGAGATGAGCCATGATATTTCCTTACTAAGCAAACATATGTAATAGCGTCCAATCACCAAGGCTAAGCGGAATCAATACTCTGTTTGCGAAAAAGCAATACCGCAGTGATGACACTCATAGTTGTCGAGTACATGTGAGTCGAACTCCTCACCCATCTTCGCCCCGGCTAGTCCTCCGGCAGTCCCGCCGGCCAGACCGCCTAGAATTGCGCCGGCCAGACTGCCGATAGTAATTCCTATAGGCCCAGCGAAAGCTCCGATTAGTGCGCCACTCTGTGCTCCTGCCATAGCTCCGGCAGCTCCGCTGGCTGTGCCGCCAACGGCACCAATAGCACCTCCGATCTTCCGGCCCTGATTACGTGCAACCACTCGAAGAGAACCGCAGGAAGGACAGCAAATACTCATTATCTAAGCTCCTTTAATAGTCATTGGGCGTGCGGGTATGTATTGCCCGGCTGCCAATGAGTAATACAGGTCTGAAATATTTTTTAATGCGCATCGCTATCCTCACTGAGCCTATCCGGATACGGGGGGCTGGACGGCGTGCACCAGCCGCAGCTAGACGCTTCCTCCGCTTTTTAAGTTGGTACCTTTCCAAGCAAAAGTTAGTTCCTGGGCGCTGCTGGCGGGCCCTCCAGTAGGCTGGATCGAGTCGGCGGTACGAGTCCCGGTTACGCCTGTAGACCCCAATCTAGAGCGCCCACGTTGGTGTGCTTGCTTTCAGTATTTTTTTACACGAAGCACACGTAAAGACATCTCCCCGGCCGGTTTCTATAGTCCGGCCCCATCAGCTTTTGCACACGAAGAGGAGCAGCGACCATGGATCAGAGGAACTCGCAGATGAGAATTCTTAGAGTTAAGCAGGTTCAAGAACGTGTGGGACTTTCGAGGTCAACTATCTATGACCGAATTAACGAGAGGTCCCCTCGATATGATCCTGAGTTCCCAAAACCGGCGAAGCTAGGCGCCTATGCGGTTGGATGGCTAGAAGAAAGTATCAATGAGTGGATAAATAAGCGTGTGAAGGGATCTGTATGACTAAATCGCACTCGCTGCGAGCCTAACTATTTGCTGTGATTTAAGTTTTGTGCTTTAGGGTTGTGGTGCTGTTTGTTGTCGAATGGCTTGCCTTAAGGAGGTTTCCTTAATGTCGAATATTGGTTTATTTGTTATTAATTAATTAATTTGAGAGTTGCTTGTTTGGCTACTATGAGTCAGTTCGTCTTCTTGAGTCTGAGTATATGTGAATTCATACTTTTAGGCGTAAGCACTGAGTAATAACGACAGGCACTCAATGCCTGTCGTAAAGCTAACGAAAGAGGCTGTTAATAAATGAGTGATAAAACAAGCAAGGCATGTGAATGGAGCAGGGAGGGTGTAATCGAAGGGCTTCATGATGGTTGCTACGATTACTTTGAAGGTGGTTACGTCTATGTCTGTCCAGAAAGGACTGTCTGTGCTCATCTGGTAAGATTAGAGCGCTTGGTAAAGGAAGTGGTAGCACATGGTCAGGAAGTATTCAAAATACAAACGAAAGGTTGGAATAAATATTTAGTTTACGATGTTTTAGGGCGGGATATTCTGAAATTTATATGGCGAGAAGAATGGATGAGATATCATTATCCACTTCATAGGTTTAGTCCTCATGTCGAAGCTTTTTTCAGGTGCTCAATAGCCTTTCGGCAGAAATACTGTGATCCAGGAGTTTCTGGATACCCGAGCGAAGATGTGTGTTGCGTTGCCGAATCATTGAGCAAAATGATCGAGGATCTTAAAAAAGTAGTATCTAGTGACAATTTTAAGAGCGAAATCAGCCAGCATAATCGTTCCTCAAACAAGAATCGCAGAAGCATTGTTAAGTATATAAATGCTCTCTTTGATTCGAAGTCTAGGCTGCTTGTTGTTAGGGTGGATCTAGGGTATGAAGCAAGAACCAAAAGAAATGGTGGGGATGTTAGCTATGCTCAGGCGAAAGAGCACAGAGAGGAATTTTTCAAGGAGCTAAAAAAGTTATTTCCTAAGGGGGATTTGGTTGGTTATTGCTGGAAGTTAGAGTTCGGTATTTCCAAGTCTTATCATTATCATGTGATGGTATTTTTAGATGGCGCAAAAAGAAGAGAGGATGTTTCGTTAGGAAGGTTGATTGGAGAGATTTGGCAGGAAAATGTTACGCTTGGGAAGGGTGTATATTTTAATTGTAACTCTAAAAAATCAGCTTACAGGTCTTGCGGGATAGGAATGATAAACCATGGTGAGCTTGAGAAGCGAGAAAGCCTTTTAAAGGCTGCGACATATTTAACTAAGCAAGATGTCTATATCAAGATTGCTCTTGACGGTGGAGGGCGATGCTTTGGTCGAGGCGAATTACCAAAGGTTGGCTCAGTAAGGAAAGGCAGGCCACGAAAAAGCGCTGCCAAACCTAAGGTAACGTTGTGATATCAGTGGTTATTATAAAATTCCAATTCGCGTGCGGGCCTCGGTGGATAAGGTTTTCTCCAGAGCTGATCTAAGTTCTGTATCTTTCCTCGTCCACCTTCGCAGGGTTTCCGGAAGTGCTGCCTGTTTCAGCGGTATCCTCTGCGCCCTTATGAATTCGTACAATTTTTTATCTATTTCGTCAATGGCTTGGGCGATGCTCATCCAGCCGTTGGCAGGTTTGCATGATTCAAAGAGTCTTGCTGCCTCCTGTTTTGCTGGGTGGTAAATGTGTGAGCGCGCCTTTCCGCCGGTTGACGCTATGAATTTTTGCTGGCCAAGCTCATGGTACAGCGGGTGGTAATATGGGGTGCCAGCCAGCCTTAATAAGTACTCAATGTATGGGATGATATCGTCTGGAACCCTTAGGTCCTTTTTCTATGAATCCTTCGATCTGCTTCAGTATGACATAGGATCCTTTTATTAGCTCTAAGCAGATGTTCCATGGTTGCTGTGTTCGAAACAGTGAATCGATTTCCTGTTGTGTAGTTTCAATACATTCGTTTTCGATTTTTCGTGCCCCGGGCTCCACAATTACTTTGTCGTAATCCATTTCGGGGAACTTGGAGCTAAACAAGTGTTTATTCTGTTGCTTTGCATGGATGAGGAACTCAGAGAGTTCAATATTTGAAATTGACATGCTTTAACCTAGTTAATATGTTTCAGGTCTGATATTTTATCGCCAAGCACCTCCCAGGCATGAGCCATTTCTTTTGAATAGTTGTGTCTTTGATATGTCCGCTTGACCTTGTTTTCTTCGGTGTGGTTAAGGCACCGCTCTGCTACTTCTGGTAATACGCCTAGAGCTGTCATCAGTGTTGCACCAGTACGACGAAGGTCATGGGGTGTCCATTTTCCACCTGGTAGTAATAGGGCCTGTGCCTTTGCGCTGCGATTGCTCATAATGCCTATATCTGGGCGTCGCTGCCTGTCGCCGAGTTGCTTGGTCACCGTTTTGGAGCAGACTGGACCCGTGTTTGTGCTATTGGGATAACACCATTCGCTATCACCGCTTAGTGATTCAACTATCTCAAACTGCGCGGTCGCAAATTTCGAGAGTGTCACGGTATGGGCTTTGCCATTTTTGCTATCTTCAGCAGGTATGAGCCACCTGCCTGCTTTTAGGTCGATGTTGTTCCAACGGGCGTTCATCAGCTCTCCGATGCGACAGCAAGTCGAGAGGGCTATCCAGATAGCGGCCTCAGTTGACGGAAGCAAGCCAGCCTCGGGGGCAAGCCTGGCCAATGTTCGGATTTCATCTTCATTGAGAACTCTGTCCCGCTCCGTGTCTTTCCCTCCGATCTTGGCTTTGCGGATGCTTGCAGTTGGATCATGGTCAATCATGTCCCGATCCACAGCGAACCTAAACATCTGACGCATTAGACTGAAGATCATCTTAGCCATGCGGTTGACGCCGCGGGCGAGCAATGCATCGGTGACTCCAGTGATGTGCCCTTTTTTCACATCTTCCAGAGGCAACTCTCCCAGAAATGGCAGGACGTCCTTTTTGAACATGCGGCGAACCTCATCCCCGCCATCTTTGCGATTGATAAGGTCAACCTTTGCCCAGCGGTCAAACAGATCTTGGACTGTTTTCCTGGCTGCTAGTCGAGCGTTTGCCTCTGCAATAGCAGCTTTTTCAGCGGCAGCTCTTGCAAGCTCGGCGTCGCGAGCTGCAATACGCGAGGCTTCCTCTGCCTCGAGGTGTTCTTTTATATCCTTGGTGCCCGACTTGTGAATTCCGGCAAGCTCTTTAGCCCGTTGCCCGGCTTCGGCGAGCGTCATGGTGCCCTCGCTCCCATCTCGGCTGTAGGTACCGAAGGGGAGGGTCACTCGCTCACCGCGACTATTGGTATAGCGAAAGTAAAAGAGGCGTTCACCGCTTGGCGTGATGCGAGCCACGAGGCTCCCGTGACCCCATATAGCTACTTCGCTCAACCATTTGTCGCTTAGTCCGGGTTTGCCAGTCATCTGGCGATCTGTAATCTTGGCCATTAGGTCGAGTTCCCCGTTGCCAATTGGTTGCCAATTGCGATCGTCTGGTTGCCAATTCGTTGCCAAATGAGATCGGCTTGATTCGAATCGCTTTGGGCTAGTTTGGACGAGAAACTGGCTGAAAGCCAGTAGCATCAAGGGGTTAGGGGAGCCGCTTCGGATTAGCTTGGAACTGCTCAGACAGGTTATTACCTGTATGGGGTGCAAGGGGTAGAGTGTTCGAATCACTCCGTCCCGACCAAAAACCTTAGAAAATCCAGTCACTTAACGGCGACTGGATTTTTTTATGTCTGATGGTTTTTGAGCGCCGCCGAATTTTGCGGCATTTTTTGCCCCACCTACATTTTTGCCCCATTCCTTCCCGGACTTCATTCAGTTTGGCCTGTCGCAGAACTCCTCACGATGGCGCCGACGTCTTCCTCGCTTTCTCAAACGCTCCGAGGATCCCACCATGCGCCTGCATAAGCTGAATGCTAGCGAGCCGACCAGTACCTACTGGTCGACTCGCCCGTCACCGAAGCCAACATCCTGCTGATGGCCCGGCAGTTGCAGCCGCGTCGTTGGACCGGCTCGAGATGCGCCCGACGGTGAGCTAAGGATTTCTGCACCGCTTCGCTTCGGCGCCTATCTCGCGCCAGCGTTGGCACCGGTGTTGGCGGACTGGCCGCGACTTCGTCTGAGTCTGATCGTCGATGACGCTCTGATCGATATATTCGATTCGTGGATCGACATTGCCCTGCGCGTCGGCGAGCTCCGCGATTCCAGCTGGATAGGGCGTAAGCTGTGCGAGATGGACACGTTGCTTTACGCGTCCACGAGCTATCTGGCGCGTCAGGGAATGCCGGATTCGCCCGCGATCTGGAAGACCACCACTGGCTCGCGCTGATGCGTGATTTCAGGGAGCGCCCCACGTCAGCCTCTGATGTGGCGGGCGCAGCGATACCAACCTTTCCACTTGAATGGAGCCAAGTGAACGGGAAGGCTGAGCGGATCGTGCTTCAGGCGCGTACCAACCACCAATCAGGTAGCCTTGCGGCAGATGTGCGAACAAGGGATGGGCATTGCCCGCTTGTACATGCAGATGTGCGCTTAGCAGTTGAGCACGGGATTCTGGCTAGGGTGCTGCCGAAGCTGCGCTTTGACAGCTATCCACTTACGATGCTCACCGCCAGGTGCGACAGGGAACCGGCGAAGGTTCGCGTTACGGCGACAGCGCTGAAGGATTACTTCGCGTCGTTATCACAAACCTAAGTGGAGCCAAGGCAGGCAACCGTCGCCATAGCGGTACCGCAATCGCGAGCATCAATGGACTAACCCAGCGCTGGGCCAGCGTTCAGAGTCCACCTGAATCCGATGGGGACGGCCCAGCCCGATCCTGATTGCGGAACGTCTGGGGCGATAGTCCCATGAGGCGTTTGAAGAATCGGGAAAAGTAAGCTGCCTCAGAAAATCCGAGACCTTCGGCGATCTGTTTGGCACTGAGCGCGGTGTAGATCAATTGTCGTTTTGCTTCGAGCAGCAGCCGCTGATGCACCACCTGCTGCGCGGTACAACCGGCGAACCGGCGCGTCACATTGTTCAGGTGTGCAGGCGTTATGCCTATACGGTAGGCATACTGTTCGATGGACAGTTGTTCGCGGAAATGCGCCTCGACCAACGCAGAGAATGCCTGCAGATAATCCTGTCCGGGCAATGGACGCTCCTGCCGCTGCCGATCATGTGCTTGTCGCCTCAACCAGGTGCCTACCAGGCCGATTAGCGAGTGGAGCTGCAGTTCACGTGCTGGGGCTGGATAAAGGTATTCTCGATTGATGGCTTCGAAAAGCCCGTCGAGATATTGCAGATCCTCGCCAATGGGGTAGAGGCCGGGCGTAGCGAGAATGGGCTGTGGCGCATCAAGCTGTGCATCGAGCAGGCCGGCCAACGGAGCCGCCAAGGTAATGACGTAGCCCTCTACTCGATCGGAAAAATGGAAGCCGTGGATGCACATGGGAGGCACTACCTGAATCGCCGGATGTTCCAGCCGAGTCTGCGCACCCTCGATCTCGATCATGGCCCAGCCGCTGCGAACGTACAGCAGTTGCACCAGATCGCTATGACGGTGGGGCTTGATTTCCCAGTCGTGCAGGCGACTGCGCTCGGGGATCGATTCGCAATGCAGCAGGTCCGGCGTGGTCCATTCGAGTCGATCTCCGTAGAGCTTGAACACCGGAACGTTCACCGGACGGGCTTCCATCGCGTGGCCTCTGCGCAAAGCATTAACGCTAGCACCGCCTGTCGGCATTGCCCAGCCTGCCAGCATTAGTCGACCGGCTCGTAGGGCAGGCCTACGTAGTTTTCCGCAATGGTGGTCAGCCCGGCGACGGTACTGGTGTAGTAGTCCAACTCGCTCTGCTGGATACGTTGACTGAAACCATCAGTATCCGGGAAACGATGCAGTAACGAAGTCATCCACCAGGAGAAGCGTTCGGCCTTCCATACGCGTCGCAGGCAGATCGGTGAATAGCGGTTAACGAGATCACGTCGACCTTCCTGGAATACCTTGCAAAGGATTCGGTACAGCGTGCTGACATCGCTTGCCGCGAGGTTCAATCCTTTCGCGCCAGTGGGCGGGACAATGTGCGCGGCGTCGCCGACGAGGAACAACCGACCATATTGCATGGGTTCGGTCACGAAGCTACGCAGCGGGGCGATGCTCTTTTCCAGCGACGGGCCTGTCACCAATTGAGTGGCGACGTCTTCAGGCAGACGGCACTTGAGCTCGTCCCAGAAACGCTCATCCGACCAGTCCTCCACCTGTTCTTCCAGACCTACCTGGAGGTAATAGCGCGAGCGGGTGGTGGAGCGCATGCTGCACAGGGCAAATCCGCGCTCATGGTTGGCGTAGATCAACTCCTCATGGACCGGAGGCGTATCGCTGAGCAGCCCCAGCCAGCCGAACGGGTAGACCCGCTCGAAGATTTCCAAGGACTGTGCGGGGATGGTCTTGCGCGATACACCGTGGAAGCCGTCGCATCCGGCGACGTAGTCGCAGTCCAGACGCAGCTGTTCGCCGCTATACGTGAAGGTGACATAGGGCGCATCGGACTTCAGATCATGCAGCTGCACGTCGCTCGCTTCGTAAAAAGCTGGAGCGCCGCTGTCACCACGGGCATCCATCAGGTCACGGGTGACCTCGGTCTGGCCGTAGACCATGACCGTATCGCCACCCGTAAGGGCTTTTAGATCGATCCGTTCGCGCCGTCCGGCAAAGGCCAGCTCGACGCCTTCATGGACAATTCCTTCACGGTCCATGCGCTCGGCTACACCAGCCTCGCGCATCAGATCGACCATGCCCTGTTCAAGCACGCCGGCACGGATGCGGCTCAGCACGTAGGTCGCGCTCTGGCGTTCGATGATCACATTGGAAATCCCGGCCTTGTGCAGAAGTTGGCCGAGTAACAGGCCGGAAGGCCCGGCGCCGATGATGGCAACACTGGTTTTCATGAATGGCCTCTCGTTTGTTGTTCGTGGCGTGTTGCGCCTATAGATTCGAGATGACCTACATTCTTGCCGCACCGGAGGGCCAAGTTAATGGCGGTACTCGGCTTTAACTTGGACTTTTATAAACTGCGTTCGGTAATCGGCCAGACTCGCCCTATGCCTAGCCGACTCTGGCCGCAGCTGGGATTGGTGATTGCGCTCCGTCGGTTGCGATTATCTATGGCGCCTAGCGTCGCATGATGCAGGAAGTACCAGCCATGGGTGTTCCGGTAGCCGTCTCCATAAAAAGCCCGTCATCTGTTGGGCCGAGTAAGCGCGCGCAGGAGAGGGCGCGTACAACGGGAGCAATCGAGCCCAGCTTTAAAAGATAGACAGCGGATGAAGATCAGCCAGTTCTCCTCCAGATCTCGTGAGCGCCACTTGATCTTGAGGTCTTCGCCGGACCGTTTTGGATGGTTGTGACCAGTTCGGTTTTGCGGCCCGTTCCCTGCAGTCGCTCATTGTCGCGGTGTGAAGGTTAAGGGCTCCCCATCGCCGTTGCGGAATTCGAAAGCGCAGGGGAGTGATGCAGCCGCCGCAGGCGGCAATTCGATTAGCCGGTCGAGGTCATGACAGCCACCGCACCAGGCACAGGGTGATCGACGGGAACAGCACCAGGATCACCACGCGAACGATGTCGGAGATGAGAAAAGGCACCACGCCGCGGAAGGCGTCGCGCAAGCTCACGTCGCGGGCCATACTGCTGATCACGTAGACGTTCATGCCCACCGGCGGGGTGATCATGCCGATTTCCACCACCATCAGCGCCAGGATGCCGAACCAGATAGCCTTTTCGGTCTGGTCCAGGCCGTAGAAATCCAGGCCCATGATCAGCGGGAAGAAGATCGGGATGGTCAGCAGGATCATCGACATGGTGTCCATCACGCAGCCGAGGATCAGGTACAGGATAAGGATCCCCGCGAGCACCACGAAGGGCCCGACGCCGCTGTTGGTGATGGCTTCGGCCAGCGCCACAGGCAACTGGGAGACGGCCAGGAAGGAATTCATGATGTCGGCGCCCAGCAGGATCATGAAGATCATGCCGGTAGTCACCGCGGTGCCGTAGAGCACTTCCTTGAAGCCGGCCCAGCGCATGCCGCCCAGCACCACGGCGAAGAAGCCGGTGCCCACGGTGCCAATCGCGGCTGCCTCGGTTGGAGTGAACCAGCCGCTATAAATACCGCCCAGAACCAGAACGAAGATGAGGAAAACCGGCCACACGCCTTTCTGCGCGGCAAGACGTTCACGCCAGGTCATGCGCGGTTGGGCGGGCCCTGCGTCGGGGTTCATGCGTACGTAAATGGCGATCGCGATCATGTAGCCGATTGCAGCCAGCACGCCGGGAATGAAGGCGGCCATGAACAGCGCCGAGATGTTTTCCTGGGCCAGGATGGCGTAGATCACCAGCACCACCGAAGGCGGAATGAGTATGCCCAGTGTGCCGCCAGCGGCCAGGCTACCGACCGCCAGCGAGCCGGAATAGTTGTACTTTTTCAGCTCGGGCAGCGCGACCTGGCCCATGGTGGCTGCGGTGGCAATCGAAGAACCGCAAACTGCGCCAAAAGCGGCACAAGAGCCTATCGCGGCCATTGCCAGGCCACCGCGCCAGTGGCCGATCATTGCCGCTGCGGAGCGGAACAGGCCGGACGCGAGCCCACCCCGCGAGGCAAATTGGCCCATCAGCAGAAAAAGCGGAATGACCGACAGGTCATAAACGGTGAATCGACCGTAGGCGACGGTCTTGATGTAGCTCAGCAGGGGCGCCCAGCCACTGATGGCGACGTAGCCGCCGACGCCGGTCAGCAGCATGGCGATGGCGATCGGGATGCGCACCACCAGTAGGACGAGAAGGATGGCGAGGAAAAGTCCGCCGATTTCAACACTGCTCATGCGGGTTTACCCTCACCACGAAAATCCTGCCAGGCGGTGTACAGGGCCACCAGCGCCAGCAACGCAAAACCAGGCGCGAAGGCGGTCATCGACCACCAGATCGGCACGCCCATGATGATCGACTCCTCACCGGTGCTGTAGGCATCGAGCATGCCCACCAGTGACCGCCAGGCCAGCAGTGCTGCGGCCAGGGCCATCAGCAGGCCGCCCAGGGCATCGAGTCCATTGCGCACCTGCGCCGAGGCATGCAAGGTGAAAACATCGACGATGACATTGCCGCGGCGCAGCTGGCACAGCGGCAGGAAGAAGACGATGGCGATGCCGCAGCCCATCTGCACCAGCTCGACGTCGCCGAGCAGCGGCTCGTCGAACAGCGCGCGCATGGCAATGCTGTAAGTCGCCATCAGGGTCATGGCCACCAGCAGCAGGCCGCCGAGGAAGGCCAGCAGACGGGAAAGGACATCGAGCAGGCGGCCGAACGCACCTTCAGGCACGGCTGGAGCCTGGAGTACGGGTTCACTCATGGTAAATCTCCAGGGCAGTACCGCATTGGCACTGCCCGTGTATCAGCGGGGTAGCTTTGCGTTGTATTGTTCAATCAGTTGGCGGGCTTCGTCCAACAGCGCCTTGCCGTTCTCGTAACCCTTGCTTTCAACGTCTTTGATCCAGTCTTCACTGACCTGACTGGTGGTTTCCATCCATTTGGTCTGTTCTTCCGGAGGCAGTACGTAGATTTCGTTATTGCGCGACTGAGCGAGCTTATGGCCCGTTTCGACCACTTGGTTGTCCCAAATGCGTCCTGCCTCGCGAGAGAGTTCGCGACCACTGTTGGCATCGATAACCTGCTTTAGGTCAGCGGGGAGCTTGTTGTAGGTGTCCTTATTCATCCCGACGATTAGCGCGGTGTGCATCAGCGCCGGCGTGCCAGCAGCGGTCTCGGTGTGGTACTTGACCAGTTCGTGCAGTTTGAGCGCCGGCACTACGTCCCATGGCAGCACCGCACCATCCACAACGCCTTTGGACAGGGCCTCGGGAACCTGCGGGACGGGCATCGCTACAGGCGTGGCGCCGAGCAGGCCGATGGTCTTGGCGGCAGTGCGGTTGGCTGCGCGCAGCTTCTGGCCGCGGAAATCCTTCAGCGTATGAATGGGCTTTTTCGTGGTGTGCACCAGGGCGCCGTCAGTCAGGTGCGTGGCCAGCAGATGCATGTCGGCGAACTCGTCCTGTCCATGTTTCTGAATGAAGTCCCACATGGCCTGGCTACTGGCTTCCGAGGAGCTGCTCATGAAGGGTAGTTCGAACGCCGCGGTGAGCGGAAAGCGGCCGCTGCTATAGCCCGGCAAGGTCCAGACGATATCGGCAACCCCATCGCGTACCTGATCGACCAACTGCGGCGGTGTGCCGCCGAGCTGCATCGAGGGATAGAACTGGAACTGAATGCGTCCGTTGGACTGTTGAGTGATGCGCTGCGCCCAAGGTTCGAGAAATTGCGCCTGGGTCACCGAATGCGCCGGAAGGAAGTGGGCCAGTTTCAGCGTGACTACTGATTCGTCGGCCTGGGCCGCGCCATTCGCCATGAGGGACCCGAGCGTAAACATGGACAGCAGCAGTTTGGGGAGCTTGAGCATCACGTCATCCTTTTTATTCATTGTTATGTTCGAACAGCGTGTCTCGAGGACATGCTCGAAAGACAGCAGATCGTATCGCCGACGAATCGTGCAAGCTCCCGTCTGCTCAATCAATCAGCCATTCCGCTTACTGTGCGATTATCGAACGCCATCCTTGCCGTTTCTTTTATCCGTCAGCTTCCAATCACTGGTCAGGCGTCCTGTGCTGTTCGCATTGATACGCGTGCTGGGCGAAGCCTGGCCGGTAGACGTGTCGCGTCGCACCCTGATTCAACACGCATTCCGCATCCAGGCAGTACATGAGTCACATAGGGCTCGGTTGCGTGTTAAATCACCCAGCTACCCGAACGGCAAATCACGGCAGGGCTGGCCAGCATGGCCGATTAGCCCTATCACGCGCGCTTCGCTGTTCCGACTGATGGTTCAGCACCAATCGCAGCTTCATCGTTCGAATTTTCAGAGGCCATTGGGGCCTCGACGCGAGGTGATGTATGCAAGTTAAATCAATGATGGCTTCGGGCGTGCTGGCCGCTAACGATCCTGACGCAGCTGCGCCCCTACCCGGAGACCCGGACGGAGCCACTATCAACGACACCCCGATGTCAGAGCCTGAAGAGACGGAGCTCAGCGATGAAGACATCGACATGTTTGAAGATGATCCGACTATCCCCACCGAATAGTCGGTCACCGTCTTTCCCTTAGCGGTGATTGCCTTTCGGCGCGTGGCCGGAACGCAAACCTGTATCTAGCGAAGGGGCTGGCGGGTAACGGGAGATTGCACGGAGGCTCGCCGCGTGGGGCGAAGCCTTTTGTATGTGGACATGAGCAACTGCTGGACTCAGACCCGGACATAAAAAACCGCAGCCGCCCATGGGGCTGGCTGCGGTTCAGTTCATCAGGCCTCGCTGGACCTGATGTTTTTCACGTCATTAACGGTTGAATGCTGCACCGGTTCCAACGAACGATGCCGACGGCAGCAGCTGGCTGATGAAGCGGTTCCAACGGGTGATCCCGGCTGGCCCCACGAACACCACGTCCTGCGGCTGGAGCGGGAAGCTCTTAGCCAAGGCGAAGGCAGTTGGGGACTGGGCGTTCAGCTGAAAAACCTTGGCCTGCTCGGTGGCAATGTTCTCCGCGCCGCGAATCACATATACCGCTTCACCGTCCGCGGTTTCCTGGCGAATACCGCCCGCGGTGCCGATGGCATCCATAAGGTTGTAGCTAGTTGTTTTAAAGCTCAGTGCCTGTGGATTCGTGACTTCACCCAGCACGTAGATTTTCTTCTGATCGTTATAGGGCAGGTGCAGTTGGTCGCCGTCCTTCAGATAAACCTGATGCAGCCAGGAGTCCGGGCGGTTCAGGTCGTCGAGGTTCAGCATGTACTCACGGCCGCCGCGCTTGAGCATCAGGCCGGAGAGATCGGCAGTATCGGTGTTGACACCCGCCTGGCTGATCGCCTGCACGATGGTCATCGGTGCGGTGGTTACCGGTATTTCACCGGCGGTATTGAATGCGCCGGAAAGCACGATGCGCTGGCTACCATAGCGCAGCAGGCTGACGTCTACCTGTGGGCTGTCGATGTAATTGGCGAGGCGGCGCGCGATATCGATTCGCAGTTCTTCAATCGTACGGCCTGCAGCATTGACGGTGCCGATATAGGGGTAGAAGAGGGTGCCATCAGGGCGAACCAGGCGGCCGTTGGCATCGAGTTGCTGCTGCGGACCGGACGGCGCTGTCAGCTCTGGGTGATCCCATACGGTGATATAGAGAAGATCGTTGGCGCCGATACGGTACGCCTCCGGTTTGTAGTCGATCAGTTCCTGCTTGCTGGAAGTGCCCCTGTCCGAGGACAGCTCGCCCTTGAGCATGTCGGGAGTGATGCGAATAAGCTGTACGGTACCGTCTTCTGATTCCGCGCCGTCCTTGAATTCATCCGGATCAAGGTATTGGCCGGGCGCAAACACACATCCCTGAAGCACCAGCACGGAAGAGAAAGCGAGAGCAAATAATGGTTTCATAGTTCTTCATCCTTGACGGAATAGTTGTTTTTACGAAGTGAAACAGCGGATTCACTTTTAGCTGAAGGAATGAGCGAAATTGATTCGTCCATAGACAACCGGCGGTGTCTTTTCGAAAGAGCAAGAACGAATCAATATCTGCTTCTCCTGGTGTCGCTACCGCAAAGCTCTGGAAGTAATACTTCTTGTCTCGACATGAGACCTGTTCGGGAAAGCCACTGATGAGGTTTTACTCAAGCTGATTAGCGCTTTTCACGAAACGGCTACAGGCGCTTGTCGCTCACAGTAGCCATAGACCGCTCCGTTTCTCGGGGGTTCAAGATGATGAGCACAAATCCAGCATCGATATAGAGGAGGCTGCGGTGTGAGGCGGTAGAGCGCGTCTAGAACGGGGGATTTGATAATTTGCAGCCTGAACTTGATTTCGTCACGCGTCCAGGCAACGGTGCAAATAACGCTTTTGGCAGCGTCGCGGGCTGTTCGGTACCTGTATCGGTGCGCCGAAATAAATAAACAAAGAATAGTTTCACGGCCTTTTGGACCAATCGCGATGCCGCCGTGATTTATGGCGACGCTGCTGATATCGATCAAGTATTAATTCGTGAATGGCTGTTCGATCATCCAGCGCAACGTTTCTTTTAGCTCGATCTCAGGCAGGTCGCCGATAAGCGTGTCCAACTTGGTTCTGCAGCCGAACAGATTTTTCACATCGGCGCTGCGTACGAAGGAGGGATTAACCCTGACCTCCATACGATGTCCGGATATGGCTGCCGCCTGCTCAAGAACATATTCAAGCGTATACGCCGAGCCTGAGCAGATATTGACCGTTTCGCCGATCGCGGCGGGAGTCTCCAGTAGACGCCGATAGGCTTGCACAACCTGGCGGACATCGCAGAAGTCCCGGGCGATATCCAGGTTTCCCAGCTCAATGACGTCTGCGCGACGACGCGTATGCGCAACGATCTTTGGAATAAGGAATTGCTCAGCCTGACCGATTCCCGTGTAATTGAATGGCCTGCTGATAATCAACGGCAATCGTCCGTAGTACAGCCGCGCCAAGAGCTCCATCGCCGCTTTGCTCACCGCGTAATCATTGGCCGGGGCAAGAGGTGAAGACTCGTCCAGGACGCCTTCGGTAGCGTTCCCATACACATTCGCACTGCTGGCCAGAAGCACGCCTTCAAGACAGGTTGCTGTTGTGCGTAGCGCTTCGAGCAGATGACGGGTGCCGAGCAGGTTGGCGTTGTAGATCGCGTCCGCGTCGGTATGTGCGACGAACGACACCGCAGCCAAATGAACGACATAGCTTGGCCGTATTTCCATCAACAGGGTTCGTAGCGTCTCGGTGTCGTTCAGCGAGCAGCAATGAATGGCTGAAACCGCCACAGGCAGTTCGCTGACAGGCTGGCGATAGCTGAGGCCATGGACCTCGTAGCCGTGGGCTGCGAATTCTTCCGCCATATAGCGTCCCGTGAAACCGGTGACGCCGGTAATCAGCACTTTACGCATGTTCTTCCCGATAGGATGAAATTCCAATTTTCAGCGGAGCGGTCTGTCCCGGGTATAAGCATGGGATGTTGCGTCCAAGTTACGGTCGGCTGGCCGATTACAAGGCGCTGCTCGAACAGCGCCTATTGCTGCTGATCAGTTCGACCAGCGCTGACCGCGAATCACCGGGATAAACGAGTTGGCCGTAGTTCAGGGGAAGACGAACTCAGAGAACAGGCCGAGTGCCCTGCGTGTTTATCCGACGGAGTGTGCCGGTACTCCATGTAGGGCATCCGGTACGCTCACATCCAGTGATCGATCAATCTTCCTTAGAACGAAAAACCCTGCTGATTGCGGCGCAGATCGGCGTCGACCATCATGCGGCACAGCTGTTCCAGGGAAGTCTTGGGTACCCAGCCCAGCACGTCTTTGGCCTTTTGTGGATCGCCGATCAACAGGTCGACTTCTGCCGGACGGTAGAACTTCGGATTGACTCGCATAACGACCTTGCCCGTCGCCGTGTCGATGGCCTGCTCTTGCTCGCCGCTGCCTTCCCATTGCAGTTCGGTATCAACTGCCTTGAATGCCAGGGTCACGAAGTCACGCACGGTTTCAGTGCGGTTGGTCGCCAGTACGAAAACGTCAGGCTCCTCTGCCTGCAGCATGCGCCACATTCCTTCGACGTATTCCTTGGCATAGCCCCAATCACGCTTTGCGTCGATGTTGCCCAGTTCGAGCACATCCAGCTGGCCCAGTTTGATCTTGGCCACTGAATCGGTAATTTTCCGGGTCACGAACTCTCGGCCGCGTAGAGGCGATTCGTGGTTGAACAGGATGCCGCTGCAACCAAAAATGTCGTACGACTCCCGGTAGTTGATAGTCATCCAGTGCGCATAGAGCTTCGCGACGCCATAGGGGCTGCGAGGGTAGAAAGGCGTGGTTTCCACCTGCGGAATGGCTTGGACCTTACCGAACATTTCCGAGGTAGACGCCTGGTAATAGCGAATCTTTGGGTTGACGATACGAATGGCTTCCAACAGGTTCACAGCGCCTGCGCCAGTGATGTCCAGCGTGGTCAACGGTTGCTCGAATGAAACCCCTACGAAACTCTGCGCAGCGAGGTTGTACACCTCCGTTGCACCGCTGGTCTCAAGTAATCGAATGCTGGACGACAGGTCGGTGAGGTCGTATTCAACGAGATGCAGATTGGGGTGTTTGTCGATACCCAACTCTTCAATTCGCCAGAAATTGACCGAGCTGGTACGCCGAAAAGTTCCATATACGGTGTAGCCTTTTTCTAGCAGAAGCTCTGCCAGATAAGCGCCGTCTTGCCCTGTGATGCCCGTGATGATCGCTTTCATTTTCTTCCCTGTTTGAGGTTAGATTTTCAGAATTGCCTTTGCTCCGCTACTGGCTGGAAAGCAGCAGCGAAGCATTATTCGATAGCCTGTTTCGTTAGTTACCAACCAACTGATTAACAAACGTAACGGAACGACGGTGATATGCCCTTTGGCAGCCGTCGATATTCGATCACGACTCCTGTTTTGCCGGGCTGGCTTTTTGCCTGGAGCTTTTTTCTCGTAGAAAAGCGGGCACGATATAAAGTGCATCGATCCAATAACGTTTGGCCAATCTGCGGGGCTCCATGCACATGCGATGCAGCCACTCGAGCTTGTATTCGCGCATCCATTTTGGCGCGCGCTTGATTGTGCCCGTCGCAAAGGAAATGGAGGCGCCAATACAAAAGCCCATGCCCGAGCGTTCATGAGACTGAGTCGCTGCAGCCAGAACTTCCCCTCGTGGTGTCCCTACAGCATACAAAACCAGTTCCGATGGATTTTCTCGGACGAACTGTAGGCAGCGCTGCACTTCTTCGGGCTTTTTGATGAAACCCATCGGTGGGTTGTAGTGATACAGATCGATGCCGGGATAGAGTGCCCGAAGCTTGTCGGCTTCCGAGTGTAACGAACCGATCAGAACGACGCGCAAGCGATCCTTGTCGGCCCATCTGAGGATGTCCAGGGTTAGATCGCTACCAGGAATGGCCTCGTCCAGATGCACGCCCAGCCGTCCCAGCAGCGATAGCAGAATACGGCTGTCACAGAGCCTCCAACGCGCTTTGGCGTAGGCATCTCGCAGCTCTTCGTCATGCTCCAATTGAACGAGGTGATCTACGTTTGGCGTTACTACAAACGAATAGGGCTGTTTGACGCCCTCTCGGATGTAGGTCAATAACGTCTTCTTATTGCCGGAGTAGAAGTCTATTCCGAACGCATTAGTATCACTTGACACTCATTGCTACTCCCTTGAAAGCGCCCTTGATACCCGACCAGGCGAGGGTGGGATTTCTGAATTCCTTTATCGTTGTAACAGCTGAAAGCAAGAACGCGGAAGTGAGCGCGAAGAGCGGTCCATAGAATCGCTTATTGAAACGAGTTGCCGCGCGGTTGCGATAGTAATGGTAGAAAGCCGAGCGGTTTCCCAAGCTAAGGGAGCCATAGTGGAACAGACGGCTTTCCGGGATTACCTTGATCGAGATGCCGAAGCGTCTAGCGCGATACTGCCAATCCACTTCTTCGAAATACATAAAGTAGCTTTCATCCATCAGACCGATTTCTTCGGTCAGCGCTGCTGAAAATGCGAGGCTACAGCCCATTATGTAGTCCGGGGCATGTTGATGGACCTGCTGCTTTAAAGCTTCGAGGCTTTGGTCCTTTCCGAGCAGGCGTGCCTTGCCCAAGATTGGATACAGTTTTCCACCTCCGTAACACTCCAGTCGTCCAGAGTCTGCGCTCAATACGAGTGAACCGACAAACTGGCGGTTGTTACGCTGCAACGCTTCGAGTAATGGCGAGAAGGCATCACTGTCGACATAGGTATCGTTATTAACGACCCAGAAGTAGGTGGGTTGGAGATGTTCCATCGCCCAGCGCAGGCCATAATTGTTGCCACCCGCATAGCCGTTATTTTCCGGATTGCAAAGCAACGTTACCTTCGCATACGCCTTTTCATCCAGCCATTGCTGAAAGGCAAGAGCTGACCCATCCTGGGAATCATTGTCAACAATGACAATATGGTCGATTGTCGAGCAATGAGTGAGCAGGCTTTCTGCGCAGCTGATAGTTTCAGTAGCAGCTTTGTAGTTGAGAATAAGTGCGACGTTCATGTACTCGTTCCTTGCTGCGAAGATGGCGTGCGCGTAAAGCATGTACAACGAAAAGCATGACAACGATCGGTTGCGCATATTCGAATAGGCCGCTGAGCGGCCATATTACGAAGAGTGCCAGCATGACCGCGTAGTTGAAGCCCATGTCCGGGTTTATGTTGCGGGCAATGCGCTGATAAATAAACAGCGACATTGGCACAACCAGGAAGGTCAGAAACCCGAAGCGAAACATGGTTCCGATGATTCCTACGTCCGACAGAAAAAAATGTTCGCCAAAATAGGGGATGAACCCATCCTGCCACATCAGCGACAGTGAGCCACTGGGGAGCCAGTTGACCAAGTCCAGATGATTGAATATGGCAGCGATGGTGTAGGGGCGCACGCCGTCGTCAACATCGCCTTCAAGACTGTTTTGATAGAACTCGATGTTCAATCCCAGTGTTTTGAGAAGCTCTGGATAGAAATAGAAAGGGGATAAGAGAATGCATAACGAGGCGGCCCAAATGATGGCCTTTGCCCTTAGACAGAAAATTGTGAACGCAAGGCAAAGCACAATGAGCTGGCGAGTTTGTGTTGCAAAAACCAGTGTCATGAGGAGTATCGCAGCCATTATGAGGTAAAGGTTGCGTGATCGATTTTCTCCACTGATTGGGGATTTTCCTTTCGCCCAAGTCTGAATGCAGTAGAAATAGACAAAGCAAATCAGAAATGGGCCTATGGACGAACGATCTGGGCGGTCCCAGGCCGTTTGTTCTGTACGCAGATCAGGCAGCAGGCCGAACTTGAAGCACCAAGACAGGAATACTGCTAGCAGTGCCGCACACAAGAGCGAGTGCTCGAACTGTCGGGTTGTCAGCTTTTTTGCGAGTAATAAAAGAGGTGCGAAGCCAAAAGCGAACAGGATTCTTCGCTCTTCGATAAGCCCATAAGCAATGGGTTGTCCGAAGGTATAGAACGAAAATATCGCCGGCAGAACGGTAAATACCAGAACACTGTATAAGGCGTAGTACATTAAAACGCGCAGTTCTCTGGACGCATCTTCTGCGGCTGCGAGTATGAGGAGCAATGACGCACCCAGACAAACCGCCAAATAAGCTTCGTTGAGAAATTTTATTCCGATCGGGTTGTGCGTGCTGTCGCCGAAGACGGAGAAATGCAAAACGAGCGCCAACACCGTCACGGGTAAATAAAAGAATCTTGAGCTGATGTTTGTCATCACCTGAGTCCTTAGGTGCTTTTCCATTGTCCAGATCAACTACGCCCCAACAAACTCAAGCCACTGAACGCTGTCGTACCGATGCCGTCGATGCGTCGTCCTACGTATCTGTGTTTGCGGGTGTGTCAATTCAAATCTCGGCAGCGCGTCGGTAACCAGACGTTTTCGATAGCCGTCAGATCATTCTGAGTTCCGCTCGCATTCACCCGCTGATGCTCGGTCGAAACGTTGGACAATCTGTTAGTGGTTGGGTTGCGTGTGATTTTCAGGTTTCGCCAAAAATTCTGACCGCCATCACAACACCGCGCTGCCAAAAACTGGCCTACGTCAGGTACGGCAAGGGCAACGATCAAGGCCGCGACATCGGGCCATATTCTGTACAGCTATTGGCAATGTTCTTTTGCAGCACGTCCATTTGCGGGCGGTCCTTGCCATCGATGGGTTCAACGGCCAGTACGTATTTGCCCCAACCCGGACCGCCTGCCCAATAGGCGCTGGGAATGCACTGTTCGTTGAGGTAGCTGAGAAGGTTATCCATGGCGACCAACATTGTCTCGGAATGGCCGGGTACGCCGTATTCGCCCAGGAAGCCTTTCAGGTTGTGCTCCTGCAGCCACTCGACGAAAGGCCGAGCACGTTCCACACCTAGCATCGGGGCGACGTTTTCGTCGGCTGCGTAACGTCCGGAAAAATCTTTGTCGAAGTACAGATGGCCTTCGTACATGAGTTTGTCCGCCGGGTCTTCGATTAAGAAGTCTTCGTTCACCTTGCGCCAGTGGAAGGTGCTGGCCCAGCGGTCGCCTTCCAGGAATATCAGGGTGTTCATGTCCACCTGACGGATCGCATCGACCGCTGCCTGGGCCGCGGCTGGCCAAAGGCCTTTGGTGGAGTGGGGCTCGTTCATGATGTCGTAGCCCAACAGGGCAGGATGGTCCTTGAATTCTTCGGCAAGTTTTCTCCAGACGCTGGCGTAGGCCTCGTATGGGACTTCGGCAGAGCCGATCAACTTGCCTTTATATCGACCGTAGTTGTGCATATCCAAAATGATTTTCTGGCCATGCGTTGCGGCGTAATCGAGGGTTCTTCTTAGCAGGCGGATCTGATCGAAGTTAACGCCTTTGTACAGGTCGTGCTGCAGGCGCTCCCAGATGAACGGAAAACGAATCAGGCGGATGTTCTTGTCCGCGTAATACTTGAAGTGCTTTTCCTCTGGATAGAAATAGTTAGTGCCAACCTTGCCGGGCGTTATGTGCGGTGCGAAATTGGCGCCGGACATATTGATGCCGATCAGGTCGATACCTGTACTCTTTTCGCTGGATTGGGCCTGCACAAGCGACACACAGCTGACCAGTGTCAGGCCTGCAGCCAACCGTATCGCGCCAAATATGGGCGAAAGAAAGCGACGTACCATATGTACCTTGATCTCCGATTGAGTCATCTGGCGATTGGGCTGGTATTGACTGCGCAGCGGACCAACCGGCGGGCTCCGTTCGCCGAATTAATGCGAGCGAACGGGGCCGAGCGGCCGATGCGGGTCAACGAGTGGCAAGCTGTTGCTTGTGCGTCCGGCATGCGATACATGCCGGGGACACTTACTTGCTCTGATAGTCGTACTGGTAGTAACCGTACTCGCTGTAATTCGACGCTTTGCGAATAACGGCGTTGAAGATCACGCCTTTGACCAAAAGCCCATTCTGCTCGAGACGGCGCTTGGCGACCTCGATCTCCTTGACCCCGTTCAGACCGTAGCGGGTGACCATCAGAGTGGTGCCGGCCTGGCTACCGACCAGGGCGGCATCGGTGACCGCGAGGATCGGCGGCGTGTCGAAGATCACCATGTCGTACATGGTGCTGATTTCTTTGACGAAGCGAGAGAAGTTCTCATGCATCAGCAGCTCGGACGGGTTGGGTGGCAACTGGCCGTGAGCAATCACGTGCAAATTGTTTAGCTGGGTCTTCTGGATGGCATCGAACAGCGTAATGCGGCCGGACAGGATGTCCGAAAGTCCCTTCTCACCCTGGCAACGCATGACTTTGTGCAGGTAGCCCTTGCGCATGTCGGCGTCGACCAGCAGTACTTTCTTGCCGGATTGCGCGATCACCGCGGCCAGGTTGCTGGTGACAAACGATTTGCCGACGGCCGGGCTGGGGCCGGTGATCATCAGGATGTTGTTCTTAGCTTCGATCATGGCGAAGTGCAGGCTGGTGCGCAGGCTGCGCATGGCTTCGGTCGCCAGATCCGCGGGATCGTTGATCGTCAGCAGATAAGAGGCACTGCTCTTGTCACGCTTGAAGTTGGCCAGGCGTTTTTCCAACGCTCCCTGCTTTTCGCTGAACGGGATTGCGGCGTATACCGGAATGCCGACGCGCTCGATCTCTTCCGGATTCTCCACACCGCGCTTGAGCGCCTCACGAACATAAACGAAGGCGATCGCGAGCAGGCCGCCGAGCAGGATGGCCGCGATGACGATCAGCGGTTTGTTCGGCTTGACGGGCTCGTCGATGTCGGCGGCCGCATGGTCGATGATGTGCACGTTGCCGACGGTACCGGCCCGGATGATGTCCAGTTCCTGGGTCTTGTTCAACAGCATGGAATAGGTTTCGGATGACACTTCGACATCACGGTTCAGGCGCAACAGTTCCTGCTGGGTCGAGGGCAGGGTGCCGATCTGTTTCTCCAGCTCGGCCTTTTGTGCCTGTAGCTGATTGATCTGGTTCATCAGCGCCTGGAAGTTCGGATGCTGACGGGTGAAGCGGCGTTCCATCTCGGTGCGCTTGAGGTTCTGCTCGGAAATCTGTTTTTCCAGATCGACGATGCGATCCAGTACCGATTGGGTTTCGGCCGAGATGTCTACCGAGCGATTACCGGTCTGATACTTGTTCAGCGCTGTTTGGGCGGCGTCGAGCTTCTTGCGGACTTCCGGTACCTGTTCGCTGAGAAATTCCAGGCTCTGTGTCGCTTCGGCGGCGTTGCGTGCGACGTTCTGGTCGACATAGCGCTGCGCCACTTCCTCCAGTACTTGAATGGCCTTGTCCGGGTCCGTGCCTTCCAGGGTCACGTTGACGATGCCGGACTGCTTGCCGAGTTCGCCGGCGGAGAGGCGGTTCTGGTAGTCCTCGGTGGTGGCGTAGGTGCGGTTCTTGATAACCGTGAACGTAGTACCTGGACGCGCGTTGAGCTCGGCGACGGTAATACCGTAGTCCGGTGTTTCGACCGGCTCGCCAACAATGCCCTGAGCGACTACTTCGTCGTCGGGGTCACGCAGGATGAAACCGTTGTTCTCAGCGGCTTCCAGGGTCAACTCTTCGCCGTGCATCTTGTCCGGCACGATTAACTGAGAGACGCGCAGCGACTCGCCGCCCCAAGCATAGGACTCGAAACCGTCCGGGTACCAGCCCAGCTCGCCTTCTTCAGATGGCTCGAAGCGACGAAACACGAAACCGCCAATCAGAGGGAAGTGGTGCGGCTCGATGATGATGTCGAGATTGAGTGAATCCACCGCGCCGCCTACAACGGACCGCGATTTGAGCAGTGCAATCTCGGTCTGTGCCGGAGAGACTGCCGGCGCGTTGCCCACCACATCGGTAAGGCTGGGCAGGCCATTTTTCGGCTCGATCTGGATCATCGCGCTGGCGAGGTACACCGGAGTGGCAAGCAGCGCATAGGCGACACCCAGTGCAGCGAAAAAGCCTGTGATAACGAGGATCAGGGTTCGATTGTTGATGAGCGTGTCAAAGAGGTGGGCCAGGTCAATGTCCTTGTCCTCTTTGGTTTCATAGATGGGGCGGGGCATGGTGGTCATTGAAGTTCCTTCTTCTTATTTCAGGTAAGGAAGCCAGCTTTCGACGGACTGCGTCAGAAGGCTGTGAACATGTTCGAATGCGGGCTTGGATTGACGAAAGGGATCGGGGATTTCCATGTTGTCTAGCCATTTGCCCATCAGGAAGGTCTTGCCATGCACTTCGGGCGCTATTTGGCGGATGTGCTGGACGTGGCTCTGCTCCATGGCGAGGATCAGGTCGGCCTGGTGCAGTATCTCGCTATCGACCTGTCGAGCACGGTGGGACCTATGTTCCAAGCCGTGATCGGCAAGCACCTCATGTGCGGTCTTGTCCATTGGATTGCCCACTAATGCGCCTATGCCTGCCGAGCTAATCGTCAGGCCTTTTCCTTGGAGTCTGTTCGTCAGCAATGCTTCGGCCGCCGGGCTTCTGCATACGTTGCCGACACAAACGATCAATATGTTCTGGAACATGGTACTTAGCCTCTCAGCCCCGGATTCATGGACGGATGGGCATGCGTGTCACAGAACGCAAATCTGATATTTGCTCGCTTCATTAGTTCAATCTTCCTGCTGTGCTCGCGCATGAAGTGGCGTGTTGCCGTGGTGGGGCCGGTCAATGCGTGCTGCAGTCAGTAGACGTCCCTATTGAATAGCAAAGCGGGAATGGTTCGAGCGAGGATGTAGATGTCGAACCAGACCGACCAGCGCTCGATGTAGTCCAGATCGAACTCGACGCGCTTTTCGATCTTTTCGAGGGTGTCGGTTTCGCCACGATAGCCATTGATCTGTGCCCAACCGGTGATGCCGGGCTTGACGCGATGGCGCGCGGAATATTCCGAGACGGCGTCTTCGAACAGCACGCCAGCGGCCTTGGTTGCGGTTGCATGGGGGCGCGGGCCCACCATGGACATGCTGCCGAGAAACACGTTGAGCAGCTGGGGCAGCTCGTCGAGGCTGGTCTTGCGGATGAAGCGACCCACACGGGTAATGCGGTCGTCGTCACGGGTGGTCTGGCGCTCGGCGTTGGCATCCGATTTGGCGTGGTACATCGAGCGAAACTTGAACACCTCGATCAGTCGGTTGTTGTAGCCGTAGCGCTTTTGCTTGAACATCGGCGACCAGCCGCGCAGCGGCAGATCGGAGGCGATCAGGGTTGGCAGCCCGCCGACCTCGGTGATGCGTTTGTTGGCGTGACGGAAGGCGACCATGTCCGGCACCAGCAGCACGTTGACCGGCAGCTTGCGCAGCTCATTGATCACCTGGCCGATGCGGCTGTCGGCGAACCAGGGCAGGGCGACCAGAACCTGGGTGACCTTCTCCTCACGAATCATCTGTTCCAGATCACGCGTATTGCCCAGCAAGGGTAGGTCAGCGAGTGTCTTGGGCAGGCGCTCCAGACGGTCATCGATAAAGCCGAGTACGCCGGTACGGATGTCGCGGTGATGGGCCAGATACTCGGCGACGCGCAGGCCGTTATCGGTACCGCCGAGGATCACCGCGTTCTGCAGATAGACGCCTTTAGCCATCAGCCGACGAAACAATGCGAGCATCATCAGTCGCTCGGCGCCGAACAGGACGCCACTGGAGATGAACCAGAAGGTCAGGTGCTTGGCTTCCAGGTAGCTGAACATACCCAGTCCCTGGTGCATGAATATCAGTAGGCTGAACGCTGCGGCCCAGGCCACCAGCATGGTGCGAAAGCGCAGCAGCGTGCTGAACACTTCTTCGCTGTAGATGCCAACCGATTGGAAGATGACCACGCTGATCACGCCGAAGAACATCAGGAACGTACTGAAAGTCCCGCCACCCGCAGGAAGCTCGAGCGGCAGAAAAAGCAAAAGCAGGACGCCCGGCAATACAGCGGTAAGCCCGTGAATCAGGCGAACGCTGGCTAGAAAGTAATCAACGAAACTGGGGTGGGCGTACTCAAGGGTTCCAACGGACTGTAAGCGCATACAAGGCTCCTTCCTATGGCTATTGCTAGCTCAATACTCGTTTTGATCGCCGCGATCCGCGGTTCTGATGGCAGGCCGCTATCGCAACCCTCACCTGGACAAGTGCTCCGACCGCCTTGCATGGAATGAGTTCACCGTCAGGATGCAAAGTGCTTAGTCAGTAGACAGGATTAAAATCGTCACTAAAGGGTTGATATTAAAGGGGGTAGACGTAAGAGCTCGCTCGGTATCGAGTGTTTTGACGCGCGCGCTCCTGACCGATGGTCAACGCAATCTGCCGCTCGGCTTAAGTCGCACTCGGTCGCTTACTCACAACTTTCCGGTGACGAAACAGGTCTATTTGTCGATAACGAAATGGAAGCGATTGGAATGAATGAACCCAAGGCACTACTTGTTCTTCACGGGAAACAGGCGCTCAACGACGAGCTGCGTACGGCAGTCAACGAATGGCGTCAACTCGGAAACGAACTTGCCGTACGGGTGACGTGGGAGCGCGGGGATACTGCGCGTCTGGTGAAGGAAGCACTCGCGGCGGGATACCGAACCCTGATCGCCGGTGGCGGAGACGGTACCGTGCGGGAAATGACACAGGCTTTGTTGGACAGCGGCTCGGATGCCAGCCTGGCCGTGCTGCCGCTTGGGACTGCCAATGATTTCGCCCACGCCGCCGAAATTCCATTGACACCCTTCGAGGCACTGACCCTGCTCAATCGCGAGCCGGTGAGGGTCGATGTCGGAGAAATGAACGGTGAAATCTTCCTCAACATGGCCACCGGTGGCTTCGGTTCCAAGGTCACCGCTACGACTTCCGAAGAGTTGAAGCGGGTGCTGGGAGGCAGCGCATATCTGTTGACCGGCTTATCGCGCTTCAGTGAACTGCGCGCTGCCTGGGGGCGCTTCGTTGGGCCTGACTTCGCCTGGGAAGGCGATTTTTTAGCACTGGGTATCGGCAACGGTCGTCAGTCGGGCGGAGGGCAACAGCTGTGTCCGCAGGCTTCGATCGATGATGGCTTGCTCGATATCTGCATCGTCCCGGCGCCTGCCGATACGGTGGGCACCTTGGGTACGCTGTTAAGCGGTGGGCTGCTGGGAATCGATACCGTTTCAGTAACCGCGCGCGTGCCGTGGATCGAGGTTGAAGCGCCGGATGAGATCGACATCAACCTTGATGGTGAACCCTTCGCAGCTAAGCGTATGCGCTTCACGGTGAAGCGTAGGGCTTTGCGGCTGCATCTTCCCGAAGGCAGCCCGTTACTGCGGGATGAGCCGCTGTCTCGAGCTGCTCGCACGCCCGCCTGACCGTGGCGTACCGGCTGCCGGCTGATCAATCGGACGGCTCGCCGCGGGCCGATAAAATACTTGTTCCGATGAATAAAGCGCGAAGCTTTGCGGCCGATAGCTTGTTACATCCCTTATTCGCAAGGAGCCCGCAAAATGGCCGGCATTCTAGAGTCAGTCGATCAACGCACCCGCTTGGTGGGGCAAAATCGTCTGGAAATCCTCATGTTCCGGCTCTCGGGTCGCCAGCAATTCGCGATCAACGTGTTCAAGGTCCAGGAGGTGGTACAACTGCCGAAGATGACGCTGATGCCACACCGTCACGGCTCGGTCTGCGGGGTCGTCAATCTGCGTGGGCAGACGCTGCCGGTGATCGATCTGTCACGCGCTATCGGCCTGCGTCCGCTAGTGCCGGATGAGCGCAGCACCATCATCGTGACCGAATACAACCGTTCGATTCAGGCGTTTCTGGTCGGCGGTGTGGACCGCATTCTCAACCTCAACTGGGAAGAGGTGCTGCCGCCGCCATCCACTGCGGGACGTCAGCATTACCTCACGGCGATTACCAAGGTCGAGGACAAGCTCGTCGAAGTCATCGACGTGGAGAAGGTGCTCGCCGAGATCGTCCCGTATAACACCAGTATCGCACCAGAGCGTCTGGCGGATCCGTTGCTCGAGCGTGCGAGGGGACGTGAAGTCCTCTGTGTCGATGACTCGACCGTTGCCCTGGCGCAGCTTCGCGAGACCCTCAGCCAGCTCGGCATAACCGTGCATGCTGCCAGCGACGGCATGAAAGGGCTGAACAGGCTCAGGGCCTGGGCTGATGCTGGAGAAGTGCTTACTGATCGCCTGCTGATGGTCTTTACCGATGCGGAAATGCCGGAGATGGACGGTTACCGGCTTACCACCGAGATCCGTAACGATCCGCGCCTGCGCGATCTGTATGTGGTGCTTCACACATCTCTTTCCGGAAATTTCAACCTGGCGATGGTGCAGAAAGTCGGCTGTGACAACTTCCTTTCCAAGTTCCAGCCGGAGAAACTGGTGGACATTGTCCGGGAACGCCTGTTGCTGGACGAAGCTCGCTGACCCGTCCATCCGATCAAGGCACCTGCATGCATCTTTCTTCGCTGTACCGTTTTCCGCTCAAGTCCGGTTCCGCTGAAGCGCTCGAGGAAGGACGATGCGACGAGCTCGGTCTGAGCGGCGATCGCCGCTGGATGGTCGTGGATGCCGCGACCGGAAAATTCCTGACGCAGCGAGTACTGCCGCAGATGTCACTGCTGAGTGCGCGCTGGCAGGGCGAAGCAGCACTGTTGCTGAGCGCCCCTGGGATGGACACGCTGCGAGTATCGGTTCCTGGCTCGCAAAGCCTTATGCGTGGCGTTCTGATCTGGCGCGAAACCTTGCAGGCACCGGATGCCGGTGACGCTGCAGCGGCCTGGCTGACATGCCTGCTTGGGCGTCCGTGCCGGCTGGTGCATCTACCGAACGCACGGGGCATCCAGATCGACCAGGACTATGCCCGCCCTGGCGAGCTGACGGGATTCAGCGATGGCTTTCCGTTTCTACTGATCGGCCAGCGTTCGCTCGATGACCTTTCGGCGCGAGTGGGGCAATTGCTCGATGTGCGACGGTTTCGGCCGAATCTGGTGATCGCCGATGCGGCCCCTTACGCCGAGGATGGTTGGCGGCGCATTCGCATCGGCGATATGACGTTTCGCGTGGTCAAGCCGTGCTCGCGCTGCATCATTCCGACCATCGATCCGCTCAATGGCGTCCAGAGTCCGACCCGCGAACCACTGGCTACGCTGATGAACTACCGAAAGGTGAAGGGCGGCGTGTTCTTCGGACAGAACCTCATTGCCGAGGGCACCGGCGAGCTGAAGGTGGGCATGCCAGTAGAAGTACTCGAATAAGCAAAACCGCAGCACCGCAGAATGGGGCAGCGCAACACGCCGGAGGTGATGGGCTAAAGCAGTCTACAGCCAGCTTCTTCGACTACACGCTATCGTCATCACTGCCCTTCGAAATAGCGCTCGTGCCACTCGATCAGTGGCTGCGGTGAGTTGAGCTTTTGTCCGTAGATCACCGAGTAGGTCAGCACGTTCTGCACGTACTGGCGGGTTTCATCGAACGGGATATTCTCGACCCAGACGTCGAACGGCAAATGTTCGGCGTTCTTCAACCATTGACGAACCCGCCCGGGGCCGGCGTTGTAAGCCGCTGACGCGAGCACCCGGTTGCCGTTGAATTGACCGTAGATCTGACTGAGATAGGCGGCACCGAGCTGGATGTTGATGTCGGGGTTGAGCACCTGCTGCGGCGATGAAAGCGCAATGCCAAAGCGCCTGGCGGTTTCCTTCGCGGTGCTCGGCATCAACTGCATCAAACCCGTGGCTCCAACCTGTGAGCGGGCGTCGGCCATGAACGCACTTTCCTGACGTGTGATGGCGAAGACCCAGCTCGGGTGAATTTCCCGCGCTTTCGCCGCCTTCACTAAGCTGTTGCGATGGGCCATGGGGAAACGGACGTCCAGATCGTCCCAGTACTTCGCCTGGCTGATGGTGCGAATAGCGGGGAAATACCACTCCATCTCGTAGGCCAGCCGCGCCTGGGCGACCAGTTCATCTCGGCTGAACAGGCGACTGACGTGATACCACTCACGGCGACCGTCGACGATCTGTCCGCGTGCATGGAATTCCATCGCGCGACGGATGCCCGCGGTGTTGCGGACTTTCTGAATCACCTTTGGATCCAGCGCGAGTGGCTGATGGTTGAGCTTGTAGGGCGCCTGGATGCGATCGGCCGAGAGGAAACCATAGAAGTCTCGTTCGCTGGCGACCGGCCGATAGAGCTGAGCGGTGCGTTCATCGTTGGGTTTCGCCAGCTCCAGGCTGCGTGCTTTCCAGTAACGCCACCGGTTGGTGTTGGCGAGCTCCTCGGGGAATCGTTGGGTCAGCGCGTAGGCGTCGTCCCAGCGTCCCAGACGCAACAACAGGCGGGCCCGCCATTCACTGACGGTATCGTCACGCAGCTCGGGATCGTATTCGGCCATGACCTTTAACGCGCGCGCATCGAAACGTTTGGCCAAGGTGAGGCCGATCTGGCGGGCGATCGCGACCTTTTCGTCCTTCGAAAACGACAAGCGCTTGGCGTAGCTCTCGAGCAGCCCGAGGGCTTTTTCCGGATCTTTGCGCGCAAGCCGGCGCAGGCCGACCGAGACGATATCCCCCATGGTCTGGGTTGGCGTCATGAAGCGGCCGGTCTGATCAAGCATCTGAGGTTTTTGAGCGACGTCGATCAGCAGCTCGCCCTGCGTTTTCAGCGTCGGCAGGCTTTTGACGAGGAAGCTAGCGAGGCCGTAGTTACCCCTCTCGACCGCCAGTTTGGTGCGCTTCCAGCGTAGCTCTTCGGTAAGCTGTCCCGCGCCTTCCCAGCGGTCGAACAGTGCATCGCACGCGTTGTGCTGTGATTTTCCAACCAGCCAAAGCCGCTCGGCGGTTTCGTAACCTTGCTTCGTCTGGCCACTGGCGAGTTGGTATTGGCCGAACAGACAGTCCAGTTCGGCAAAGTTCATCTTCGGATCATAGTGCGCAACGAACGGCTGCCAGTCGCCACGGGCTGCGAGCAATCGCAGCCAACGCAGTTTCATCCAACTTGCCTGGGGCAAGTCGCCATGCTCAGCCAGAAATTTCTCGACTTCGTCATTGCTGGCGGTCTTCAGTCGTGCCGTCAGTTCGTCATAAGCCAGGTAAGGTTCGAGCGGGTAGTCCCGCAGTGCGCTGGCGTAGCGGCGATATGGGCCACTGTCGCCCTTGGCCAGGGCTCGCTTGGCTTCGTCGTAATATTGCCGTTGCTGTTGAAGGCTGGCGGCTTGAGTGGTTTCGAGGGTGAGGGCAGTGAACAGAAAGCACAAAAAGATACTGGAGAGTCGACCGCGCATGAGACTTCCGAAGACGGGGGCATGGGAGTTGCTGCGACTAGCTTAGCTTGGCCACGCGAGCAGTTAAACGAGGATTAAGCTCTTGAAACCAACAAAGCGGTACGTTCCGACGAACGTACCGTGGGCTGGCGCAGCGCTCTCGAATCGGTGGTGGAATCATGATAGAAGGCCGCGGATGAGGCCCCTGACTGAATGCTCGAAAAGCTCGGTGACGCCCGTCTGACGGGCGCATTCTGCTAGACTGCGCGCCCTGTTTTCCGGAGGTAGTCATGACCCTGCTCAAGTTGACCAATGTGTCCCTCGCCTATGGCACCAATCCATTGCTCGATGGCGTGTCCTGGCAGATTGCGCGGGGTGAGCGGGTGTGCATCATCGGCCGCAACGGCACCGGCAAATCCAGCATGCTGAGCCTGGTCAAGGGTAGCCAGCTGCCGGATGATGGGGAAATTTGGCGCGCGCCGGGGCTGAAGATCGGCGAGCTACCGCAGGAGCTTCCGCTCGCTGACGAGCGCACCGTGTTCGACGTAGTGGCCGAAGGCTTGTCCGGGGTCGGCCAGTTGCTGGCCGAGTACCATCACCTCAGCCAAAACATCCAGAACGAAGCCGACCTGGATAAGCTGATGCATGTTCAACAGGAACTCGAAGCCAAGGATGGCTGGCGTCTGCAGCAACTGGTCGATAGCACCCTTAGTCGTTTGCAGCTGCCGGCCGACAAGACCCTCGCTGAGCTTTCCGGCGGCTGGAGGCGGCGCGTTCTGTTGGCGCAGGCGCTGGTGTCCGAGCCCGACCTGCTGCTGCTGGACGAGCCGACCAACCACTTGGATATTGGCGCAATCGCCTGGCTGGAAGAAGCGCTGACCGGTTTTAACGGTGCCGTGCTGTTCATCACGCACGACCGAGCGTTCCTGCAGAATCTGGCGACGCGTATCCTCGAACTCGATCGAGGCCACATGATCGACTGGAACGGCGATTACGCCAGCTTTCTGGTACACAAAGAACAACAGTTGGCGGCTGAAGAAACGGCCAACGCCTTGTTCGACAAGAAGCTCGCGCAGGAAGAAGTCTGGATTCGCCAGGGCATCAAGGCTCGCCGTACTCGTAATGAAGGCCGCGTTCGTGCTCTCAAGGCTTTGCGAGCCGAGCGCAGCGAACGCCGTGAGCATCAAGGCAAGGCCAACATTCAGGTCGATGCAGCCGAAAAATCCGGCAAGCAGGTCATCGTCGTCGAGCATGCAAGCTTCGCTCACCCAGGCGGCGAGCCGCTGATCCGCGATTTCTCGATGGTTCTGCAGCGTGGCGATCGGATTGGTTTGCTCGGAGCCAACGGCACCGGCAAGACCACGCTGCTCAAGCTGCTGTTAGGAGATCTACAGCCCACCAGCGGCACGGTTGAGGCGGGTACAAAACTGGAAGTGGCGTATTTCGACCAATTGCGTCACCAGTTGGAACTGGAAAAAACCGTCATCGACAACGTCGCAGAGGGGCGCGACTTCATCACCATCGACGGCCAGAATCGCCATGTTCTCAGCTACCTCGGTGATTTCCTGTTCAGCCCGCAGCGGGCCCGCACACCAGTAAAAGCGCTGTCTGGCGGCGAACGGGCACGCCTCTTGCTCGCCAAGCTGTTCAGTAAGCCGGCCAACCTCTTGGTACTCGACGAGCCGACCAATGATCTCGACGTAGAAACTCTCGAACTGCTCGAGGAGGTTTTGCTCGGGTTCCAGGGCACGGTATTGATGGTCAGCCATGACCGGGCGTTCCTCGATAACGTGGTCACCAGTACGCTGGTTTTCGAGGGTAATGGCGTCGTTCGCGAATATGTCGGCGGCTACCAGGATTGGCTGCGACAAGGCGGCTCGGTAAAACTGCTCGGCGTAGCCGAGTCCAAGGAATCCAAGGATGCGAAAGCCGGAACGCAACCGAGCAAGCCCGCGACACCCGTCGCCGAAGTTGTCCCGGCGAAGAAGAAACTCAGCTACAAAATCCAGCGCGAACTGGAGGCATTACCGGGGAAAATAGACGCAGTCGAAAAAAACATCGCCGCGTTGCAAACCGAAATTGCGCAGCCGGCGTTCTACCAGCAGACTGCGGAACTTACTGGCGAAACGATATCGCGCCTCGAGGCGTTGCAGGCTGAACTCGACGCATTGCTGGAACGCTGGGCGGAACTGGAAGGCTGAAAGCGCACCCGTGGCCAGATCGCCACGGTCTGGCCAGCGTATCGCTCGGTGCGATAGGGCGGCCCTCGGTGTTCCGTATGGCGTGACCTGCGCACTAAGACAAAACGACACCTGTCAGCATTCTAGACGGAGCTTAGATGGCAATTGATTACCGCATCGTCTTGGACGACGAGCATGAGTTCAGCTACCGGATCGAGCTGGACCGCGTCTACGATCCGGAGGCCGCCATCCAGGCACCCAAATGGACGCGTCTGGATCATCAGCAGTGCAACAACTGCCCGCTGAGCCGGGACAGCTTCAGCCATTGCCCTGCCGCGGTCGACCTGCATCGGGTCATCGAAGACTTCCAGGGCCTGCCCGCGGTGAAGAAAGCGCAAGTGCGAGTGCGCACGCCGGAGCGCGAATATAACAAGCTGGTTGGGCTGGATGAGGGACTGCGGGCGCTGCTCGGCGTGATCATGGCCACTAGCGCCTGTCCGGTTCTGGGTAAGCTTAAGCCGATGGCGCATCAGCATTTGCCGTTCGCCAGCAATCAGGAGTTCGTGCTGCGAGCGGTTTCGTTGTATCTGGCTCGGCAGTACTTCAATCTGCGGGAAGGGCGCCATGCCGACTGGGAGTTGCGCGGCTTGGTGCGGTCATTCCAGCAGCTGCAACTGGTCAACCAGGCGTTCTGGCAGCGCATCCATGACACGTGTCACGGCGATTCGAATCTGAAGGCGTTCCTGACGTTCTTTTCCATGGCGACCAGCCTGACCTACTCGCTGGAAACCCAGCTGAAGAAGATCAGGCCGCTGGTGATGAGTGCGGGCGAGGGTGTCGAAACGGCCTGAGCCCAAGCGGTTGTGGGGCTCATGGCAGGATTGGTTACTCGGACTTCTTCAAGCGTACCGCCAGTACGTCACAAGGTGCTCCATGGAGGATGTCGTTGGCGGTAGACCCCAACAGGAGTGCCAGGCCATGACGTCCATGGCTGCCGACAACTACAAGATCGCAACCTTGTTCCTTGGCCAGCCTGTGTATTTCCTGACGAGGCTGCCCGTAGGCCAGATGACGCTGCTCAACGGTCAGGCTGGGGTAGCGCTCAGCGAACCCGGTCAAGCGCTCACGGGCCTGGTCGAACTGCTGCTGCTGAAGCATCGATAGATCCATCGGCACGTCTCCACCGAAGGCCATGGCCATCGGCTCGATGACGTGGACCAACGCCAGTCTCGCGCCGCTGGCGTTGGCCAATGCCTCGGCGCGGGCTACGACCGGGTGGCATTCGTCGTTCAGGTCGGTAGCGACCAGAATATGCTGGTAGGTCATGATGGCTCTCCTAATGTATCCGTGTGACAAGTATGGCTTCTCGGCACGCTATTGGCGCGGTCTAGCCTTTTTTGTTTTCAGCGTTTATACGGCGTTACATGAATGATGACCAGTGTGTCATTGCATCGCGAACTGGCAGCCGGCAGCCTCGTGACTGTTATCATGCGTGCCATCACACGCCGGTAAGCACGGCTGGCCTACACACGAGATCGTCATGTTTCTATTCGCCAACGATTACCTACTCGCCTGGACAGCTTATGGAGTGGCCGCGCTAGGGAGCCTGCTGGTGTGGTTCCGCGTCACGCGACCATTGTGGCGCTGGCTGCGCGAGCCGCTGCGACTGATGGCCGCCGTACTGCTGCTGACGCCAACCATTGTCGACCCCGCTCGGGAACTGTTCGCCCCGGCCGTGGCGATCACTGCGCTGGATGTGCTGTTCAAGGTTGGTAACATCGCCTGGCGTGCCGTTGCGGATCTGGCACTCTACGGGCTGATCGCATTCGCCCTGTACGCGGTGTTGGTAGCGTTGCGCTGGCTGATCGAGCGTCGGCTCGCGCAGCGGCGAGAGGCATCTGCAGACGAGGAAGACTCTCGTACGTTGCGCGAGCGGCTCGAGGACGATGAGCAGGATGACCAGCGCCCCGGTCGCTACCAGGCACGTACCGAGCCCAGGTTATGAGCGAATCGACCGACTGATCCCAGGACATCCGGACAGCAACAGGACATAACGGGAGATCATGCATGTGTGAACTGCTCGGCATGAGCGCCAACGTACCGACCGACATTCATTTCAGCTTCACTGGGCTGATGCAGCGCGGGGGGCGCACCGGGCCGCACAGGGATGGATGGGGCATCGCCTTCTACGAAGGCCGCGGTTTACGCCTGTTCCAGGATCCGGTGGCCAGCTGCGAGTCGGAAGTGGCGAAGATGGTCCAGCACTACCTGATCAAAAGTCATGTGGTGATCGGCCACATCCGTCACGCCAACGTAGGCAAGGTCGCGCTGGTTAATACCCATCCTTTCGTGCGTGAGCTGTGGGGGCAACACTGGTGTTTTGCCCACAACGGCCAACTAGCAGATTTCAGTCCGGTGCGCGGCTTCTATCAGCCGGTAGGGGATACCGACAGCGAAGCGGCATTCTGCGATCTGCTCAATCGGACACGCGGGGATTTTCCCGAGCGAGTTGCTGCGGAAGATCTAATCCCTCATTTGCTCGATGCCTGCGCTGGTTATCGTGCCAAAGGCGTATTCAACTGCTTGCTCAGCAATGGTGAGTGGCTGTTCAGCTTTTGCTCGACCAAGCTGGCGCAGATTACCCGTCGTGCCCCTTTCGGCCCGGCGCAACTGAAAGATGCCGAACTGACGGTGGATTTCAATGCGGAGACGACGCCAAACGACGTCGTGACAGTGCTGGCGACCGAGCCGTTGACGGATAACGAGCAGTGGCTAGTTCACCAGCCGGGCGCGTGGACGCTCTGGCGATTGGGCGAGTGCGTTGCGCGCGGGCAGGTGCACTAATGCTACGAAGCTATCTGCGACTGACCCTGTTCGCCTTTGGCTTGCTCATCGGAATTCAGGTGCCGGGCTTTATCCAGGCATATGAACGTCACGTTGAGGCGCGCCGGATCGAGGCGCAGCATGGGCTTTTGGGTTTTCGGGAAACGGCGGGGCGCTTCTTCAAGGGCGATTTGAATGCGCTGGTGGCGCACTATCGTGCCAGCGATGATCCGGTCATCCAGAGCGACGCACGCAGTGTCGCGGCGCTCGTAGAGCGCGCCCGCCTGCTCGATCGTGAGTGGCGAATCATGCAGGGTCCCTGGTATGCACAAGCCTGGCATGTGTTCGTCGGGGCCGACCAGGACATTCGCCATCAGGTCTGGAGCAGTTACCGCTTTCAGGTCCTGCTGGCGCCCGAGGCGATCGCTTGGGGGATCGGTTGTGCATTGCTGTTGGCCTGGATCGCCGAGAGCATTTTTCTGCTGATTCGCCGACTGCTGTTTCCGCAGCGTCGGCCACGCAAAGCGCGTCGTGTCGACCGATCGGGGCGCCCAGGCGACACCGCATAGCGAGCCTCGAGCGGGTTCGCTATTGCGGGTGACGGTGATCGGCCGGCTTCTATTTCGCCAGAAATTTCATGCCTTCTTCTAATCCGCTCAATGTCAGCGGATACATCCGGTCTTCCACCAGCTCGCGAATGATGCCGGTCGAGGTGGTGTAGCCCCAGGTGTCCTTGGGATATGGGTTGATCCAGATGAGCTTCTTGTATTTCTCCATGAAGCGCTGCATCCAGACGTATCCCGCTTCCTCGTTCCAGTGCTCGACGCTGCCGCCGGGCTGGGTCACTTCATAGGGCGCCATGGCCGCGTCGCCAACGAATACCACTTTGTAATCAGGGCCGTACTTGTGTAGCAAGTCGAGTGTCGAGGTGCGCTCGGAGGTACGACGGAAGTTGTTCTTCCAGACCGACTCGTATATGAAGTTGTGAAAGTAGAAATATTCCAGGTGTTTGAACTCGGTCTTGCAGGCGGAGAAGAGTTCTTCACAGACCTTCACATGAGCGTCCATCGAGCCGCCGATGTCGAACAGGATCAGCAGCTTTACCGCGTTACGCCGTTCCGGGCGCATCTGAATGTTGAGTAGGCCGCCGTCTCGGGCGGTGTGGTCAATGGTGCCGTCGAGGTCCAGCTCGTCCTGCGCGCCTTGGCGGGCAAATTTGCGCAGGCGGCGCAGGGCCACCTTGATGTTGCGGGTACCCAATTCAACTTGGTCGTCGAGGTTCTTGTACTCGCGTTGATCCCAGACTTTTACCGCCTTGCCCTGGCGCTTGCCGGCGTCACCGATACGGATGCCTTCGGGGTTGTAGCCACCCGAACCGAAAGGGCTGGTGCCGCCGGTGCCGATCCATTTGTTGCCCCCAGCGTGTCTTTCCTTCTGCTCTTCCAGGCGCTTCTTGAACTCCTCGATCAGCTTGTCCAGCCCTCCGAGCGATTCGATCTTGGCGCGCTCTTCATCGCTCAGCGAGCGTTCGAATTCCTTGCGCAGCCATTCCTCGGGAATCAACGCCTCAATGTGCTGATCGAGGTGTTCCAGCCCCTTGAAGTAGGCGCCGAAGGCTCGGTCGAACTTGTCGAAGTGGCGCTCATCCTTGACCAGGATGGCCCGGGATAGAAAATAAAACTCGTCCATGTCGGCGAAAACGACGTTGTGTTTCAGCGCGTTGATCAGATCGAGCAATTCGCGCACCGACACCGGTACCTTGGCGGCGCGCATCTCATTGAACAGGCCAAGCAGCATGGCAGAACCTCGGGGTGCCGTCGTGGCAGCACATTGAATTGTGATGAGTCAGAGGTCTTCGTCGTGCTCTGCGAGCCCGTCGCTGATTTCATACCAGTCCGCCTTGGAGCCAACGAAAATGTGCTCTTGGGGCGGGACTGGCAGGGAAGAGTCGAGCGTGCCGGCCGCAACGCCGACCTCGTGCTCGCGATTGTCGACGAATTGCAGGTTGGATCCGCAGCGAATGCAGAACGTCCGCGTCACATGTTCGGAAGAGTGGAAGACGCCCAGTTGGTCCTTGCCGGACAGGAAGTGGAACGTCTCCAGCGGCACACTCGCGTAGGTCGCGAATGCAGCCCCGTGTGCCTTGCGGCACATCTTGCAGTGGCAATGGGTCAGCTGGTTGATCGGTGCATCGATGCGGTACCGCACGACACCGCAGAGGCAACTACCGGTATGCGTTTGCATGGTTCTTCCTCCAGTAAGGCAAGGCGGTCGGCTCGCGGGAGCCTCCTCCGATCAGCGACCGGCGCGACGACTCATGAACGCTAGACGCTCAAGCAATTGCACGTCTTGTTCGTTTTTTACCAAGGCTCCGGCCAGCGGCGGAATCGCTCGAGTCGGATCACGTTCGCGCAGCACGGCTTCGCCAATGTTGTCGGCCATCAGCAGCTTTAGCCAGTCGACCAGTTCGCTGGTGGATGGCTTCTTCTTCAGCCCCGGTACCTTGCGGACATCAAAGAACACGTCGAGGGCTTCGGCCACCAGATCCTTCTTGATGTTCGGATAATGCACGTCGACGATCTTTTGCAACGTTTCCCGATCTGGGAACGCGATGTAGTGGAAGAAGCAACGGCGAAGGAAGGCGTCCGGCAGCTCCTTTTCGTTGTTCGACGTAATGATGATGATTGGGCGCTGCTTGGCTTTGATGGTTTCATTGGTCTCATAGACGTAGAACTCCATCTTGTCGAGTTCCTGCAATAGGTCGTTGGGGAACTCAATGTCGGCCTTGTCGATTTCATCGATCAGCAGGATGACGCGCTGTTCGGATTCGAACGCTTCCCACAGCTTGCCTTTTTTGATGTAGTTGCGCACGTCGTGCACTCGGTCAGAGTCCAGCTGCGAATCACGCAGACGGCTCACCGCGTCGTATTCATATAGCCCCTGGTGCGCCTTGGTGGTGGACTTGATATGCCAGGTAATCAATTGCGCACCGAAGGATTCGGCCAGTTGCTCGGCGAGCATGGTTTTGCCGGTGCCCGGCTCACCCTTCACCAGCAGTGGACGCTCCAGGGTAATGGCCGCGTTGACTGCAAGTTTCAGGTCGTCGGTAGCGACATAGGACTGGGTGCCTTCGAACTTCATCGGGTTTTCCTTGCTCAGGCCTGGCACGCAGGCATTTCATGTTTGGTTAGACGATCGACTATAAGGGATGGGATCGTTACTGTGAACGCGAGTCGATCATTCAGTCACTGAATGGGCGAAGGCAGCTCACTCGTGCTCCGTTATTCCTCGTCTTCGCCCAATGAGCGCTCGAAGCGGGCAGAAAACGCTTCGACAAAGGCGTTTCGCAGAATCGCGATAAAGGCTTGAAAAGGGCTGACGTCGGTATTCTTGGTGCTGCCCGAAAGCTCTACCCGAGTGGCGAACTGTTCCTTGCTCTGGTTCTGCAGCACTTCCTCGCCACCGCCAACCACGGCTTCCCAGATTCCACGAAAGAAGCCCTTATCCTCGTTTTCGACATCCTGCTCGAAGTTAAACACCTCGACATTTCGCAGCAAAGGCTTGATATAGCCGTCCAGCTGGCTGTCATTGGCCTCGACCTCGACCACCAGATCACCGGTCCCTGCTGCGAAATCGAATTTTCCATATGCGCTGGCGAAGTCATTCAACTTGGTCAGGTCCACATCGGTCATTCGCAAACTCAACTCGAAGTCTTCCCAGTTCGTATAAGGATCAAACTGCGCATTGGCTTCTATTGGGGCTTGGTTGAAAAGTTTGGCCTGTCCCTCGAATCGGGCGACGCGCCCCTGGTCCTGTTCCGCCGCGTTGGTGAGGTTGTACAGGCTGGCGTTTATCGCGTTGGCATAAACGTGCACTGGCGGATCGGCCTGGAAGTTGCGAAACGACACTTGGCCGTCAATAACTTTCAGTTCATTAAGGGTAAAAGGCACCAGCTCGTTGAGTTGGTCGCGCCAATCAACACCATCACCCGTCTGCGAGTCGTCAGCCTGTTGGCCATCGACGAAGTTCAGGTGGGGTTGCTCAAGGACCACTTCGCCCACAAGCGCCTGGTCCTTCCAAAGTGCTCGCCAGCTCAGGCCGATATCGATCGTGGAGGCGGTGAACAGCGGCGCCTGGACCTGTTCATTCTTCTTTTCGATAAGTACGCCGTCGGCTCGATAAGCACCACGCCACCAAGCCAGATCGACGTCATCGACATGGCCTCGATACTCGCCCATGTCTGCCAGCTTGTCGTTCAGGTAGTTGAGCACCAGGTGGGGCAGGGCGAGGTGAATGATCAGCAGTAGCAGAGCAATTGACAGCAATATCCATAGCGGGAGTCGGTAGCGTTTTTTCATGACGGGCCTGGTCTGCTTGAGGAGTCATCATTGAGTTGCTTGCTTGTGGGTGGACCCTGACACGCATAGGTGAGTTCGGCTGGACGAGCCACGAGACTGGGCTTAGGCTGATCAGTCTGATTTTCCACTCGCAGGGACACTGTCATGAGCCGCATCTTCGCTGACAATGCGCAGGCCATCGGGAACACCCCGTTGGTGATGATCAATCGGTTAGGCCCGAAGGGCGTCACTATCATGGCCAAGATCGAGGGTCGTAATCCGGCCCATTCGGTAAAGTGCCGGATCGGCGCGGCCATGATCTGGGACGCCGAGAAAAGCGGACTCCTCAAGCCGGGCATGACGATCATCGAGCCGACTTCCGGCAATACCGGTATAGGCCTGGCGTTCGTCGCCGCGGCACGGGGCTACAAACTAATGTTGACCATGCCGGCTTCGATGAGCCTGGAGCGCCGCAAAGTGCTCAAGGCGCTTGGCGCGGAGCTGGTGCTCACCGATCCGGCGAAAGGTATGAAGGGTGCTATCGAAAAGGCGACGGAAATCGCTGCATCGGATCGTGAGCACTACTACTTGCCGCAGCAGTTCGAGAACCCATCCAACCCGGCGATTCATGAGAAAACAACCGGGCCGGAAATCTGGAACGACACCGAAGGCAACATCGACGTACTGGTTTCGGGCGTTGGGACCGGTGGCACTATCACCGGGGTTTCGCGTTACATCAAAGATACCAAGGGCAAGAAGATCCTCAGTGTGGCGGTCGAGCCGGCCAGCTCTCCGGTGATCAGCCAGACGCTCGCGGGAGAGGAGCTCAAACCCAGCCCGCACAAAATTCAGGGCATCGGTGCCGGCTTCGTGCCGAAGAATCTCGATCTGTCCGTCGTCGATCAGGTCGAACTGGTCAGTGACGAAGAATCAAAGGCCATGGCGCTGCGCCTGATGCGCGAAGAAGGCATCCTCTGCGGCATCTCTTGCGGCGCCGCCATGGCTGCTGCGGTGCGCATGGCCCAGCATCCGGAAATGCAGGGCAAGAACATCGTGGTGATTCTTCCCGATTCCGGCGAGCGTTATCTGTCCACGATGCTGTTTGCGGACCTGTTCGGTGAACAGGAATTGCAGCAGTGATCTGCGCTGCGCCGGTCTGCCTTGGCAGAACCGGCGCAGCACCGCTATAGTCTGGAGCCGCTTCTCCACCGCTTCGAGACTGGTATGAACCATACAGGCTGCTGCAACGTTGCTGACCACGGACGCCCGTACGCTACGGGTGGTTTCGCAGCCTTTGCATGCATGCCGATCGCACCTCCCTGCCATCATCCTGCGAGCCCACCACCGGGCTTGTTTCTGGCTCCGCCACCGCCACCCGCGCTGGCCTGAGTCACGCCGGTTCGCCGGCATTCCCGTCACTGCGTTTGCCATTCGCTGGCGCAGGTTTGTATGCCTATTCAAAGGTGGCAGGATGATCTTGTTTTCACGCAACAACCTGGTCGCGTATGCGACCACGGGTCTTTTCGTGCTGCTCTGGAGCAGCGGGGCAATCGTGTCGAAATGGGGCTTGGCGTACGCATCGCCGTTCGCTTTTCTGTTGGTTCGTTTCGTTATTGCGCTGGTGGCGTTGGCGGGGGTGGTTAGGCTGGCCTCCCTATCGCTGCCTGATGGGTGGAAGACGCGTCGGTATGCCTTGGCCACCGGTCTGGTGCTGCTGGGCAGCTACCAGATCTTCTATCTGCTGGCACTGGATCTGCAGATGACTCCGGGCGTCATGGCGACTCTGCTCGGCGTGCAGCCGATCCTCACGGCTGTGTTACTCGAGCGCAAACGGCTGAGACCGCTGCGGCTGTTCGGGTTGCTGCTTGGTTTGAGCGGGCTGGTGCTGGTGGTCTATCAGAGCCTTGGCGTAGGCGGGTTGTCGGTGGCGGGCGTGGCGTGTGCTTTGCTGGCACTTTCGAGCATCACGCTGGGTTCGATGATGCAGAAGCGAGCCAAAGGTGATCCGCTTCGCGCCATGCCCTTGCAGTATCTCGCCGGGCTATTGCTTTGTTCGCTATTCGCGCCGTTCCAACCTTTCGAAATCACGCTCGCCCCAGGTTTCTGGCTGTCCGTGTTGTGGATGGGGTTGGTGATCTCGGTGGCCGCCACCTTGTTGCTGTATCGCCTGATTGCCCAGAGCGACCTGGTCAACGTGACCAGCTTGTTCTATCTGGTGCCGGCGGTAACGGCGGTAATGGATTACCTGGTGTTCGGTAACCGGTTGGCGATGCTCAGTCTGGTCGGCATGTTGCTGATCGTGCTTGGTCTCGTTCTGGTATTCCGGCCAGCGCCGGACCGTCACTAGTCTCTTTTGGGGCGGGTGCCGCCACGGCCGTGGCCGGCGCCTGTTTCAGTACGAGCCAGAGCGCCACGGCAATCAGCGCGCCGCCATAGACATAGGCCCAGTCCAGCGGTTCATCAAGAAACAGAGCGCCCCAAAGCACACCGAACGGTGGAATGATGAAGGTCACCGTAAGGGTACGAACCGGGCCGATGTCCGCAAGCAAGCGGAAATACAGAATATAGGCGAAGGCGGTACAGACGATGCCGAGCGCGACAAGACTGAGCCAGACGGTACCGTCACCCCAGGAGGTCGGGGGCGCTGTCAACAGTGACAGGGCGAACAGCGGCAGCAGACAGAATGCCGCTCCCGCCTGACTGCCGAAGGCAACCAGTTCACTGTTTAGTCCGCCGTGCTGGTTGATCCAGCGACGGGTCAGGAAACCACCGAATCCATAACACGCGGTCGCGCCCAGGCAGGCGAGCGCGCCAATCAGCAGCTGTGCGTCGAACGCCACGGGGCCGGTGCGCGTCAGCAGCGCCACGCCACTCAGGCCGAACAGCACGCCTACGATTTTCGCAACCGTTAGCGCTTCAGCGAAAAATACTGCGCCAATGATTACACCCATCATCGGTGTGGTTGCGTTGAAGATCGCTGAATAGCCGGTTGGCAGAAACTGCGCGGCCAACGCATAAAGCGCGAACGGGACGCCGGAATTTATCATCCCGAGAAGCAGGCACAGCTTCAGCTTGCCGCGAAAATCCCAGCGGATGCGCATCATCATCAGAATCGCTGACAGGCCAGCGCAGGCGAACAGCACTCTGAAGAACGCGGTGGGAAATGTCCCGAGTTCCGGTGCGATGATTCGCATGAACAGAAAACTGGCGCCCCAGATAGCAGCGAGACCGAGCAGGCGCAGGAGGTCTGAAGAACGCATGAGAAAACTCCGGTGACGGGACATCGGAGTGTTAGCGAGGTTTGCGTGTCTAGCAATTCGAATCACGCTTTCAAACTGGCTTTCGATCCACCGTGCCTTTCATTGCATTCGGGCGATGGATAAGCTCGGGCTTCCACCGCTGGAGATGATCGATATGTTGCCAAAATCGACGGAAGCCGCTATTGCACGGCAGATCCTGCTGGGGTTCGATAACTATCGTGAACATTTCCGGTTGATCACCGAGGGCGCACGGCCTCGTTTCGAACAGGCAAAGTGGCAAGACGCCCAGCACGCCTCGGCAGCGCGTATCAACCTGTATGAACAGAAGGTCGGTGAGACAGCGGCGGATCTGTGCCCGACATTCGAGCCGGATGTACTGCTGGATGTGCAGCGATGGCCGCAGATCAAGAGTGCCTATATCGATCAGATCAACCCCCGCTTCGACGATGAGTTGTCCGAAACTTGGTACAACTCGATCTTTTGCGCACTGTTCAGCCACGACTGCATCAGTGACGGCACCATGTTCATCCATACCACCCGTCCATCGAGCCGGGCCCATGATCGGGTGGCACAGACGCGTCGGTATCAACCCGGCGGTGATCTTCATCGCATGCTCGCGCAGATCTTCGAGGACTTTGCCTTCTCCATACCCTACGCGGACCTGAGCGGCGACCTACTGCGACTCGAGGCGCAGCTTCAGGCATCCCTGCCAGACTGGGTGTGCAAGGATCCTGAACTTACTGTGGAACTCTTTCGTTCGGTGCTCTACCGCAACAAGGGTGCATATCTGGTTGGGCGGATCTTTACCCGCGACGAACAATGGCCGCTGGCGATACCGCTGTTGCATCACGAGGGCGTGGGGATCGTCGCCGATGCGTTGATCACCGACGAAGCGGAGGTTTCGATCATCTTTTCTTTCACGCGCTCGTACTTCATGGTCGAGGTGCCGATACCCGCGGAGTTCATCGGGTTTCTCAAACGCATCATGCCGGGCAAGCACGTTGCGGAGCTGTACACCTCCATTGGCTTCTACAAGCACGGCAAATCGGAGTTCTACCGCGCCTTGATCAATCACCTCGCGACCACCGACGACCGTTTCATCATGGCGCCGGGTGTGCGCGGCATGGTCATGAGCGTGTTCACGTTGCCGGGCTTCAATACGGTCTTCAAGATCATCAAGGACCGGTTCTCTCCGACCAAGAATGTCAACCGAGCTACCGTCATCGAGAAGTATCGGCTGGTGAAGAGCGTCGATCGGGTTGGGCGCATGGCCGATACACAGGAATTTGCCGATTTCCGCTTCCCTAAATCCAAGTTCGATCCCGAATGTCTGGCAGAGCTGTTGGAGGTCGCGCCGTCAACGGTCGAGGAGCAGGGCGATACGGTGCTGGTGCGCCACTGCTGGACCGAGCGGCGGATGACGCCATTGAACATTTACGTGGAGAGCGCCAGCGAACAGCAGGTGCAGGAAGCGCTGGAAGACTATGGACTGGCGATCAAACAACTCGCTGCGGCCAATATATTTCCCGGAGACATGCTGTTAAAGAACTTCGGCGTGACCCGCCATGGCCGCGTGGTGTTCTACGACTACGATGAGATCTGCTTTCTTACCGAGGTGAATTTCCGCTACATCCCCGAGGCGCGTTATCCGGAAGATGAAATGTCGTCCGAACCTTGGTATTCGGTGGGACCGAACGACGTGTTCCCTGAAGAGTTTCCACGTTTCCTATTCGCCGATATCAAGCAGCGTCGGCTATTCGCCAAGCTGCACGGCGAGCTATACGACGCCAATTATTGGAAGGGTCTGCAGCAAGCGATAATCGATGGAAAAGTGATCGATGTCTTTCCATACAGGCGCAGGTTGGAAACTACCCAGTAAAGGGCGCGGTGAACGCTCACGGCCAGTTTGGGTCGCAATTATAGAGCCGAAACATAGGGCTCCAGAGGCTGATAATCAGCAACATTTGTTGCAGGCAACGGCGCTTTTCTTGGGTTATGCTGGCTACGAAGCCCATGGCTCACAAAGGCCCGTTACCAAGTAGGAGGGTTCATCATGAAAGCATGGCTCAGTAGTGTGTGCTGGAATCTTGCAGTGGCGCTTGGCTTCATTGACCCGCCTCGCCTGCAACCCATTCCGGTCCGCGCCCAACGAGGTGAGTCAGCGCGACGCTGACTCTAACAATCGGGGGCTGACTCTAGCGCCCAGGCATTACCGGACCACCCCGTTCTACGGCTCGCTGATAAGCGGGGCGGTCACGTATCCTTTGCAAAAATGCAGTCAGTTTCGGGCGGCTGGCATCCAGGCCTGCGCGCGATTGAGCGGCTTCGAGCGGGAAGCTCATCTGAATATCCGCGACGCTGAATTCCCCCCCGGCAAACCATTGGCTTTTCCCTAGCTCGCTCTCCATGTAGTCCAGGTGGAGCTTTAGCTGTGGACCGATAAAAGCCTTGTTGGCACCTTTGGCGATTGCTCGGGCCACTGGACGAATGAAAAATGGCATCGGCCCGTTACCGATACGATCGAATATCAACTTGAGAAGCAGCGGCGGCATCGCTGAACCTTCGGCGTAATGCATCCAGTAGCGAAATCGAAGGTGTTCAGGTGAACCTCTGGGTGGGGTCAGTTGGCCATCACCATAGCGCTCGACCAGATACTCAAGGATTGCAGCTGACTCGGCCAGAGTCAGCTCGCCGTCGGTGATGACGGGCGATTTGCCAAGCGGATGCACATTCTTCAGTTCAGGCGGAGCCAGCATGGTCTGCGGATTTCTGGCGTAGCGCTTGATCTCGTACGGTAGTTGCAGTTCTTCCAGCAGCCAGAGCACGCGTTGCGAGCGGGAATTGTCCAAGTGGTGCAGGGTGAGCATCGGTGCAGCCTCTTCGCTATAAGTGACCGCGACTAGCTTAGTTCACCGTTACGTTTCTGCTGGTTGTGGCAGACTTCGCCTCCATCCAGGAGAAGCCATGTCTCGTCCGCAATGCCCGCGTTGCCAGCGCCCGTTGAGTCACTGTCTCTGCGCTTTGATCCCCTCGCTTGCCAGCACCACCGCTGTGCTGATCCTGCAGCACCCCAGCGAAACCGGGCATGCGCTGAACACGGCGCGGTTGGCAGCACTTGGTCTAACCAATGCCGAGCTTCGAACAGGAGAGCTGTTCGAGGATCTTCCAGCCGACGAACGCCTCGAAAGCTATCTGTTGTTTCCGGGAGAGCGAGCCGTGTCACTTGGACAATTGGCGGAGAAGGGCGAGCCGCTGCGATTGATCGTGCCGGACGGCACCTGGCGCAAGGCCCGCAAACTGCTGCATCTCAATCCGCACCTCGCCAGTCTGCCGCGAGTAGCGCTACCAGAAGGCCTGACCTCCCGTTATCGATTGCGTAAAGCTCCAATGCCCGGTGCGCTGTCCACGCTAGAAGCGATAGTGGTCGCACTGAACACGCTTGAAGGCAATGGTCGATTCGACGCGTTGTTGAGGCCGTTCGAAGCCTTGGTCGAGGGGCAGATAGCGGCCATGGGCGCAGAGGTTTTCCAACGTAATCATGGAAGCCGCTAGCCGGGGTGACCCGCCACCATGGCTTAGCGCGGCGAAAGGGTTTTCAGGCGGAGGATGTAAAGCGTTACCAGCGTCGCGCTGGTCAACATGCCGATTCGTGCCCAGAACATAGGTACTAACCAGCAGGACAGGCTGATGCTCAGCCACATCGTTATGATCGAATAGATTTTTGCCTTCAGCGGAATCCCGTTACCTTCCAGATAATCCCGGAACCAGGGGCCAAGCCTTGGGTGCATCACCAGCCAGTTGTAGAAGCGCCGTGAACTGCGGACGAAGCAGGCAGCGGCAAGAAGGAGGAAAGGGGTGGTCGGCAGAACCGGCAGGAAGATTCCAACGACGCCGAGCGCAACGCTCAACCAACCGATACCCAGCAGCGCGTAGCGCACTACCGGATTGCGATACGTCGGAATATCGCGGTGCGCCAAGAGGTTACCCGAGCTTCAGTGTTTGCGCGGTTTGAGAAGCGCCGGCTTCTCTTCGGGAGCATGGCAGATCAGGTACAACGCGGTAAGGATTTCAGGTATCTGCGCGACCATTTCTCCGACCAGATCCTGGTCTTCGGCGATGTCGCTGAACTCGGGTTGTTCATCGAATAGCCCGGAGCCGACCATGATCGGCAGGAGCAGCTCGCTGACTTCTTCCTCGGAATCTTCGAACCACACCGACTCACGCATGAAAACGCCTTCCATGAAGCCGATGCACCAGCCACGCAGGTCGGACTCGTCTGGCTCGTCGCCCATGTCGAGTTCGCAAGGCAGTTCCATATCTTCGTCGCTGGCCAACTGCCGGGCGATATGCGCCTTGAGCTGAATCAACGTCGCCTCGATGGCTTCGCGCTCGGTGTCGTCGGCGTACTTCGGCGGCTCGGCGAACAGCGCATCGATCCACTCGCGTTCGGGCACCTGCTCCGAGCAGATGCACAGCGCAGTCAGGTAGCCGTGCGCGGCGATGTAATCCAGCGCCTCTTCGTGCAGGTCATCTGCATCCAGAAACACTTGCAAGCGGGTGAGTTGCTCGGCGAATGACATCGATGACTACCTTGGAATAGAAAACAGCGGTGATTCTAGACGAGCCGCGGGTCTCCGGCTACCGCGCGCTATCACGCTGCAGTGGTCGGGTCAGCTTTTGCGCGCCGTCGTCCTTCGACAGATAGAAAAGCGCGGCCGGAGTTCCACTGTAATAGCGCTGACCGCCCGGCTATCGAGTCATCGTGGTGTTCAACCTGAACCCTGCGCCCGTGTCGCGTATACTCGCGCGTCTTGTTTCGGAGACCGGCATGCTCGATCAGGCACAGCGCATTCTAAAAGATGTTTTCGGCTACGACGCGTTTCGTGGCAATCAGGGTGCGATCATCCAGCGCGTGGCCGGTGGCGAAGATGCGTTGGTGCTGATGCCGACCGGTGGCGGCAAGTCGCTCTGCTATCAGGTGCCGGCATTGCTTCGTGATGGCTTGGCTGTGGTGGTATCGCCGCTGATCGCGCTGATGGACGATCAGGTGGCCACGCTCGAAGAGCTCGGTGTTGCGGCGGCAGCGCTCAATTCGACCCTGACGGCCGATCAGCAGCGAGACATCGCCGATCGCCTGCGGCGCAACGAAATCAAGATGCTCTATCTCGCGCCTGAGCGGCTGGTCCAGCCGCGCATGTTGGCGTTTTTGCAGCGCTTGGATATCGGCCTGTTTGCCATCGACGAGGCCCATTGCGTCTCGCAGTGGGGCCATGATTTCCGTCCCGAGTATCTTCAACTGGGGCAGCTTGCTGAACTTTTCCCTAGCGTTCCGCGAATCGCACTGACCGCCACAGCGGACAAGCGAACGCGCGAAGAAATCGTTCAGCGGTTGCATCTGGAGAATGCCGAGCGTTTCCTTTCCAGCTTCGATCGCCCGAATATCTTTTATCGCATCGTGCCCAAGGAGCAGCCGCGCAAGCAGCTGATGGCCTTCCTGGCGGAGCGCCGCGGTGATGCCGGTATCGTCTACTGCATGTCGCGCAAGAAAGTCGATGATATTGCCGCCTTCCTCACCGAGCAGGGGTTTCCTGCGCTGCCTTACCACGCCGGGTTGCCGAACGACCTGCGAGCATTCCATCAGAAGCGCTTTCTCAACGAGGAAGGCCTGATCATGGTGGCGACCATCGCCTTCGGTATGGGTATCGACAAGCCCAACGTGCGTTTCGTCGCCCATCTGGATCTGCCCAAGTCGCTGGAGGCCTACTACCAGGAAACCGGTCGCGCGGGTCGTGATGGTCTGCCTGCCGATGCCTGGATGGCGTACGGCCTGCAGGATGTGATTTTTCTCAAGCAGATGCTCAATAACTCCGAGGGCGATGAGCGGCACAAGCGCATTGAGCAGCACAAGCTCGATGCCATGCTCTCGCTGTGCGAGGAAACCCGCTGCCGTCGGCAAGTTCTGCTGGCGTATTTCGATGAGCAGATGCCGGAGCCTTGCGGTCATTGCGACAATTGCGTCGACGGCGTGCAGACCTGGAATGCCACCGAACCGGCACGGCAGGCGCTGTCGGCGATCTACCGCAGCGGACAACGCTACGGCGTCGGGCATCTGGTCGATATCCTGCTTGGACGCGACAACGAGAAGATTCGCAGCTTTGGACATCAACAGCTATCGGTGTTCGGCGTTGGCAAGGCGCTATCGGAAGGGGAGTGGCGTTCGCTGTTCCGTCAACTGGTCGCACGCGGGCTGGCGGATGTGGACCTTGAAGGTTTTGGTGGGTTGCGACTCAGCGACAGCTGTCGTGCCTTGCTGCGTGGCGAAGTGACCTTGGAGCTGCGCCGCGAACTGACGGCCAAAGCGCCGAAAACCTCTGTCAGTGCAGCCAGCCAGTTGGTGCGCAGCGAGGAGCGCGAGACTTGGGAGGCGTTGCGCACGCTGCGCCGCAAGCTCGCAGAAGAGCATGGCGTACCGCCTTATGTGATTTTCCCGGACGCGACATTGCTTGAAATGCTCCGCAGCCAGCCGGGTTCGCTCAGCGACATGGCGCGCATCAGCGGTGTGGGTGCGCGCAAGCTTGAGCGCTACGGCCAATCGTTTCTGGAAGTTCTGCAAGGTACGGCGAACGCGGTCAGATCCCCTGCCGATGTGCGTCATGAGCTCATCACACTGGCGCGCGCCGGCATGACACCGGCGCAGATCGCTCGGCAGCTCGATTGCAGCGAGAAGAATGTGTACGCCATGCTCGCCGAAGCGATTGGCCAGCAGCAGCTTAGCCTGGAACAGGCGCTGGATCTGCCCGAAGCATTGTTGGGCGAGATCCAAGAAGCGTTTCTAGATGGCGAGGGCGAGCTCCCTCCCGTTGCGGCGATTGCCGAACACTTTAGCGGGCGGGTCCCGGAAGCGGTGTTGTTCTGCGTTCGAGCATCGCTGCAGGCCGAATTCGAACTCTGATCGCCATGCGCGGCATCGGCGTCGCTTGCTGACCGCCTCGCTTGCTGCCCGTTGTGCTCGGGCTGGGGCGTATTCTGCAACTCACGGTTACGTTCGCGAATAGAGGGCGGCTTGCTACCGTTTTGGAGCTGTGGTTAGCTCACTAATAATTAGTTTTGCAGGAACGCCGCTCCATGTACCCAGACCAACACCGCTTCGCCATGCAATTGGCGCAACTTTCGCGTGGCTGGCGCGCCGAGCTCGATCGTCGGCTGGCCGATCTCGGTTTGTCCCAGGCTCGGTGGCTGGTTCTCCTGCATCTGGCCCGGTTCGACCACGACCCAACCCAACGCGAGCTTGCACAAAGCGTGGCGGTTGAGGGGCCGACGCTGGCCAGGCTGTTGGACAGCCTCGAAGCGCAGGGGCTGGTGCATCGCCAGCCCGCGCCGGGGGATCGCCGGGCCAAGCTCATCACTCTTGGCGCGTCGGCCCGCCCACTGATCCAGAAGATCGAAGCGATTTCCACTCAGGTACGGGAAGAGCTTTTTGATGGCATCGACGAGCAAGACCTGCGCAAATGCCAGCAAGTGCATGAGCGCATTCTTGCCAACCTGGTCAAGGTCAAGCGTTAACGCCACATGAGGGTCATTCTTTAGACCAGAGCTGCGACCGTCCCGTAGCTACGCCGCGGTGGTTTCTGGGTTCCATTTCTCCACGCATCCCAACTTCCGAACGCGCTAGTAGATGGCGGCGAGCACCGTCCATTACCTGCCGCTAGGCTAGATTGACCGAATGATGTCACAATGCCTTCACTCGCTCCCCGACGAAATGCATCAACCTATCGCCATTTCTGTCGATAACCGCGTCACAGTTCAGTAATCGAGCAGTGGCCAGCGGTCGAGCGTGCCGAGAGCCACCTTGGAGGTCATATGGCACTAGGTCGTCAAGTCTTGTTAATAGTGGCCTCTGGCTCACTTCTCTATTCGGGCATGGTTTCCGCGTTTGGAATGGGCGGCATAAAGCTCCATTCCGCATTGAATCAACCATTAAATGCCGAAATCGAGCTGCTCGACGTGGCCGACCTATCAGCAGATGACATTCGCGTCGTACTGGCTTCCAACAGCGACTTCGCGCGCGCAGGGGTAGAGCGTCTGGCCTTCTTGCAAGACCTGAGCTTTACACCTGTGGTGGACGGTAACCGCAGCCGGATACGCGTGGCGTCCAACCGGCCCGTCCGTGAGCCTTATCTGAATTTTCTGGTGGAGATCACTCGCGCGAAGAGCCGTCTGTTGCGTGAATATACGGTTCTGCTTGATCCGTTGCCGAGCACCGGCGAGGCTACCGGTGAAGTGGCCGTGAGCGTCCCGCAAGTGTCAGCGTTATTTGAGTCCGCCAAGCCAGAGAGTTTCGTGCCGCCGGCTGAATTACCGCAGGTGTCTCAGGGCAAGCACCATCGGGTCATGAGCGGAGAGAGTCTCTGGACGATTGCAGGTGCATACGCGGGGGGCGGCGCGCAGGCTTTGCAAGCCCAATTCATGCGCGATATCCAGGCGCTGAATCCTGACGCTTTTTCGGGAGGTGATCCAGGCCGTCTCAAGGCTGGTTCGAATCTGCTGCTGCCAGATACGGCGAAAACGGATTCAACCCGAAACGCCGAGCCTGGCAACGCGGTGCCAGTGACTGAGGCGACAATCCAGAGTCAGTCAATACCCGATTCCGAGCTTGCTGATCCGGCTTTGTTGAATGAGCAGGTCGCGACGTTACGCCGCCAGTTGTTCGATGAGCTGGCAGCCAGCCGCGACGAAAATCAGCAGCTCAAGCAAATGCTGACAGATATGCAGGGCCAGCTTGAGGCCGTTACCGCACAACTGATCGAGCAGCGGCGTTCGCAGACGGTTGCTTTGCCGCAGCTCGATCAGTCGGCCTCGGAGACGGATGCCGACAAGCGATCAGTCGCAGGGCCAGCACCTGACCATATGGCTGTTGCCAAGCCTGCGTCTTCTTTCAGATGGCAGGATTGGACGCTGCCAGGCGGTGGCGTGCTGGCTTCCCTGTTGCTTGGCGGTCTGTGGTTCGGTCGTCGCCGTAAGGCCCACGCCGCGTCGCCGGAATCCGTAGCCGCAGCGGTTGCGCAGCCCATGCGCGTGCCACCGGTGGCCGCAGCGGCAGCGTTGGAAATGCCTCGTCAGCCAGCCCACGCATCCGTCAGCGAGACTGACGTGCTGGAGGCGGCTGATATCTACCTCACCTATGGTCGTCGCGATGAGGCGCTCGATGTGCTGCAACGCGGTATTGAGCGAGCGCCTGAGCAGCTCGATGTTCGCTTGCGCCATCTCGGACTTCTCGCGGAGTCTGGCGATGTCGACAGCTACAGCACGTCTGCCGATGGCTATCTGCAAGCGGGTGGCAGCCAGGCTCAACTGGACCAGTTGCTGACTCTGCATCCCGCCCTGGCTTCGGCGTTTGCCTCCGTCGACCCTTCTTCCGACTCCCCTCTGGATTCAGACGTCACGTTCGTACTGAATGAGTTCTCTCCGGTGCCGTTGGTTGGCCTGGCGTCCACGCCCGTTGAGCCATGCTCGTCGGCGGATGGCGAGCAGGTCTCCTCTGTCGATTCGCAGCCCTGGCTGGATGACTTTGACGATAATGCACTGACGCTCGGAAACCTGCCCACCCTATTCGAGGACTCCTGTAGCTTCGCTTCGATGTCGACGACTGAAGAGTTGCGCCAGCTGGAACCGAACCCGGAGCATCTGGTTCGCCTCAATCAAGCCGTCGCTTATATCAAGCAGGGCGACATGGATAGCGCGTGCATCATCCTTGAAAGCCTTGCCGTTGAAGGCGACGAGCAGCAGCGACAGCAGGTCAACGAGTTGCTTGCGCAAATCGCCTGATGGCGGTTTCGATTTGGCCTCCGGGCGAGGCCATCAAAAGCTGCGCCCAAGATTCATATACAGGGCGCGCTCGGCTTCATCGTTCAGGCCGTAGCTGAAATTCAGCGGTCCCAGCGGCGTTTCGTAGCCGATGAATATGCTGCCGGCGTTGATGTAGCCGCTGTCGAACGCGTTGTCGTTGTTCCAGGCGCGGCCACGTTCCAGTGAAGCTCCCAGATACAGCGGAAAGTCCAGCGGCAGGAACGAGCGTGGCGTCATCCGGCGGAAATAGATCATGCGGGCCAGGCTGATGTTCTGACCGGAGAGGGCATCCTGGCGGAAGCCCGACAGCTGCCGCGCGCCACCGAGCAGGAAGCTCGACGTAACGATCTCGGCGTCGTCCAGCGTGCGTCCATAGCGGCCACCAAAGACCAGCGTATCCAGACCGAAGCTGACGGCCTTGTCCATACGGAACTCCCATTGGCGATAGCGCTGATCCGAGCCGAGGCTTGGGTCATATTGGCGCAGGGTCAGTCCGATATCTTCGCCCTCGCGCGGAAAGTCGACGTTGTCCACCGTGTCGAACGAATACTGCAGCTGGTAATAGCCTTCCTCGAAGGTGAAGTTCGGTAGCTCTTGGTCACCGACGCGAACGTCTGCCTCGCCCCATGCCCGGCCCACGCCGAAGCGGATTTCGCCGTTGTTGGCAATCTGACGACCCAGGTTCATTCCAAAGCCGTAGCGCTGCAGGCGGTACTCGGCGATGGGGTCGTTATCGATGATCGCCTCGATGTTCTGTGTCTCGGCGAAAAGATTGGGCGCGACGAACCAGCGCGAACCCGCGTCTAGCGGCTGATAGAACTCGCTGAACAGCTCTTGGCGATCGCCCAACTGCAAGCGCGTCAGCCACTCGGCGCCCAATTCGTTGATGCCGTTCTTGCGGTAGCTGGCGCCAATGTTGAATGCACTGTCGCCGCGAAAATCATCCGAGAGGTTAATGCCCAGGCGCAGGTAGTCGGTGCCGGAGCGCTTTTCACGGGTAGTAACGACCAGTGTATTGCCCGGATTGCCATGCACCACGCGGTACTCGACCTGCTCGAAGTAGTCCAGCCCGTACAGCGTGCCCATGTCATTCTGCAGGTCCTGTAGGTCAAGAGGTTTGCCTACCTGCTGGCGGATGTGTCTGCGAATGACTGCGTCGCCCACTTTCGAATCGTTCTCGATGCGCACCGCGGTGATCAGCGGCGTGCGGGGCTCGGCTGAGCGGGCGAGGCTCAGTGCAAGGTTGCCACCGCTTTCGCTACGCATGGCGTTAAGCCGGGCGTCCAGCGCGGTGGCGGCACGATATCCGGCGTCTATGAGGGCTTCGGTGCGGCCGAAATCGGTTGAGCCGAACCCCGCCAGCATCGGCTGAACCAGCAGGTCTTCCTGACGCAGGGTCGCCAGCTGCGCCTCGGAGTTACGTCGGGTCATCATGGTGATCGACTGATTGAGCACATCGACGACCGTAAGTAGCTGCTCGCGAGGCTGCAGTGGGGTGCCGATGTCCACCACGATCAGCCGGTCCACGCCCATGTCGCGGGCGACATCCATGGGAATATTGTCGACCATGCCGCCATCGACGAGCAGACGGCCTTCGATCTCCACCGGGGCGAACACCGCCGGGATCGACATGCTGGCGCGAATGGCCTGGGGCAGATGGCCGCTGCGAAAGATCACTTTCTTGTCGTTGGCAATGTCGGTCGCCACCGCACGGAAGGGTATCGGCAGGCGGTCGAAATCACGGATGTCGCTGGTGTGCACGAGCAGGCGCTCCAGCAGCAGGGCTAGGTTCTGCCCTTGAATGACACCAAGAGGGAGTCCAAGGCTGCCATCGTCGCGGAAACTGAGCTTGCGTTTGACCAGGAAATCGCGGTCGTCCTGTTTGCGCCGGAAGGGCACGTCCTGCCGCGGCGGATCGTCTGATAGCACCTGTTGCCAATCGAGACGGAGTGCCAGCTTTTCCAGCTCTTCGACGCTATAGCCTGCCGCGTAGAGCCCGCCGATCACCGCGCCCATGCTGGTGCCGGCGATTGCGTCGATACGCACACCGTGCTCCTCCAGGGCTTTCAGTACGCCGATATGCGCTAATCCTCTCGCAGCACCGCCGGAAAGTACCAGGCCGGTGGTGGGCTGGGAATCGGCGAATCCTGTCAGCGGCATCAGGAGGATCAGCAGAAAGAGTAGGCGGGACATGGCAACACCGGAGGGAGGACTGCGAAATGGCGGCTATTATAGGCGTCCCGTCAGTCAGCGAGCGTCCTGTCATGCCCGATAGCAAGCCGGAGATCGTCATTACCTACTGCACCCAGTGTCAGTGGCTGCTGCGCGCGGCCTGGCTGGCGCAGGAGCTTCTATCCACCTTTGCCGACGAGCTGGGAAAGGTTTCGCTGGTGCCGGCCACTGGCGGCACATTCCATATTGCCTGTGACGGCGTGCAGATATGGGAGCGCAAGCGCGACGGTGGCTTTCCCGAAGCCAAGGAGCTGAAACAGCGCGTGCGTGATCAGATCGATCCGCAGCGGGATCTCGGGCATAACGACAGATAAGTTATCGGGCTGTGCTGTTGCGCGAGGATGGTGCCCATGACCTGTCCCGCGTGTCTGCAACCCTGAATGGACTGTTCGAAGAGCCGTGCTGATGCAGCGTCTGCAATGACTGGACGCACCACGGTGGCGGGCATCGAAGCCCCTAGAGGTCCGGGGCCGGAAAATTTCATCAAGGCGCCAAGGCTGACGGATGGCTATAGCCGCTCTCGTCCTGCAGTTCTTCGAGCAATAGCCGCGCCGCTGGCGACAGGCTGCTCCCGTGCCGGGCGATGACGCCATAGGGTTCGCTGCGCGAGTGCAGCGTCAGCGGCAGCTGACGGATCATGCCGAAGCATTCGCCGAAACGGGCCACCGACAGCGGCATCACGGCGACCAGTTCCGGATCCTCCTGCAGCAGGCTGAGGGTGGTGAAGGTGGAGGCGGTTTCGACCGGGTACCGTGGGAATTCGAGGCTGGCTTCGCTGAATTCGCGCTCGAGCAACTGGCGCATTGGCATATTCGCCGGGTAGATGACCCAGCGATAGCCGCTCAGGTCGGCCAGGATCAGCGGCGTCGCGGCTTCGGCCATCGGATGGTCAGGATGGGCGACCACGGCCAGCTGCTCCTCGTGCAGGGTCAGGCAGTCATAAGCGTCCGGGCGCCGGCTGACACTGCTCCGGCAGATCGCCAGGTCCAGCCGGCCTTCGTCTAGCAGGCCGAGCAGGCGAGCACTGGTGTCTTCGACGATTTCCACTGACAGCTCCGGCTGCTTGCGCCGCAACCGGCCCAGCACGCGCATCAACAGCGGCACGGCGCCCATGATCACGCCTACCGACAGACGCCCACCGTGCCCCTGCAGGATGCCGACCATCTCTTCACGCAGGTGCGCCAGATCGCTGTGGATCAGCCGTGCATAGCGGATCACGCAACGGCCCAGATCGTTGGGCTGCAAGCCTTGGCTGCTGCGGGTGAACAGCTCGGCAGCGAACGTCGACTCAATCTCATGCAGCGCCTTGGTGGCGCCGGGTTGGCTGATCGAGACCTGTTCGGCGGCGCGGTGCAGCGAGCCCTGTTCATCCAGAGCGATGAGAAGGCGCAGCTGCTTGAGGCGCAGGCGAGAAACGATGGAGGGCAGGGCGGCGATCATGGGGATGACTGGAAGTTATCACTCAATCAGAAGCTTTCATTAGGCACCACCTACGGTGCTTTTTAAAGTGGCCGCAGCAGATGCCTGCGATTGCAGGCCCTTCAATAAGAAGAGGAAGCCTCATGCGGTTGATTCAATTCGAGAACGAACAGGGCCAGCGTCAGGTAGGCGTGGTGGTTGGCGAGCGCATCGACATGTTGCGCAGCGTGAGTAGTACCCGCGAGCTGGCACTGGCGGCGATTCGCAACGGTAACAGCCTGGCGGCTCAGATCGACGCGCAGGGCTGCGATGCCGGACCGTCGTATAGGCAATTGCTGGACGCCGGGCGGGTGCTGCCGCCGCTGGATCATGAGGACCCTGCGCATTGCCTGGTCAGCGGTACGGGCCTGACTCACCTGGGTAGCGCTTCGACACGAGACAAGATGCATCAGCAGGTCGAACAGAGCGACGAAAAGCTCACCGATTCCATGCAGATGTTCCGTTGGGGCATGCGGGGTGGCAAGCCACAACCGGGAACCGTCGGCGCGCAGCCGGAGTGGTTCTACAAGGGCGATGGCAGCATCGTGGTGCGTCCCGGCGCGGATTTTCCGGCACCCGATTTCGCCGAGGATTTCGGCGAAGAGCCTGAGCTGACCGGTCTGTATGTCATCGGCGACGACGGCCAGCCATACCGACTCGGTTTCGCCCTGGGCAACGAATTCTCCGATCATGTGACCGAACGCAAGAACTACCTGTATCTGGCCCACTCCAAACTCAGGTTCTGTTCATTCGGGCCGGAGCTGCTCATTGGCGAGCTGCCTGCCAACCTGGCAGGCATTAGCCGAATCCGCCGGGACGGACAGCTGCTTTGGGAAAAGGAATTTCTGTCCGGCGAAGAGAACATGTGCCATAGCTTGGAAAATCTTGAGTACCATCATTTCAAGTATTCGCAGTTCCTATGTCCCGGTGATGTGCATGTGCATTTCTTCGGGACGGCGACACTGTCGTTCGCAGACGGTATCAAGGCGCAGCCGGGTGACCAGTTCGAGATCAGTCTCGATGCGTTCGGTGAACCCCTGCGCAACGGCATCTCCATCCGGCAGCCCGGCATCGAGGCCGGAGGGGTAAAAGCGCTCTGATTTGGAACTGAAGAGCGGTACTGTCGTACGTGACGAGCCGCTGGCCTTGCCATCAAGGGCGACGCTGCCTCGTTAACGGGCCGTCGGTCATCTCCGCATGCCATGCGGAGCCCCCTGAACCTACAGGTAGAGGAGAGATTCCATGTCCGCCATTCTCGGCCACAACTACATTGCCGGTGCGCGTAGCGCCGCCGGTACCCAAAAGCTGCAGAGCCGTGATGCCAACAGTGGCCAGGCGCTGCCGTTCGAATTCATACAGGCTACCCAAGACGAAGTGAATTCCGCGGCCGAAGCCGCTGCCGCTGCCTACCCAACCTACCGCGCCCTCCCGGCCGAAAAGCGCGCCGAATTCCTCGAGGCCATCGCCGACGAGCTCGACGCGCTGGGCGACGACTTTGTCGCACTGGTTTGCCAGGAAACAGCGCTGCCGGCTGGGCGCATCCAGGGTGAACGCGGACGCACCAGCGGCCAGATGCGGTTGTTCGCCAAGGTGCTGCGTCGCGGCGATTTCTACGGGGCGCGTATCGATCGGGCCTTGCCGGAGCGCAAGCCGCTTCCGCGTCCCGATCTGCGCCAGTGTCGTATGGGGCTCGGCCCGGTCGCGGTGTTCGGTGCCAGCAATTTCCCATTGGCATTCTCCACTGCCGGAGGCGACACCGCCTCGGCGCTGGCCGCAGGTTGCCCGGTGGTATTTAAAGCGCACAGTGGGCACATGGCGACGGCTGAGCAGGTCGCCGATGCGGTCCTGCGTGCCGCCGAGAAAACCGGCATGCCCAAGGGTGTGTTCAACATGATCTACGGTGGCGGTGTTGGCGAGTGGCTGGTCAAACATCCTGCGATCCAGGCGGTCGGCTTCACCGGCTCGCTGCGCGGCGGGCGCGCGCTGTGCGACATGGCGGCGGCGCGCCCGCAGCCGATCCCGGTATTCGCCGAGATGTCCAGTATCAACCCGGTGCTGGTATTGCCCGAGGCGCTGAAAGCGCGTGGTGACGCCATCGCCAACGAGCTGACGGCCTCCGTGGTGATGGGCTGTGGCCAGTTCTGCACCAATCCGGGCATGGTTATCGGGATTCGCTCGCCAGAGTTTTCCAGTTTCCTTGAGCGGCTCACCGGCTTCATGTCCGAGCAGCCGGCTCAGACCATGCTCAATGCCAGTACGCTGACGAGCTACGCCAAGGGGTTGGAGCATATGCAGGCGCATCCAGGCATCAACCACCTGACCGGTGTTGCTCAGGACGGCAACCAGGCACGGCCGCAGTTATTCAAGGCGGACGCGCAGTTGCTCATCGACGGCGACGAATTGCTGCAGGAAGAGGTCTTCGGGCCCACGACGGTCGTTGTCGAGGTCGCCGACAAAGCGGAGTTGCTGCGTGCGTTGCACGGTCTGCGTGGGCAGCTCACCGCTACCTTGATCGCCGACGAGGCGGACCTCAGCGCCTTTGCCGATCTCACTCCGGTGCTGGAGCAGAAGGCCGGACGCTTGCTGCTGAATGGCTATCCGACCGGCGTTGAGGTGTGTGACTCGATGGTGCATGGCGGGCCGTATCCGGCAACTTCCGATTCGCGAGGCACCTCGGTGGGCACCTTGGCGATCGACCGTTTCCTACGGCCGGTGTGCTATCAGAACTTCCCCGAAGCAGTGCTGCCGGAGGCGCTGAAAAACGCCAATCCGCTGGGTATCAACCGTCTCGTGGATGGCGAAATGACCCGGAGTGCGATCTAGCTCAACCTAATGGCTGGTGTGCTGCCATCAGCCAGAACGACATCTGGGTGCCATATCAATGGCACCCTTTTACTAATGGCTATCCGGCGTTAACAGGTGGTCTGTCTTCTCCATGCGGCTTGTGGCGGCGCCATTTCGTTCAGCGTTATGCCAGCGCCGTCTGTTGGGCGACGTCGCGTAGCAGTTCCAGCACGTTGCGTGCGGCCGGGGAAAGCAGCCGCTGGTCCTTGATGATGATGCCAAAGTCCATCAAACCCTGATTCAAATCGGTGTCGATGCTGGCGCCGACATCTATCTCAGCGAGCATCCCATAACGTGCGTAGTGCGCCAGTACATCGCGTGGTAGCACGGTCAGCATGTCGTTCTTTTCCGCCAGCGTCGTCACCATCAGCAGGTTCTCCGCATTGACGACCTTGCTCGGCGGTCGCATGCCGACGCGCTGAAACAACGCATCGAACTCCTGACGCAACACACTTCCGGCCGGCGGTAGCACCCAGTCTGCGGCGTTCAACTCCGCGCGCGACATGGGGGCCACGACCAGCCCGGCGCGCGCGCAGATCTTCAGTGGCTCCTTGGCCAGTGGCTCGAAGTGCAGGTCGTCCTGCTGACTGCCGGCATAAAATCGCGCCACCAGAAAATCCAGCTCTCCATCATCCAGGGTTGCCAGCAAGTCGCGACTCGAGCCCGTACGAATGGTCACCTCCAGGCCCGGGAAGCGCTGCTTCGCGCGGCGCACGGTTTCCGGCAGCAATTCCGCACAGGGGGTGAGGATGGTGCCGATGCGTACATGCCCCTGCTGCCCCAGACGCAGTGCGTCGACCTCAGTGTATGCGTTGTCCAGCGTGTTCAGCAGGCGCCTGGCGTGGCGGATCATTGCTTCGCCATACAACGTCGGGACGACGCCGCGCGCATGGCGTTCGAACAGTTCGACGCCAAGCCCGTCTTCCAGCTCCTTGAGCAACTTTGAAATCGCCGGCTGGGAAATGCCCAGGCCGATGGCGGCGCGATTGAGATTCCCGGTATCGCCGAGGGCCGCCAACAGCGGGATGTGGCGGTTCTTCAAGCGCGCTCGGACAAACCAGTTGCTGTTGATAGGCTTCATTCAGCTATATCCATCCGTGTATCGGTCAGGCTGAAATATATATTTGTTGATGATGCCTTGTCTCTTTACGCTCTGGGTCAACAACGGGGCATCGGCTTGGAGTTGCGATCGCCGATGCCTCGAGCGGGACCCATGCCTTATAAAAATAATCGGAGAGGCATCCATGCAATCGAATACCCAGCGTTTCGGGTTGGGCCTTGCGGCCACCCTGGTTCTCGCGTCCGGCAGTGCCGTCGCTCAGCAGGACTGGATGTTCCAGATCAACGTCAATGCCGGCGATGACGAGTACCGCATCGCCCAGCAATGGGCCAAGCCATTTTCATGCCCATCATTGTCGAACTGGGCTATGACCCGGTGTGGTTCGGCATTCTGTTCGCGGTGAGCATGCAGGTGTCCTACATCTCGCCACCCTTCGGCCCTGCTGCCTTCTATCTCAAAAGCGTGGCGCCGACGGATATCACGCTGACCGACATCTTCCGTTCCATGGTGCCCTTTATCGTCATCCAGATCGCGGTACTCGGCCTGCTGCTGTATTTCCCGGCCATCTTGACCTGGCTGCTGTAATCAACCCGAACGTTCAATCTGGCGGGCCCGGCAGGTCAGCCGCTGAAACAGGTGCATCGCAAATGACCGACAAACGCCCCCTACGCTCCGCTCAATGGTTCGGCACCACCGACAAGAACGGTTTCATGTACCGCAGCTGGATGAAGAATCAGGGCATCCCGGATCACGAATTCCAGGGCAAGCCGATCATCGGCATCTGCAACACATGGTCCGAACTGACCCCTTGCAACGCGCATTTTCGCAAGATCGCCGAGCACGTGAAGAAGGGCGTGTTGGAAGCAGGCGGATTTCCGGTGGAGTTTCCGGTGTTCTCCAATGGCGAATCGAACCTCCGGCCGACTGCCATGCTCACCCGTAATCTGGCCAGCATGGATGTGGAGGAGTCGATTCGTGGCAATCCCATCGATGCGGTGGTGCTGCTCACTGGCTGCGACAAGACCACTCCGGCGTTGCTCATGGGGGCGGCAAGTTGCGACGTTCCTGCCATCGTCGTTACCGGCGGTCCGATGCTCAACGGCAAGCACAACGGCCGTGACATCGGCGCCGGGACCATCGTTTGGCAGATGCACGAGGCGTACAAGGGCGGCCTGATCAGTCTCGATGAGTTCCTCTCGGCTGAGGCCGGCATGTCGCGCTCGGCCGGCACCTGCAACACTATGGGCACGGCCTCGACCATGGCCTGCATGGCCGAGGCGCTGGGCACTTCGCTGCCGCACAACGCCGCGATTCCCGCCGTGGATTCGCGGCGCTACGTGCTGGCACACCTGTCCGGCATGCGCATCGTCGAGATGGTCGAGGAAGACCTGCGGCTGTCCAAGGTGCTGACCAAGCAGGCGTTCGAGAACGCCATTCGGGTCAATGCCGCGATTGGCGGTTCGACCAATGCGGTGATCCATCTCAAGGCCATCGCCGGGCGCATTGGCGTCGAACTCGATCTGGATGATTGGACGCGCATCGGGCGGGGCATGCCGACCATCGTCGATCTGCAACCTTCCGGTCGCTTCCTGATGGAGGAGTTCTACTACGCCGGTGGGTTGCCCGCAGTGATTCGCCGGCTGGGTGAAAACCAGCTGTTGCCCAACCCCGATGCGCTGACCGTCAACGGCAAGTCGCTATGGGACAACTGCGCCCAAGCACCGATCTACGGGCAGGACGAGGTGATCCGTGCGTTGGACAATCCGCTGCGCGAGGACGGCGGCATCTGCGTGCTGCGCGGCAATCTGGCACCCAGCGGGGCGGTGTTGAAACCCTCCGCGGCGACCCCTGAGCTGATGAAGCACCGGGGGCGTGCGGTGGTCTTCGAGGACTTCGACGATTACAAGGCGCGCATCGCCGATCCGGAGCTGGACGTCGATGAAACCTGCGTGTTGGTGATGAAGAACTGTGGGCCCAAGGGTTATCCGGGCATGGCCGAGGTCGGCAACATGGGGCTGCCGCCGAAGGTACTGGCGAAGGGAATTACCGACATGGTGCGGATCTCCGATGCGCGGATGAGCGGGACTGCTTACGGCACCGTAGTGCTGCATGTCGCCCCGGAAGCGGCTGCAGGCGGGCCTTTAGCCGTGGTGCGAAACGGTGACTTCATCGAGCTGGATTGCATCGCTGGGCGGCTGCATCTGGATATCTCAGATGCAGAGCTGCAAGAGCGCCTGGCGACCTGGCAGCCACGGCAGGGCTTGCTGTGGGACGGTGGGTATCGGCGGCTGTTCGTTGACCATGTACTGCAGGCGGACAAAGGCTGCGACTTCGACTTCCTCGTCGGATGCCGCGGTGCCGAGGTTCCGCGTCATTCCCACTAACAGGTCGTTGGACAGCAAAGGAGAGGCGGGCAGGGCAAATGGCTGGCCGCCGTTTGGAGGTGGCTGAATCGTCAAGGCATCTTATGAGCGGGGCGCTGCAGGTCTTTCCGCGAGTGGCGTAACAGCTGCCGGCGCAGCTGGGACCTTGAGACGGCTGGTGATCACCGTCGCCAGAATGATCAATGTGCCGCCGAGCAGCATGCGCAGGGTGGGTTGCTCATTGAACAGCCACCACGCGAACGCAATGCCATAGACCGGTTCAAGGGCAAATATAACCGCGGTGGTCCGAGCCTTCAGCACCTTGAGGCTCGCCACGAACAGGCTGTGTGCAAGCCCCGTGCAGAACACGCCGAGCAGGGCCAGCCATAGCCAATCCAGCGCAGGCACCGCGGGAAGTGAGGTCCAGGTGACAGGCAGCAGACACAGCAGGATGGTGCCGTTTTGCCAAAGTGCGGCCTGTACCGGGTCGACGCCGCGGGTAACGGCACGGTTGAGCAGCGAGAGCAGGGCGAACGTAAGCCCCGAGAAGATGCCGTAGAGCAGCCCTACGGTGCTCTCACTGGCCAGATCGAAGTGTGGCGTCACCAGCAGCAGGCCTGCGCATACCAGGCCCACCATGGCGAACTCGACCGGACGGGTGCGCTCGCGGAACAGTAGCCCTTCAAGCAGCACCGTGAAGGCCGGGAAGCTGGCGAAGCCCAGCGTGGCGATGCCGACCCCTCCGATCTTTACGGCCATGAAGAAGGTGAGCCAGTGCCCGCCCAACAGCACGCCGCCGAGCAACAGGCCAACACGCTGCCGCCCGCTTGGACGGTTGCCGCCGACACGCAAGAACTGCGCTGCCAGCAACAAGGCGATGACGGCGAACAGTGCGCGGCCAAAGGTGATGAGCAGGGGCGGACTTTCGGCCAGCTTGCCGAATACTCCCGAGAGGCCAAACATCAGCGCGCCGAAGTGGATCGCCAATAAGGCATTGCGGTGGGTCACGGTCGATCCGCCTGCTTTGAGCGGAGTCGTTGAAAAGGGGACGCAAGAGTGTCGAACAAGGTGATCATGGAGCCTCGCGATATACGTTAGGGCTTCGCCCACAGCGTTGAGCAACTAGGTTAAGTCGTGCGGGGCGGCTCGTCTGTCGCGTCAGTCTCGTGATTTGTCGAGCGGCTCGCGGCGGATGGCGCGAGGCGTGGTGCCGTATTGGCGGTTGAGAGCCGCCGTGAAGGCGCTTTGCGAGGCATAGCCGACGCGTGCGGCGATCTCGCCGACCGCCAACTGGGTACTGCTCACTAACTCTCGGCCTTGTTGCAGGCGGCGCAATCGGATGAATTCTTGTGGTGTCAGGCCCGTTTCGCTGACGAAACGCACGTGGAAGCGTTGTACCGAGAGGCCGGCCAATCGCGCGAGATCCTTGACTTCAAGTGGATGTGCCAGATGGCGGTCGACATGGGCATGGAGCGCGGCCAGCGGAAGCGACTGCAGTCGGCCGATTGGCTCGCAGCCTGTCGCCAGGCTGGCCAGCAGCAAGGTTGCACCTTGTGCGCCGATAATCGAATCGTTGATCGGGCTCGCGGCAAGCCAACTGACGAGCTGACTTTGGGATGGCGTCAGCTGTAGTGCTGCGGACTGCTCCAGAAAGCGCTGAGTGGAGCTGGCGTGATGACCAAGGTGCTGTTGCAACCAGCCGCCATCGGGTATGTCCACGACCAGGCAGAGGCTGCCATCGGTGCTACCGCATGCGTGGCGCGCATCACTGGGTACTACAGCAAGGCGTTGTTGTTGAATGCGGCTACCGTGTCCATCAATCTCGAAATCCAGCTGTCCACGCAGGCCGAATACCAATTGCGTATGTTGATGGCTGTGAATGACCTGGTCCTGGTTGTAATGACGCAGGGACAGGATGGGCGACATGTTGACCTCGACTGCAAGCGGATGGCGTGGCCGGCAGCGGCGGAATCCGACGCGTGCCGTTGGCACTACATGATGACTTTATCGCGCAGTTTGTCGGCGGCCTGGTTGAGGGCCTGGATCACGCGCTCCTTGTCGAAGTTCTGCACGCCGTTGGTATCCAGGTACATCGAGAATCCTGGCAACTCATGCTCGACGAAGCTGTTGGTCGCGCCCAGATCGCGGCGGAAATCTACCACTTGATAGATCTGCACGGGTCGCGAGAAGCCCTTGACGCTGATCTGACCTTTGTCGCGGCACATGATCACGTCTTTGACGAGCGAATAGGTCTCGTGAGAGATCAGAATCTCGCCGGCTTCGGCGGAGCTTTCCAGTCGACTGGCCAAATTCACTTCGCGACCGATGATGGTGTAGTCCATGCGGGTATCGGCGCCAAAGTTACCTACCGTGCAGTAGCCGGTATTGATTCCCATGCGGATTTCCATCGGCTTCGTGATGCCTTGCGCTCGCCATTGCTGGCGCAGCACCTTCATGTGCTTGCGCATGGCAATAGCCATCGATACCGCAGCAACCGCGTCCCTTTTCGCGCCCTGGCTGGTAGGGTCGCCAAAGAACACCATCACGCAGTCTCCAACGAACTTGTCGATAGTGCCGCCGTACTTGAGGGTTATTTTCGACATCTCGTTGAGATAATTGTTGAGCAGGTCGGTCAGGGCTTCGGCTTCCAGCTCTTCGGCGAGCTCGGTGAAGCCCTTGATGTCGGAGAAGAAAACGGTGAGTTTTTTGCGTTGGGTTTCGAGCCGTACACTGCGCTTGCCGGAAAAGATCGATTCCCACACCTGCGGAGACAGGTATTTGGCCAGATTACGGGCCAGCCGCGCGGCTTTGGCCTGCTGGGCTTCCACTTCGCGACGCGCCTGCGCCAGCCGTATCCCCTGCTGGTGCACGTAGTAGGCCGTGACACACACATACATGCTGGTGAACAGAATACTGACCGCGGCCACCAGAATCGGGGTCGCGCCGTCGAAGCGCAAAGGCACCAGCAGGCTGGTGAGCCCGACACCGATAGTCACCATCAGCATGGTCATTAATAGATGGCGCAGGCTGCCAATAACCAACGCGCTGAAACCCAGCGTCAGTAAAAACATCATGCTCGGTACCAGGATGCAGCCGAGCAGCACGATCCCAGCGCCTGCATTCAAGGCGTCGAGGCACAGTAGAGTCTGCGAAGTCTGTTCCGGATATTCGCGCTTGAAGCGATAACTCAGGTGATAGGCGAAATGCGGATAGAGGAGGGTGTAAGGAACCATCCATAGCAGGTCGAGCGCGAATTGCTGGGTATAAACACCGGCGGCGAGTGTGGCGGCGCAGGTCAGATAAGCGAAAACCCGGGCGTAGTATTCGCGCAAGGGGCGAGTCGCGAGGCCGTTACGCCGTTCACCGGTCACGGTTGGCATGAAGGTACTATCCCTGAAAGGTCTCAGCGCTCTGGCATGCGCCGTTGGAAGCAACAGCGCATCGAACGTCGCTGACCGGCGATCATAACTAAGTCATTGCCGTTGCGCCAAATCGCCCGTCCAATCCGTGACGGGTTGCCAGTATCGGCCAGGCATTATCCGGGCCAGCCATCAGAAGCGAACTTTTCCGGTGAGCATGTCCTTGAGCATGACCCAGTCGCCCAAAAAGCTGTACAGCGGATACTGGAATGTCGCAGGCCGGTTCTTCTCGAAAATGAAATGGCCGACCCAAGCAAATCCGTATCCAGCCACCGGCATTGCCAGTAGCCACAGCCATTGCTGACTGATGAGCGCATAGGCAAGGATGGCCAGCACCAGCAGGCTCCCCGCGTAGTGCAGGCGGCGACAGGTGCGGTTGTTATGCTCAGCCAGGTAGAACGGATAAAAATCAGCAAAGCGGGTAAAGCGTTCGGCGGTTTGCGTGCTCATGCTGCACCTCCTGTTATTGTCATCGTCGCAGTCTAGATTCACTGGCGCTTGCTGGCCACGCCTTTCAGGTTGAGAGTTGCGACCCGGCATTGGGGACGCTCTGCTGCCATACTGGCTGGCCGTGGCGGTACCGCCAGCGCTGTTGCATGTTGTGCCGGAACTTGTGCTACGGCGCGAGGGCCTTAGTTTCCAATGCCTATACGCACGCCGCTCTTTTGTAACCTCCGAAAAAGGACACCCAGCGTTGGCCAGTAGCCTGCTTGCCCTGATTGACGATATCGCGACGGTTCTCGATGACGTTTCCGTCATGACCAAGGTTGCCGCGAAAAAAACCGCGGGTGTACTGGGCGACGATCTCGCGCTCAATGCCCAGCAGGTCACGGGCGTCAAGGCCGATCGGGAATTGCCCGTCGTCTGGGCCGTGGCCAAGGGATCGTTACGTAATAAATTGATTCTGGTACCGGCCGCTCTGCTTATCAGTGCGTTCATCCCATGGGCGATTACGCCGTTGCTGATGCTGGGTGGCGCGTTTCTGTGTTTCGAGGGGTTCGAGAAGCTGGCGCATCGCTTTTTGCATCGGGACGACAATCACCATGAACAACAGTTGCAGGCGCTGGCAGATCCGCATGTCGACATGGTCGCCTTCGAGCGGGACAAGATCAGCGGCGCGGTGCGCACCGACTTCATCCTCTCGGCTGAGATCATCGCCATTACCCTAGGAACCGTGGCTGCCGCGAGTTTCACTGAACAACTGGCGGTGCTGGCAGGCATAGCAATCATCATGACCATCGGTGTATACGGACTGGTTGCCGGTATCGTCAAGCTGGACGATGCCGGTCTGGCGTTGAGCAAGACCGCGAGTGGCGCTGCGCAGGCGATCGGCCGTGGCATCCTGACGCTGGCGCCCTGGTTGATGAAATCGCTATCGGTGATCGGTACCGCGGCGATGTTCATGGTCGGTGGCGGCATTCTCACCCATGGCATCAAGGCGATTCATCATTTTATCGAGGACAGCGCTGAGCACACGGTGGCGCTGCCCTATGTCGGCTCGGTATTGGCAGGGTTGCTGCCAACCGTGCTCGATGCAGCCTTCGGCATACTCGCCGGTGGGCTGGTTTTTGCGGTGGTTACCTTGGGTGGACGGCTGATCAAGGGCAAGACTGACGCGGCTTGAGCGTTCACGTTGAGTGCGCGCGGTCCGGTCTTTGCGTCAGCCTGATTATTGGTTGTGAATATCAGCGGAGCAAAAGCGGATGGATGCATTCATGCAGGCGGCAATCGACGAGGCAACGATGGGGCTGGCCGAAGGCGGCATCCCGATCGGCTCGGTAATCGTCCATCGGGGCCAAATCATCGGCCGTGGGCACAACCGGCGCGTTCAGCAGGGCAGCGCGGTGCTGCACGGAGAGATGGATGCCTTCGAGAATGCCGGACGGCAACCGGCCAGTGTTTATGCCGAATCGGTTCTTTATACGACTCTGTCGCCTTGCTCGATGTGTAGCGGGGCCATTTTGCTCTACGGGATTCCCAAAGTCGTGATTGGCGAAAATCAGACATTTTTGGGCGAAGAGCTATTGCTACGCGGTCGCGGCGTCGAGGTCGAAGTGCTGCAGGATGCGCGCTGCATTGAGATGATGCGCAGCTTCATCGCCAACAGCCCTGAGCTGTGGAATGAGGATATCGGCGAAACGTAACGGCATCAGTGGCGCCAAAACGACGGGGTCAACATCACCAGGACGGTGATGATTTCCAGACGTCCAAGCAGCATACCGACCGAGAGCAACCATTTGGCGGCGTCTGGCAGAGTCGAGAAGTTGCCGGCTGGACCAATGATCGGCCCTAGTCCAGGCCCAACGTTGCAGACCGCTGAAGCCGCGCCTGTGAGTGCGGTGATCGGGTCTAAGCCAAGCAGCGCCAAACATAGGGCCAGCACGCCGATGGTCATGGTGATAAAGAAAGAGAACGTCAGAATCGAACGGACGATTTCTTCGTCGAGGTTGTGCCCGTTGTACTGCTGGCGGATCACTGCTCGCGGGTGAACAAGTTGCTTGAGGTTCGAACGCAACAGGGCGTAGGCGACCTGGAAGCGGAACATCTTCAATCCGCCTGAAGTGGAACCGGAGCATCCACCGAGGAAGGTGAGGTAGAAGAATGCCATCACGGCGAAACCACCCCATTGGGTGTAATCGGTAACGGCGAAGCCAGTGGTGGTGATCACAGATACCACACTGAACGTCACGATTCGCAGCGAGTCGAGCAAGTTGTCGTCATGGTTGAGCCAGTACCAGCCGCTAAACAGCAAGCTGGTGAGGGTCAGCATCACAAGAAAGCCCCTTACTTGCTGATCGCGCAACAACGCTCCGCGATTGCCTCTTGCTGTGGCGACGTACAGGGTAAACGGCAAACTGCCCAGGACCATGAAAAAGATCGCAACCCAATGCGATGCCGGGCTGAATTTGCCAAGGGAGGCGTCTGACGTCGAATACCCTCCCGTCGACACGGTCGACATCGCATGGTTGATGGCGTCGAAGCCGCTCATCCCTGCCAGCCAGAATGCCACGAAGGCCGCCAGCGTAAACGTCAAATAAATTACGATCAGGTACTTGCCAGCCATGTGCGAGCGGGGCATGACCTTCTCCGACCAGTCTGATGACTCGGTCTGGAACAAGCGCATGCCACCGACTCGCAGCAATGGCAGAATCGCCACCGCCATGCCAATAAAGCCGATGCCGCCAAGCCAGTGCAGCAACGATCGCCACATCAACAGGCCCGGCGAGGCACTATCCAGCCCTGAAAGCACAGTCGCGCCAGTAGTGGTAACGCCGGACATGGTTTCGAAAAACGCATCGGTATAGCTGATGTGCTGAATGAGCATCAGTGGTAGGGCGGCGAAGCAGCACACGATCACCCAGCTTATGGTCGTCAGGAAATACATGTCGCGAGGGCGCAGCTGGGTGTTTGCCGGGCGGCCTGGCGCCACCAGAGCGAAGCCGCAGCTGAAGGTAATGAGGCTGGCCCAGATGAACGCTTGGAGGTCATCGGTGCGCTCGAAGGCGAACAACGTGATCATCGGAATGACCATGCTGACTGAGAGGGTGATTAGAAAAATGCCGAGGATAAAACCGATAATGCGCAGCGTCGGCAAGGCCATTTTTGATTGATGCTCGGCTCGAAAATGAGGCCGCCATTCTACGCCTGTCGAAGCGGCAGTAAACCGGCTATCGACCTGCAAAAAAATCTTTTGTGGCGCACCCTTGAAGGCTCTTCCCAAGTTCGTTGCGATGATTAGAATAGCCGCCCGGGCGCCGGCCCTTTCCCGGTTTCTGGATGTTCACCTTCCATGTCGATCGACAATCCCTGCCTCACGTGCGGTGCCTGCTGCGCGTATTTTCGTGTGTCTTTTTTCTGGGGCGAATGCGCCTCTTCCGGCGGAACAGTTCCCGACGGTGCCACCGTGCAGGTCGGCCCGTTTCACGTCGCGATGCTCGGGACAGAATCCAAGCCGGCGCGCTGCGTCGGGTTGATCGGCGATGTGGGATGCGGCGTGCGATGCACGATGTACGAGCAGCGCTCGAGCACTTGTCGCGAATTCGAAGCGTCTTGGGCTGATGGTCAGTACAACGCCCATTGTGACGCGGCTCGGGCAGCCCATGGCCTGCCGCCGTTGACGCCTCCATTAGAGCCGCAATTGTCGCCCGACAGGGTCGCCTGACGCTCTTCTGCTAGCGATTTCAACTATTGGCGGTTGCCAAAAGAATGCCGCGTGGTCGCGATGAAACCCCAACAGCCCTAGAATGTCCGATTCGTTTTTGGAGGTTTTGGATGGATGCTCTCGACCTGCTACTCAACCGCGTTTCCGTTACGCGACTCGCCGATCCGGCGCCGACTGCCGCGCAATTGGACGTGTTGTTCCGTGCTGCGCTGCGCGCACCGGATCACGGTCAGCTTCGGCCGTGGCGCTTTCTGACCATTCAGGACGACGCGCGCGACGAGTTGGGCGACCTGTTCGTCGAGGCGCTTCGTCTGCGCCAGCCGGATGCGCCCGAGGAAGCGCTACACAAGGCGCGCAAAATGCCGCTGCGCGCGCCGCTGCTGGTCGTCGCTATCGCTCGGGTATCGCCGCATCCGAAAATTCCCGGATCCGAGCAGGTGCTCGCTGCCGCCTGTGCGGCGCATGGTTTATTGCTGGCCGCCCATGCTCAGGGGCTGGGTGCAGTCTGGCGTACCGGCGAATTCTCCTATGACAATCACGTGGCGCAACAGCTGGGGCTGGAGGAAAACGAGCAGGTGATCGGCTTTATCTACCTGGGCACTCCGGAGGGCAATGTGCGGACTCCGTCGGGCTTGGATCCTCAGCAATTCGTTAGCCGATGGGGTCGAGCTCAATAGTGCTCAAACCGGGCGCGGTAGAGCGGGTCTGGTCGGGTTCAATGGCAGCTTCAAGCTGGCGATGAAACCACCATCTGAATGATTACCCAATAGCAATTCACCGCCGTGTCGCTCGGCAGCACGACGGGCGATGGCCAATCCGAGACCATGACCAGCGGTGGTTTGCCCTGGCGCGCGAAAGAATGGCTCGCTCAATTGCGCGAGATGGGCTTGATCCACGCCAGGGCCATGATCGCGGATGCTCAGTAGAAGCCAGTCGCCATCTCTATCGGCGCTCAGCTCGATTGGCTTACCTTCTGGGTTGAAGCGCAGGGCGTTGCGCAACAGATTGTCCAGCGCTCGCTCAAGCATGTCCGGCCAGCCGAGCAACTCAATAGTTGCCCCCATTCGGGTATCAATGCGCTGGGTTGGGGCGACGATGCGCGCATTCTCTTCGAGCTGTTGAAAGATCGACGGGAGATCGATGGTGATGGACTCGCCTGGATCGGCATCAAGGCGGGCCAGTTCCAGAATTTCGCTGATCAGCGCTTCCAGCCGGTCGCACTCCTTGGCCAATCGCGGCCAAATGACCTCCCGCTCCGCGGGGGTCGCCCGTTCGGCAAGTGCCAAAGCGATACGCAGACGTGCAAGGGGCGAGCGTAACTCATGCGAAACATCACGCAGCAGCTGCCTCTGACTGCCGATCAGGCTTTGCAGTCGAGCGCCCATGCGGTTGAAGTCATTGGCCAGTACACCCAGCTCATCGCGACGCTTGGCCAGTCGGGCGAGCGAATTTTGCTGATACGTAGTTTGCCCAAGATCATGCACAGCGCTGCGTAGACGGTCGAGCGGGCGAGTAATTGACAAGGTCAGCAATAGGCTGAAACCGGTTAGCACGACCAAGGCGATCGCTATCGCACTCAGGGGCCAGAACAGACTTCCCCGATGCCAGGCCTGTAATTCCTGATTGGGGATGCGGTAGATGAACAGATAGGTAATGCCGGTATCGGGACTGGTGTAGTCACTGGTCAGGCGTCGCCAGGGCAGGCGCCCCTCCCGATTTTCCTGTCTTGCCTCGAACGCGGCGGCGCGAGCCGGAAAGGTCCCGCGGATGATGGGCTGGCCGTTTTCGGCTAATACCTGTACGTCGACATCGAAGCGTTGACGGTGACGTTCGAGCAGAAACTGCGCCGTTATCGGACCTTGCCGCTCGTAGACTTTAGTCCATATTTCGGCCAGCCCATTCACGCCGGGATGACGGTTAAGGATCCAAGTGTCCTGGTTAAGGGCGTGAGCGAGGAGCACGGCCAGCGCTGCCACCAGTGCAATGGCTAACCAGAACGTTGCGAGAATACGCCAGAACAGTGATCGCACCGCTGAATGCTCCACGGTAAAGCCCGGCACGCGTTCCCCTTGTATGGCGCGAGCCGGGAAAATGTTTAGTCGTGATCAGTTCTTCTGATCGCGCTCGGCTTTCCACTGCTTGAACTCGGCGCGCTCAGCTCGCTTGGCTGCCATCTTTTCTTGCATTGCGTCGAACTTCTTCTGCTGTTCTGGCTTCAGCAGGTCGCGTATCTGCTTCTGTGATTTTTCCTTGTTGCTCTTAAGCTCATTCTGCATGGATGTGCGCTCGGCTTCGGGCAGCTTGTCCAGGTAGCGCTGGGTGATTTCACGATGGCTTTTCATCTGCTCGCCCATCAGCTCGCGCATTTTCTGCTTCTGTTCCTTGGTCAGGTCCAGCTGTTCAAAAGGTGCATGCTTGCCGCCGTGCTGGCGATGCCCTTCGTCGGGCATGGCCATAGCGATAGCGGGAAGAGTGGAAGCGAACAGCATTGCAATAAGGGTCTTGCGCATCATGAGGTCTCTCCTAGTGTGAAAACCGATCGCCAGAAGCGCTGCTGCGCATTGCTGGCTTGGATCGGATGAGCTCAGTCTAGGGCGCGCAAGGTCAAGGGCGGTCAGCTCAGGGTAAAGGCTCGGTAAAGCCGCTCAGGAGGCGTAGAGGTATCCGCGGCTGCGCAGTGCGACGATGCGTTGACGACCGTCCGGGTGCGGGCCCAGCTTGCGGCGCAAGTTGCTGACATGCATGTCAAGGCTGCGGTCGTACAGGGTCAGCTTGCGCCCGAGGGCCAACTGCGCCAGTGCCTGCTTGTCTAAAGGCTCGCCAGGCTGGCTGAGCAGCGCTTCTAGAATGCGGCCTTCGGAAAGCGTCAGGGTGACTTCGTGCTCGCCGATGCTGGCAACGCCGCGCGCCGGGCTATAACAAAGATCGCCTAGTTCCAGTTGGCTCGGTGTGCTTGCCGGCTGGCTGCGCCGTAACACGGCACGTAGTCGAGCGGTAAGCTCGCGAGGATCGCAGGGTTTGGCCAGATAATCGTCTGCGCCCAGTTCCAGGCCGAGGATACGATCCAGCGGTTCGCCGCGTCCGGAGAGCATCAACACCGGGAGGTCAGGGTGTTCGCTGCGCAGTTGTTTGAGTAATTCGAGGCCACTGCCGTCTGGCAGCATCACATCGAGCACTACCGCTGCCGGCTGATGTTCGGCCAGCGCCGCACGGGCGCTCTGACCGTCATGGCAGGCATGTGCGATAAAACCCTCCTGGGCCAGCCAGCTCACCAGCAGCTCGCAAAGTTCCTCGTCGTCGTCGATCAGTAACAGTTCGCTCATGCCTTCGCTCGTATCCGCTTCAGTTCAGCCATTGCCGACGGCGACGTCCGCGCGTAGCCAGGACGCCCAGTAAGAAACCCAGCACACCGACGCCACCGCCTACGGCGAACCACTGCTGCTGGTCACTCAACAATTGCGGTTGCGCCTTTGAGGGTGCCTGCTGCAACTGCATACGTAGCTGATGGTTCTCCTGGCGCAGGTGCGCCAGCTGCGCCCGTTCGGCATCGGTGATGGCCGTGCTGAGGCTATCGTCGGGCGCTTCAGGCGTTAGTTCGTTGTCGAACCGACGTCCTTCGGGCTCCACCTGTTGTCGTTCGGGAGGTGGATCGATTGCACTTTCATCGGCATTCACGAGCGGCGAGGCAACACTCAGGACAAACAGCAGGGCTAGCGAACCTTGGCGCATCGGAACTCCTTTTTCCTTAACGGCCGTAGAAGCCCTACGGCCAAACGAATACCTGACAGCGTCAGCCGATCAACTCAGGGAAAGACCCGCTTGAAAGGTTTTACCACCACTTCGCCGTAGACGCCGGCAGCCTTGTACGGGTCAGCTGCTGCCCATGCTTCGGCGGCTTGCAGGGATTCGAACTCGGCGACCACCAGGCTTCCTGTGAACCCGGCAGCGCCCGGGTCGTTGCTGTCGACCGCTGGATGCGGACCAGCCAGAATCATACGGCCTTCGTTTTTCAGCTGTTCGAGACGCACCAGATGGGCCGGGCGGGCGGCCAGACGCTTCTCCAGCGAGCCGGCTACGTCCGTAGCGATAATGGCGTAGAGCATATTTACTCCTATGATTCTTCAGGTTCGGGTTGCATGTGACGGGTCAGGTAGACGGCCTGGCCCGCCATGAAAAGTAGCGTCAGTCCCAGGCTGCCAAACACTTTGAAGTCGACCCAGATAGAGGGATAGACGAAAGCCACGAAAAGATTGGCGAAGCCGCAGATGAGAAAGAACAGGATCCAGGCGACATTAAGCTTTGTCCATTGCGCGGGTTGCAACCGCACGGCGTGTCCCATCATGCGCTGGATAAGGGTTTTCTCGCCGATGAAATGGCTGCCGGTGAACGCCAGCGCGAACAACCAGTTCAGCACCGGAGCCTTCCATTTGAGTATGGATTCGCTGTGCAAGGCCAGGGTCAGTCCACCAAACAGCAGGCATGCGCCAAGTGTTAGCCATTGGCTCTTGGTCAGCCGGCGCTGGTGAATGAACAGCGCGGCATATACGACCACCGAACTGGCAATGAGCACAGCCGTCGCGTTAAAAATGCCGCCCACAGTGACATTCAGATCCGCCATTTCAAAGGTTCTGGGCTCAAGCTTGTACACCAAGAAAAACAGCAACAGCGGAATGAAGTCGACGATTTGTTTCACGAAGAGAGCCAGAAGCGGGATGTGGCCGGCATAATAGCAAACCGCGCTTTTGGCGGAACGTTGTCCGCTGACCATTTCCTGGACGCGGCGCAAGCTTTGGCGAAATGTATGACGGCACGAGCGCCGATAGCGACTGTCAGAAAAATATGCCGCCAAGCCCTGGAGAGTAGGTCCGAATGATTGTTGATTTGCATTGCCACAGTACTGCGTCGGACGGCGTGCTTTCGCCTGACGCGTTAGTTGAGCGGGCACATGCACGCGGCATCGAATTGCTCGCGCTGACCGATCACGACACGTTGGAAGGCCTCGATGTCGCTCGTGCCAAGGCGGCCTCGTTGGGTGTCCAGCTGGTCAACGGTATCGAGCTTTCGTGCGTTTGGAGTGGCGCCACCGTACACATCCTCGGTTACGCCTTTCGCCGTGACGCCGCTGCGCTGCAGCAGGCCATCGCGGAACTGCACGAGGGCCGGTGGCGTCGCGCGGAGCTGATTGCTCAGCGTCTGGAGGCGAAGGGCATGTCGGGCGCGCTGGAAGGCGCGCGGGCCGTGCAGCAGGAACTGGGTGACAGCGGCAACGCCCCGGCACGTCCACACTTTGCCGAATTTCTGGTGCGCGCCGGCCACGTCCGCGACCGTGCCGACGCGTTTCGCAAGTGGCTCGGCTCGGGCAAACTCGGTGACGTCAAACAGCACTGGCCGAGCCTTGAGCAAACCGTATCTACGCTGCGCGACGCGGGTGCCTGGATCAGCCTGGCGCACCCCTGGCAATACGAATTCACTCGTAGCAAGCGGCGCCGCCTGATCACCGAGTTCGCCCAGGCCGGTGGACACGCGTTGGAAGTCGTCAATGGCATGCAGCCGCTGGAGCAGGTTGGTGGATTGTCAATTCTCGCTCGCGAGTTCGGCCTGATGGCCAGTATCGGCAGCGATTTCCATGCGCCAGGCGACTGGTCGGAGTTGGGTATGTATCGGACCTTGCCGGAGGATCTGCAGCCATTGTGGAGGCATTTCGATCATGAACCATGCGAGTCTGCTGCCCGCTGAGCAGGGAGTTTTCATGAGCCAGTTTTTCCAGATTCATCCGGACAACCCGCAGGCCAGGCTGATCAAGCAGGCCGTGGAGATCATTCGCAACGGCGGTGTGGTGGTTTATCCCACCGACTCGTCCTACGCCATCGGCTGCGCGATGGGCAACAAAGCCGGCATCGAACGTATTCGCCGCCTGCGCCAGCTCGATGACAAGCACAACTTCACGCTGGTCTGCCGTGATCTGTCCCAGCTCGGCCTATTTGCCAAGGTGGACACCGCGGCTTTCCGTCTGCTCAAGACGCACCTGCCAGGCCCGTACACCATCATCCTCAGTGCTACCCGAGAAGTGCCACGGATGCTCCTGCACCCCAAGCGTCGCACCATTGGCCTGCGTGTCCCGGCACAGCCGATCGCTCAGGCGCTGCTTGCAGAATTGGGCGAGCCGTTGATGAGCGTCAGCCTGATTCTGCCCGGCGAGACCGAGCCGATGAGCGATCCCTATGAAATGCGCGATGCGTTGGAGCATCAGGTGGACCTGATCATCGACGGAGGTTACGGTGGCGTCGAGGCCTCGACGGTCATCAGTCTGGTGGACGGCGATCCGGAAGTGGTCCGCGTGGGGTGCGGTGATCCCGCGCCCTTCGCCGCCTGACCCGATTCGCCTTTTCGACAACTACGAAGGAAACCCTTTTGAGCTCCATGGATTCGCAGCGACGTGTGGTCTCTGGGATGCGGCCCAACGGTCGCCTTCACCTTGGCCATTACCATGGCGTACTGAAGAACTGGGTCAGGATGCAGCATGAATATCAGTGCTTCTTCTGTATCGTCGACTGGCATGCCCTGACTACCGATCACGCGGTCGGTGCCGATATCGCCCGCAACGTGCAAGACATGGCAATCGATTGGTTGGCGGCCGGCGTCAGCCCCAGCTCAGCGACTCTCTTCATTCAGTCTCAGGTACCTGAGCACGCCGAACTGCACCTGCTTTTGTCAATGATCTGTCCATTGGCTTGGCTGGAGCGCGTGCCGTCTTACAAAGAACTGCAGCTCGATTCACAGCAAAAAGAGTTCGGCACCTACGGCTTCCTGGGTTACCCACTGCTACAGGCGGCCGACATCCTCGCCTATCGTGCCGGGGTCGTACCGGTAGGTGCTGATCAGCTGCCGCACATCGAATTCGCGCGTGATGTGGCGCGGCGCTTCAACCATCTGTACGGCAGCGAAGACGACTTCGAGATGAAAGCCGAAGCGGCGATACGCAAGCTTGGCAAGAAAAGCGCCAAGCTTTACGCCAGCCTGCGCAGGAGCTACCAGGAGCAGGGCGACCTCGAGGCGCTGAATACCGCCCGCGCACTGCTCAAGGATCAGCAGACCATCACCATCGGTGATCAGGAGCGCCTCTACGGATATCTGGAAGGGAGCGGCAAGTTATTGCTCCCTGAGCCGCAGGCCCTGCTGAGCGATTCCCCGAAACTGTCTGGCCTGGATGGCGGCAAGATGGCCAAATCGGCAAGTAACTCAATCTTTCTGCGCGATTCGCCTGAGGAGATCGAAGAGAAGATCAAGCGCATGCCTACCGATCCGGCACGCGTGCACCGGCACGACCCGGGCGAGCCGACGCGCTGCCCGGTCTGGCAGATGCACCTGGCTCATTCGGGGAAAGATGTGTGTCAGTGGGCCGAGCAGGGCTGCCGCAGTGCTGGAATCGGTTGTTTGGAATGCAAGGCGCCGCTGATCGAGGCGATCAAACTCGAGCTGGCGCCGCTTCAGGAGCGGGCTCAGGACTACGAACAGAATCCGGACCTGGTGCGTAGCATTCTTGCTGAAGGCGCCGAGCAGGCTCGCGACGAAGTCCGCGACACCCTGGTAGTCGTCCGCCAGGCCATGGGCCTGAATTACCGCTAGAGCCCATGCGGCGACCGGCATAAGCTGTCGCCGCCATTAACATTCGTTCTTCCCGTGGAGTGAGCATGCTGGAACCCCAGGCCGAGGCGGCGATCGATCCGCCCGGCGAGCAGCTGCGGCTGGCCCTGGTCTATGGTGAGGCGTTCAATAACCTGCCGCAGGATCTCTATATTCCGCCAGACGCGCTGGAAGTATTTCTCGAGGCATTCGAGGGACCGCTGGACCTGCTGCTCTATCTGATCCGCAAACAGAACATCGACATCCTCGATATCCCGGTCGCGGAGATCACTCGCCAGTACATGGGCTACGTCGAGCTGATGAAAGCGGTGCGTCTGGAGCTGGCTGCCGAATACCTGGTAATGGCCGCGATGCTGGCTGAGATCAAATCGCGCATGTTGCTACCGCGCTCGGCCGAGGTGGAGGAGGACGAGCTCGACCCGCGCGCTGAACTGATCCGTCGGTTGCAGGAGTACGAGCGCTTCAAGGCGGCTTCCGAAGATATCGATCAATTGCCGCGTGTCGGCCGCGAGCTGCATGTGCCGAGAATCGATGCGCCGGACGCGCGGGCGCGCAAGCTGCTGCCCGAGGTGAGCCTCGAGGAGTTGCTGATCTCCATGGCTGAGGTGCTACGCCGGGCCGATATGTTCGAGAGCCATCAGGTCACGCGCGAAACACTGTCGACCCGAGAACGGATGAGCGATGTACTGGAGAGACTCAAGGGCGGTGCCTTTGTACCCTTCGTTGCGCTGTTCACTGCTGAAGAAGGGCGTTTGGGTGTGGTGGTGACCTTCATGGCGGTGCTGGAGCTGATCAAGGAGTCGCTGGTCGAGCTGGTGCAGAACGAGCCGTTCGCGCCGATTCATGTCAGAGCCCGTAGCGAGGAATCGTCACTGCTGGCTCAGGAGTCAACGGAGCCAAGTCTGTGAATCTGACCGATCCAAAGGATCTTGCTTCGTTGCTCGAAGCGTTTTTGCTGGCCTCAGGCAAACCAATGTCTGTTGAGCGTATGGCCGAGCTGTTCGACGAGGTCGAGCGTCCAGCGCCGGCGCTGCTGCGTAAGGCGCTCGATGTGCTCGGCAAATCCTGCAAGGGGCGGGCGTTCGAGCTGAAAGAAGTCGCCAGCGGCTACCGCCTGCAGGTGCGTGAACGTTTCTCGCCCTGGGTGGGGCGGCTCTGGGAAGAGCGGCCACAACGCTATTCGCGCGCTTTGTTGGAGACTTTGGTTCTGATCGCCTACCGTCAGCCGATAACCCGTGGAGAAATCGAGGATATCCGCGGCGTCGCGGTCAACAGCCAGATCGTCAAAACGCTGCTAGAGCGCGAGTGGGTGCGCGTGGTGGGCCATCGCGATGTTCCGGGGCGACCGGCTATGTTTGCTACCACCAAGCAGTTTCTCGATCACTTCAACCTGAAGAACCTGGATGAACTACCGCCGTTGGCGGTATTGCGCGAGATGGAGCCCGAGGCGTTACCGGTCGATGTCGAAGAGGCGCCCGTTCCGGCGGCATTGCAGGCCCGCGTTGACGCTGAACTCGAATCGGAAACGCCACGTGAGCAGACCAGCTTCCGCAGCCTACTCGCGGAGTTGGACAGCATGGAAACCGGGCTCAAGACCGACTTCGACGATTTGCGCGACGAGGCGGAAGATGAAAGCCAAAGCGTTCCAGACGAGGCTCGCCGCGACTATTGATCCGCATGCCGACTTGACAGATAGCTGTCATAGTCCGGGATACTCAAGCAGTGGGCCTCATCAAGGAGCGGACTCGAAAGCAGATAGTCGGCGCTGCTCTCGTTGGCTGCCAGCGGGATGTTCCACACGGCGGCAACCCGCAGCAGCGCTTTCACATCTGGATCATGGGGCTGCGGTTCGAAGGGGTCCCAGAAGAACACCAGCATGTCGATACGCCGTTCGGCAATGCGCGCACCGATTTGCTGATCTCCACCTAGCGGACCGCTAATCATGCATTCCACCGGCAGTTCCAGGCGACGCCCGAGTAGCAGGCCGGTGGTACCGGTGGCAAGCAGTTCGTGGTTCGCCAGTTTCTGTTTCTGCCGATCCGCCCAGTCCAGCAGGCGCTCCTTACAGTGATCGTGCGCGACCAGCGCGATGCGTTTGCGTGCGGGCAGTGTCGCGGTAACGAAATCGATGCGGTTCATGTTCTTCCCTGGGATTGCTGAGTAGTGGTTGAGCCGAATTGCCGGTTACGGTACTTCGTGCAGGGCGCGGCAGGTGTCCAGCATGCGGTTGGAAAACCCCCACTCGTTGTCATACCAGGCCATCACCTTGAGCAAGCGTCCGCTAACCTTGGTGTGGTTGGTGTCGAAAATCGAAGACATCGGGTTGTGGTTGAAATCGCAGGAAACCAGCGGTAGCGAGTTACAGGCCAGTATGGGCGAGCGTCGGCTGGCGTCCAGCATCAGTGCATTGACTTCCTCTGCGCTGGTTTCCCGGCTGAGCTCCAGGGTCAGGTCCACCAGCGAGACATTGATCACTGGCACTCGGACCGCCATGCCGGTCAGCTTGCCGGCCAGCTCTGGCAAGACCAGGCCAACGGCTTCGGCTGCGCCAGTCTTAGTCGGGATCATCGACTGCGTGGCCGAGCGCGCGCGGTAGGGATCGCTGTGGTAGACGTCAGACAGGTTCTGGTCGTTGGTATAGGCATGAATGGTGGTCATCAGCCCGTGCTCGATACCGTACTCGCGAGACAGCACCTGGGCGACGGGGGCCAGGCAGTTGGTGGTGCAGGACGCATTGGAGATGATCTGGTGCGACTGGCGGAGTATGTCGTGGTTGACGCCGTAGACGATGGTGGCATCGGCACCGGAGGCCGGAGCGGAAATAATGACCTTGCCGGCACCTGCTTCCAGATGGGCGCTGGCTTTTTCGCGGGAGGTAAAGAGACCGGTACACTCGAAGACCACATCGACTTCGTGCTGGCGCCAAGGCAGTTCCGCCGGGTTGCGGATTGCCGTCACGGCGATCGAGTCTCCATTGACCACCAGCCGATCATCACCGACCTCAATTTTTGCGTCGAAATGACCATGGACGCTGTCGTACTGCAAGAGGTGGGCATTCATCGCCGAGCTGCCGAGGTCGTTGATCGCCACGACCTGCAAATGTTCGCGGTAGCTCTGGCTGTACAGGGCACGGAGGACATTGCGTCCGATACGGCCGAAGCCGTTGATGGCGATGCGAATAGTCATAATGGGACCTGGTGGAATTTGTTGTAGGAATTACAAGATTATTCCTGTCAAAATAGAAATCAAGCCCAAATACATGTTGTTTTGTAGGTAAAACTACAGATTCACGAGCAGGAGTGATGGCATGCACCCGCGGATTCAAGAAGTTACCGAACGTTTGATCGAGCGCAGCCGGCCGTCGCGGCAGCGTTACCTTGCCCAGATGGCCGGCGCGGCGAGCGACGGACCTCAGCGCGGCAAGCTGCAATGCGCCAACTTCGCGCATGGTGTCGCGGGTTGTGCGTCAACCAGCGACAAGCAGCAGCTGCGCCTGATGAACGAGGCCAACGTGGCCATCGTATCGGCGTACAACGACATGCTGTCGGCGCACCAGCCGTATGAGCATTTCCCGGAGATCATCAAGCAGGCGCTGCGCGATGTCGGCTCGATCGGCCAGTTCGCCGGCGGTGTACCGGCCATGTGCGATGGTGTGACCCAGGGCGAGGCGGGGATGGAAATGAGCCTGGCCAGTCGCGAGGTGATTGCCATGTCGACCGCCATCGCACTGTCACACAACATGTTCGATGCGGCGCTGTATTTGGGCATCTGCGACAAGATCATCCCGGGCCTGATGATCGGCGCCCTGCGCTTCGGCCATCTGCCGGCGGTGTTCGTGCCGGGCGGGCCGATGCCGTCGGGTATTCCCAACAAGCAGAAGGCCGAGGTTCGCCAGCGCTACGCCGAAGGCAAGGCCAGTCGCGAAGAGCTGCTGGAGTCGGAAATGCTGTCCTATCACAGCCCGGGCACCTGTACCTTCTATGGCACGGCAAACACCAATCAGGTGGTGATGGAAATCATGGGGCTGCACCTGCCGGGCTCGTCCTTCGTCAATCCCTATACCCCGTTGCGCGACGAGCTGACCCGCGAGGCGGCGCGTCAGGTCGCGCGCCTGACCCCGCAGTCCGGCAACTACCTGCCGATGTGCAAGATCGTCGACGAGAAGGCGATCATCAACTCGGTGGTGGCGTTGAACGCCACGGGCGGCTCGACCAATCACACCTTGCACATTCCGGCGTTTGCCCAGGCGGCGGGCATCCAGCTGACCTGGCAGGACATGGCCGACATCTCGGCGGTGACGCCGACGCTGGCCAAGGTCTATCCCAATGGCCAGGCGGACGTGAATCATTTCCATGCCTGTGGCGGGGTGCCGTTCATGGTGCGTACGCTGCTCGATGCCGGCCTGTTGCACGAAGACGTTTATACCGTGATGGGCCAGGGGCTCAAGCAATACACCCAGGAACCCTTCCTAGAAGACGGACGGCTGGTATGGCGGGAGGGGCCGCAAGATAGCCTCGACGAAGCCATCCTGCGTCCCACCGATCGTCCGTTCTCGCCGGAGGGCGGCTTGCGTGTACTGGAAGGCAACCTCGGGCGTGGCGTAACCAAAATTTCGGCGGTCGCGCCGGAGCACCGCGTAGTCGAAGCGCCTGCGAGAGTGTTCAGCGACCAGTCCGAGTTGGCGCAGGCGTTCAAGAACGGCGAGCTGGAGAAGGATTTCATCGCCGTGGTGCGCTTCCAGGGACCGAAGGCCAACGGCATGCCGGAGCTGCACAAGCTGACGCCGTTTCTCGGTGTGCTGCAGGATCGCGGCTACAAGGTGGCGCTGGTCACCGATGGACGCATGTCGGGCGCGTCGGGCAAAGTGCCGGCCGCAATTCACGTGAGCCCCGAGGCGCTCGACGGTGGTCCGTTGTGCCGAGTGCGCGACGGCGACATCATCCGCGTCGACGGCGACACGGGCGAGCTGCGTATATTGGTCGACCAGGCCGAGTTCGACAGTCGTGAGCGGGTGATGGCCCCAAGCGATCTGGGGATCGGCTGTGGGCGCGAGCTGTTCGGCTTCCTGCGTTCGGCGTTCAGCCCGGCGGAGAAGGGCGCCAGCGTATTTACCGAGGAGCTGGAGGCGCTCAAGTGACGGCACTGGTAGGCGATATCGGCGGCACCAATGCCCGCTTCGCGCTGTGGCGTGATCAGCAGATCGAGTCGGTGAGGGTACTGCCGACCATCGATTATCCGCGTCCGGAAGACGCCATTCGCGCCTATCTTCGAGACGTAGGCCAGAGCGTCGAGGCGCTGCAGGCGGTCTGCCTGGCCTGTGCCGGTCCGGTTTCGGGCGACGAGTTCGTATTCACCAACAATCACTGGCGCCTGAGTCGTAAGGCCTTCTGTCAGGACCTTGGGTTGAGCGATCTATTGCTGATCAACGACTTCACGGCGATGGCGCTGGGCATGACACGTCTGCGTGACGGCGAGCTGATCAGCGTCTGCGAAGGGCAATCCGAGCCGGGTCGTGCGCGTCTGGTGATCGGGCCGGGGACTGGCCTCGGTGTTGCTACGCTGCTGCCGATGCCAGACGGTAGCTGGCATGCTTTACCCGGCGAAGGGGGGCACGTTTGCCTGCCGATCGGCAGTGTCCGTGAGGCCGCGCTCTGGGGATGCCTGCACGAAAAGCTCGGCCATGTGAACGCCGAGGCTGTGCTCAGCGGCGGGGGCCTGCTGGAGCTCTACCGAGCGAGCTGCGTGCTGGATGGCGAGCTTGCGACCCTGACGACCCCGGCAGAAGTGACAGCGGCTGCGTTGAGCGGTGATACAACCGCTGCAGCGGTGTTGGAACAATTCTGTGTATGGTTGGGTCGGATTGCTGGCGATAATGTGCTGACCACCGGTGCACGCGGCGGTGTCTATCTGGCCGGCGGTATAGTGCCGCGGTTTGTCGAGCTCTTCATGCGCAGCGGCTTTCGTCAGAGCTTTCGCGACAAAGGTTGCATGAGCCGTTATTTTGACGACGTTCCGGTCTGGATAGTGACGGCCGATTATCCTGGCCTGGACGGCGCGGGTGTCGCATTGCAGCAGTTGTTGGAGGACGTGCCAAGCGGGCCCTGATCCGCCTTGAAACGATAAATAACAAGAGAAGGGATGCCGGGTGAGCCAGAGTGGAAGATCGATTCTGCTGGTCGATGACGACCAGGAAATTCGCGAATTGCTGGAAACCTATCTGAGCCGTTCGGGCTTTCGAGTGCGCACCGTTGCTGACGGCGCGCAGTTTCGCGAAGCCATGGGCAACGATACGGCGGACTTGGTGATTCTCGACGTTATGCTGCCCGACGAAGACGGCTTCAGTCTGTGCCGCTGGGTGCGTGGCCATCAGCGGCTGGCACAGATGCCAATTATCATGCTTACCGCCAGTTCCGACGAGACCGATCGCGTCATTGGCTTGGAGCTGGGTGCGGACGACTACCTGGGCAAACCCTTCAGCCCTCGGGAATTGCTGGCCCGAATCAAGGCCCTGCTGCGCCGGGTCAGCTTCGCTCACGAACGCGGCAGCGACGTGCTGGCCTTCGACGAATGGCGGCTGGATATGGTCAGCCACCGGCTCTTCCATCAGGACGGCGAGGAGGTGCTTCTGTCCGGCGCCGATTTCGCCTTGCTCAAGCTTTTTCTCGATCACCCACAGCAGATACTTGATCGCGACACCATCGCCAACGCGACTCGTGGCCGCGAGGTGATGCCGCTCGATCGGATCGTCGACATGGCGGTCAGTCGTCTGCGCCAGCGCCTGCGTGATACCGGCAAGTGCCCGCGATTGATCCGTACCGTTCGCGGCAGTGGCTACCTGCTCGCCGCCCAGGTGTTACCGCATCATGACTCGCTCAGCTAGACGTCGGTGGTTGCCGGTGCCGCGCTCGCTGCTCGGACGAATGCTTTTTCTGACCCTGCTGGTGGTGTTGCTGGCACAGGCGCTGTCGAGCTTCATCTGGGTGTCGCAACTGCGCGCCAGTCAGATGGAGGGGTTGCTGACCAGCGCACGCAGTCTGGCGCATTCAATGGCCGCCAGCGTCAGCTATTTTCGTTCGCTGCCGCTGGGCTATCGGCCGCTGGTGCTCGATCAATTGCGCAGCATGGGCGGTACGCGCTTTTTCGTATCGCTGAACGACAAGCCGCTGGAAATGCAAATTTTGCCGCCCACCGAACGCAAGCAGGCGGTGCTGGCGCAGGTCGACGAGGTGCTGCGTGAACGCTTGGGCAAAAATGTCGATATGTCGGTCAACTTTGTCAGCCCGGACGACCTGCGCATTTTCAATGGCGGGCTGAAGCTCGACGAACTGCCGCGATCCTGGGCACATTACGCATTGAGCCTGGAACCGCTGAATCCGCCCGTACTGGTAACGCAGATCCAGATCGCCCCTGACGAGTGGCTCTATCTTGCATCGCTGATGCCGGCACCCTACGTCAGCCTCGAAGATCAAGGGATTCCTAACCAGCAACTCTGGTTCATCGTTCTCACGACCAGCTTTCTGCTGTTGTTTATCGGCATCCTCGTTCACTGGCAGAGCCGACCACTCAAACACCTGGCGCGCGCGGCGCGAGAAATGTCGCTGGGTAGCGAGGTGGAATTGCTGCCGGAAGCGGGCGGCAGCGAGGTGGTCGAGGTCAGTCGGGCATTCAACAGCATGCGTGAACGCATCGGTCGCTACCTGACCGAGCGTAGCCAGTTGTTCAGCGCGATCTCCCATGATTTGCGTACTCCAATCACCCGGCTGCGGCTGCGTGTTGAACTCCTGGATGACGAGACGCTCCAGGGGAAATTCAGCCGGGACCTCGACGAGCTGGAGTTGCTGGTGAAAGGCGCTCTGCAATGCGTCAAGGACACGGATATTCACGAAAACATCGAACCGCTCGACCTCAATTTGCTGCTTGATTGTGTCACCGAACCTTACCTTGCACCCGCCGGCAACGGGCGCGTTACAGTTCAAGGCAGAGCGCTCGCGCCCTATGCCGGCAAGCCGTTGGCCCTCAAGCGCTGCATCGGCAATCTGCTGGACAACGCGTTGAAGTATGGCGAGCGGGCGCATCTGTTTATCGAAGATGACAAGAACATCTTCGTTCTGCACGTTGATGATGAAGGCCCCGGCGTGCCTGAAACCTGGCTGAAGCAGGTGTTCGAGCCGAACTTCCGTCTGGCAGCCAAGCAACCCGGCTATGGTCTCGGGCTCGGTATCGCACGCAATATTGCCCACAGTCATGGCGGCGAGGTCAGCCTTTGCAATCTGCGGAAAGGCGGGCTTCGTGTGACCTTGTGTCTACCCCGCAAGCTCGAGTGAATGTCACTGAGTTGTGACAATGGCGGGCATGTTCGTTACCCGGCTGGTTCTGAGTGCCCTCTAGACTCCTTCAGTGGGTCGATGAGTTGGTAGTGCCCAGTGACGCGCCAATCGCACGCGTATCACGCTTCCGCCTTTGAACGATCCGGACGTCACAGAATGCTCACAGTCGCCACGCTGCCCGCTCATGCTGCCTGGCAACGAGACACTCGCTCGCATGGAACAAAAGTAATGAAAACTGCTGAATTACCCTCGGGCAGCTGGCTGCATAAGCCTGCTCACATGGCCTGGCTGGCTGGCGAAGGCATGCGCCTGCTTCCGTTCGCCTGGGCTTCGCGAGTCGACGAAGGATTCGCCCCACTCGATGCGAGCGGGCATCTTCCGCAACACGCCTGCGCTGAGTTGATCCATACCACGCGCATGACTCATTGTTTTGCCCTGGCGCACATTCAGGGTATTCCTGGGTATGCCGAGCTGGTCGACCACGGGCTCGCCGCGCTGCAAGGCGCCTTGCATGATGCTGAGTTCGGCGGTTGGTTCGCCGATGCAACGCGCAAGGGTGACAAGTCGGCGTACCTGCATGCCTTCGTCGCCCTGGCTGCCAGTTCCGCAGTGGTCGCTGGCCGTCCTGTGGCTCCTGCCTTGCTGGATGAGGCGATCGCGGTCCTAGAGACGCGCTTCTGGAGCGAAGAGGAGGGCGCCTTGCGTGAAAGCCTGAGCCACGACTGGCAGCAGGAAGAGGCTTATCGGGGCGCCAACAGCAACATGCACGCTACCGAGGCCTTTCTCGCCCTGGCCGACGCCACTGGCAACACGGTGTGGCTGCTTCGCGCCCTGCGCATCGCGGAGCGCCTGATCCATGGTCATGCAGCGGCAAGTGAACATGTAGTGATCGAGCATTTCGATCATGAATGGCGTCCGCTGCCGGACTATAACGACGATAACCGTGCCGACCCGTTCCGCCCCTACGGCAGCACGCCGGGCCATAGCTTCGAGTGGGCGCGCCTGCTGCTGAACCTGGAAGCCGCCTTGGAGCATGCCGGGCTCGCTGCGCCGGGATGGCTGCTCGAAGATGCCTGTGGGTTGTTCGCCAAGGCCTGCCGTGATGCCTGGCACGCAGACGGTGCCCCTGGGTTGGTGTATTCCCTCGATTGGGCGAGCCAGCCGGTGGTGCGCGCGCGCTTGCATTGGGTACACGCCGAAGCCAGCGCAGCGGCTGCGGCGCTGCTCAAACGCACAGGGGCATCGTTTTATGAGGGTTGGTACCGTTGTTTTTGGGAGTTCTCTGCGAGCCATCTCATCGATCTGCAAAACGGCAGCTGGCACCATGAACTCAATAGCGAAAACCAGCCAGCAAGTAGCATCTGGCCGGGCAAACCCGATCTCTATCACGCCTACCAGGCCGTGTTGTTGCCGCGCCTGCCACTGACGCCGAGCCTTGCGACGGCCCTCATTGCTATGTAACGAAGCGGTGACACATACGCATCCCTTCGTTACGTCCAAAGGTATTTATCCGACTTAGAATCCAATGCAGCGCAAGCCTTGTGCTTGCATGCATAACAACAAGAAAAGGTATCCAAATGAACGCGATGACTCGCCTCGCCACAGTTGTTTCTCTTGCCTCCTTGCTCCCCCTTTCGGCACTGGCTGCTGATTCCAAGGGCACTGTCGAAGTGGTCCACTGGTGGACGTCTGGCGGTGAAGCCGCCGCTGTGAATGTTCTGCGCGACCTGGTCAACAAGGACGGTTTTACCTGGAAAGACGGTGCAGTCGCCGGCGGCGCAGGTTCTGCAGCCATGACCGTGCTGAAGACTCGCGTGGTGTCCGGTAATCCGCCGGGCGCAGCGCAGATCAAGGGCCCTGATTTGCAGGAGTGGGGCGCTCTCGACCTCCTCAGTCCGCTCGATGAAGTAGCCGAGGCCAACGACTGGGATGGCCTGCTGTCGAAGACTGTATCCAACACCATGAAATACGATGGCCACTACGTCGCGGTGCCGGTGAATATCCACCGCGTCAACTGGCTGTGGATCAATCCACAGGTGTTCGAGAAGGCCGGGATCGACAAGGCGCCCACTACTCTCGAAGAACTCTATGCTGCGGGTGACAAGCTCAAGGCTGCCGGCTTCGTACCATTGGCCCATGGTGGCCAACCATGGCAAGACAGCACTGTTTTCGAAGGTCTGGTGCTGGCCATCATGGGCGCCGATGGCTTTCACAAAGCGTTCGTCGAGCATGACGAGGCGACCCTTACCAGCGCGCAGATGACCGAAGTGTTTACCGCGCTGAAGAAACTCTCCACCTACATGGACGACAATCGTGCCGGCCGTGACTGGAACCTCGCCACTGCACAAGTGATCGACGGCAAGGCCGGGATGCAGATCATGGGTGACTGGGCGAAGAGCGAATGGACGGCCGCCGGCAAAGTGGCAGGCAAGGATTATCAGTGCGTACCGATGCCCGGCACTGCTGGTAGTTACACCTACAACATCGACTCCATCGCCATGTTCAAGCTCAAGGACGAAGGTGACGTCGCGGCGCAGCATGCCTTGGCACGGATCGCTCTGGAGCCCGAATTCCAGTATGTGTTCAACCAGAACAAGGGTTCGATTCCGGTGCGCTCCGACTTGGACATGAGCAAGTTCGACAGCTGCGCACAAGCGTCGATGAAGGACTTCAAGGAAGCCGACAAAAATGGCCATTTGGAGCCGAGCATGGCGCATAGCATGGCCACCAACCTGGCGGTGCAAGGTGCCATCTTCGATGTGGTGACCAACTTCATGAGCGAGAAGAGCGCCGATCCGAGCAAAGCTGGGGCGCAGCTCTACGCGGCGATCAAGTCGGCCCAATAGGTTGAGCGGGGCCGATATTCCGCGGCCCTTTCTCCTTCGTCAAAACTCCTTGCGACAGGACTGCGGACCTGTCGTAGGGGGCGTTTGGCCCGGATTTCACTTTTGACTGGTAATGCCCGATGAGTGTCGCGACGGTAATGACCAAGCCCTCACCCATGGATGCGCTTCAGCGCTGGCTTCCTAAATTGGTGGTGGCGCCGACCATGTTGGTGGTCTTGGTCGGCTTCTATGGCTACATCCTCTGGACGCTGGTGCTGTCCTTTACCAACTCCAGCTTCATGCCCAGCTACAAGTGGGTCGGCTTGCAACAATACGCCCGCCTGATGGAGAACGACCGCTGGTGGGTAGCGAGCCAGAACCTGCTGGTATTCGGCGGCCTGTTTATTGGCATCAGCCTCGTGATCGGCGTGTTTCTAGCGGTGTTGTTGGATCAGCGAATCCGCCGTGAAGGCTTCATCCGGACCGTCTATTTGTACCCGATGGCATTGTCGATGATCGTCACCGGCACCGCCTGGCAATGGTTGCTCAATCCAGGTCTTGGCATCGACAAGATGCTCCGTGATTGGGGCTGGGAAGGTTTTCGCTTCGACTGGTTAGTCGACCCGGACCGCGTCGTTTATTGCCTCGTGATTGCGGCGGTATGGCAGGCCTCCGGCTTCGTCATGGCGCTCTTTCTCGCTGGGCTACGCGGCGTCGACCAATCCATCGTACGCGCCGCGCAGATCGACGGCGCCAGCCTGCCGAGCATCTACATGCGCATCATCCTGCCGAGCCTTCGGCCAGTATTTTTTAGCGCAGTGATGATCCTTGCTCACATCGCTATCAAGAGTTTCGATCTGGTGGCGGCCATGACCGGGGGAGGACCCGGGTACGCCTCCGACCTGCCCGCGATGTTCATGTACAACTTCACGTTCAGCCGTGGACAGATGGGCATTGGCTCCGCCAGCGCGATGATGATGCTGGGCGCGATCCTGGCGATCCTGGTGCCGTATCTCTACTCGGAACTGCGGGGCAAGCGCCATGACTAGAACATTCAGCCCGAGCCGCCTGGCCATCCACGCCACGCTGTTGCTGGCGGTTGCGTTGTACCTGGTGCCGCTGGTGGTGATGTTGCTGACCAGCTTCAAGACGCCCGACGATATCCGCACCGGCAACCTGTTGTCCTGGCCTGAGGCGTTCACCGTAATTGGATGGGTCAAGGCCTGGGGCGTGGTCGACGGTTTCTTCTGGAACTCGGTGAAAATTGCCGTACCCGCCGTGCTGATTTCCACAGCGATTGGTGCCTTGAACGGTTATGTCCTGTCGATGTGGCGCTTCCGCGGATCACAGCTGTTCTTCGGGTTGTTGCTGTTCGGCTGTTTCCTGCCGTTCCAGACCGTGTTGCTGCCAGCCTCTTTCACGCTCGGGAAGTTCGGTCTGGCCAACACCACGGCCGGCCTGGTGCTGGTACATGTGGTCTACGGGATCGCCTTTACCACACTGTTCTTCCGCAACTACTACGTGAGCGTGCCAGATGCCCTAGTCCGTGCAGCGCGGCTGGACGGTGCTGGATTCTTCACTATTTTCGGACGAATTCTGCTGCCCATGTCGACCCCGATCATCATGGTCTGCCTGATTTGGCAGTTCACTCAGATCTGGAACGACTTCCTTTTCGGCGTGGTGTTCGCCAGCGGCGACGCCCAGCCCATCACCGTGGCGCTGAACAATCTGGTCAACACCAGCACGGGCGCCAAGGAATACAACGTCGATATGGCTGCGGCAATGATCGCCGGGCTGCCAACGCTGGTGGTGTACATCCTCGCCGGCAAATATTTCCTGCGCGGGCTTACGGCCGGCGCGGTCAAGGGTTAGGAGACGACCATGGCTGCACTCGAACTTTGCAATGTCCGCAAAAGCTATCCCGGAAGCGCTCATGAAACACTAAAGGACATCGACCTGAAGATCGATGACGGCGAGTTCCTTATCCTCGTCGGACCTTCGGGTTGCGGAAAATCCACCTTGATGAATTGCATTGCCGGTCTGGAAGAAATCTCCGGCGGAGAGATTCGCGTCGACGGTGCCGATATCAGCGGCGCAAGCCCTAAGGATCGTGACATCGCGATGGTGTTTCAGTCCTACGCGCTATACCCGACCATGACCGTTCAGGAAAACATCGCCTTCGGCCTGAAAATGCGCAAGGTGCCGGCGGCAAAGATCGACGAAGAAGTGTCTCGGGTCGCCAAGCTGCTACAAATCGAACATCTGCTGGGGCGTAAACCGTCACAGCTGTCCGGTGGGCAGCAACAGCGTGTCGCCATGGGGCGAGCATTAGCGCGGCGGCCAAAGATCTATCTGTTCGACGAGCCGCTATCCAACCTCGACGCCAAGTTGCGGGTGGAGATGCGGACTGAAATCAAACTGATGCACCAGCGGCTGAAGACCACCACCGTCTACGTCACGCACGATCAGATCGAGGCGATGACGCTTGGCGACAAGGTGGCGGTAATGAAGGACGGCATCGTCCAGCAGTTCGGCACGCCGAAAGAGATTTACAACAACCCGGCCAATTTATTCGTCGCGAGCTTCATCGGGTCGCCGCCGATGAATTTCATCCCGCTGCGCCTGAGTCGCGATGCGGGTGGCTGGCGAGCCCTGCTTGAAAGTGGTCAGGATCGCTGCGAACTACCGCTGAACCTGACGGATACCGACTCGCTGGACGGGCGCGACGTCCTTCTTGGGATCAGGCCTGAGCAGATCAGCGTGGGAGAGCAGGGCAGCCTGCCGGCATTGCGAGCTGAAGTGCAGATCATCGAGCCGACAGGACCGGATACGATGATTTTTGTCAGCCTCAACCAAACCAAGGTTTGCTGTCGCTTAGCACCGGATGCAGCGCCCAGCCCGGGCGAGAGCCTGATATTGCGGTTCGAGCCCGACAAAGTGCTGCTTTTCGATGCCCAGACCGGCGAGCGTTTGGGTGTAAAGCCTGACAACGGTTCAACGGGCCGCAACGGAACGGTCACGCGGCTGGTTGCCCGCTGAGCGGAGTCAGCGGATCGATGTGGAAAAAAGGCTTGGTCGCGGGACGTCAGCGTACCGGCGCGATAGCCGTCTGAATGTTATTGATGAATCTGATTTCAGCGGCTTGAGGCGAACGCCTTGGGCCGCAAAAATTCGAACCGCAGCACGCAATAGCTGGCATGCGGATCGTAAGGAGAGCCATCAACGGCTCGATCCAACGGCAGTAACAACAATAAGAGCTAATTGGAGCGGATATGAAAAAAACCACACGCCTGGGCCTCGCGGTATCGCTGGCGAGTCTCGCCATGCCATTCACCGTTCAGGCATTGGATTTCAACGGTTACGTGCGCAGCGGCGTAGGCGAGTCGAGCGGTAGCGCTTCGCAAGCCTGTTTTCAGTTGCCGGGAGCCCCTTCCAAGTTCCGTCTCGGCAATGAGTGCGAGCAGTACGCGGAGCTGGGGCTGCGTCAGGATCTGTTCACGCTGAGCGATGGCTCGGTGCTGAGCCTCGAGGGTATGGCGGCGCTATACAACGAATATGACCACACGCCGAAATTCACGGGTGATCATGGCTGGGCGCGGATGGTGCAAGCCTACGCCGAGTGGAGCAAGGTGCCGGCACTCAATGGTGGTTCGTTGTGGGCGGGGCGGCGTTTCTACAAGCGGAACGACATCCATATCTCCGACTTCTACTATTGGAACCAGAGTGCCACTGGTGCCGGTATCGAGGATATGGAGATTGGCGGGCTGAAGTACAGCTACGCCTTTTCACGCAAGGACAGTGTTTTCCAGGACAATTACATCAATCGTCACGACTTCAACGTCGGTGGCTTCGATACTAACCCTGGCGGAGAACTCGAATTCGGCGTCAGTTATATCGACGAGCCGGATCGCGAGGACGCCCACAGCGGTTGGTCGGTTACTGCCCAGCACAAACAGATCGGCTTTCTCGGTGGTAGCAATACCTTCGCGCTGCAGTATGGCGAGGGGCCTGGGACCGGCTTGGGCTACACCGGCGATGTCACGCTGGGCAGCAGCGACAAGAGCTGGCGTGTAGTGGAATATTTCGATTGGCAGGTGACGCCGCGTTTTGGTGGTCAGATCCAAGCGGTCTATCAGAAAGACAAACGCCAAGACGGCGGCGATCAGGACTGGATCTCGGTTGGTGTGCGCCCGGTCTACGCCCTGACCGATCAATTCAAGCTGGTCGCAGAGATCGGCCACGATCAGATCGACGCGCCGGAAGGCACCCGCAAGCTGACCAAATTTACCGTGGCGCCCACCTGGTCACCGGCAGGTCCCGACTTTTGGGCACGCCCCGAAGTGCGTTTGTATTACACCTATGCCCAGTGGAACGAAGCGGCTCAAGCCGCGGCCAACCTGATGGCAGCCGGTAGTGCGCTGTCCGACACCGGCGCCTTTGGTGGCGATCAGCACGGTTCGAATTTCGGGGTGCAGGTCGAGTACTGGTGGGATTGATCAAGCCGATAGTCCGATTCCGTTAGAACCTCCAGGCGAAGAGGGCCTCTACTTAGCCAAGGCGGTAGGGTCCTCAAGCTGAATCGGAGGTGGTTTTGGGCGACAAGGCGAAGAACCCGTGCGTCAGTATTTGCAAGCTCAAGGACGACGTCTGCATCGGCTGCGGACGCAGCCGGGACGAGATGAAGGCCTGGAAGGGCATGAAGAACAAGGAGCGCAAGGCGGTCAACGCGCTGGCCGTCGAGCGGCTGAAAGCGTTGAACAAAGCGCGGAAGAAAAAGAGGTGATCAGCTTTCTTCGGGCGGATAGCGGGTCGCCATCAGGCTCTCCTTGATCTTGCGCAGATGTGGCTGGAAATCGACCCCACGCCGCAGGGTGACACCAGCAGCTAGCGCATCGAGCACGGTCAGTTGAATGATCCGCGAGGTCATTGGCATATAGATGTCCGTGTCTTCCGGCAAGGGTATGTCCAGGCTCAGCGTGCAGACCTTGGCCAATGGCGAGTCAGCAGCGGTCAGCCCCAGGACTGAAGCCCCGTTGTCACGCGCGATTGTCGCGGCCTCCACCAGCTCGCGAGTGCGTCCGGTGTAGGAGATGATCACGAATAGATCGCCGGTATGCGCCACCGACGCCAGCATCCGCTGCATGAGCACGTCGCTATGAGCTGTCACCGGTAGGTTGAATCGAAAGAACTTGTGCTGGGCATCCAGCGCGACTGACGCAGACGCACCAAGGCCGAAGAAATGGATCTGCCGCGCCTGGATCATCAGGTCCACGGCATGGCTGATGACTTGCGGATCGATCGCCTGACATGCGCTGTCCAGTGACGCAATGGCGCTGCCGAAGATCTTTCGAGTGTAGGCCTCAGGACCATCATCCGCCTCAACGGCGCGGCTGACATAGGCCGCGCCACTCGCCAGGCTCTGGGCCAGCTGGATCTTGAGTACGGGATAACCGGCCGCGCCGAACGATCGGCAGAAACGATTGACCGTCGGCTCACTGACCTTCGCCGCTTGTGCCAGCGCCGCAATGCTGTAGCGAGTGGCCTGTTGCGGGTCGCTCAGTATCACCTCGGCGACCTTCCTTTCCGCTTTGTTCAGCTCGTCGAGCCGATTTTTTATCTGTTCCAAGAGATTTTTCATGCGATCCATGTCTCTTCTTTCAAGGGTCCGTGCTCGCGGCGGCTGGGAAATGCCATCCGGAGTGCGAAAAAAACAGGTTATGTTGTTTTAATAACAACATTATGCGCTTAAACTGCGCGAACGAATCTGTCACGCAGCTTAATTTGGTTAGTATAAAAAACATGCCTGCTATTACTGTTGACGCGACCACCTTTGCTTTGTTCGGAGCCTTGGGCGATTTGGCTCTGCGTAAGCTGTTTCCTGCACTTTACCAGCTAGACCGAGCGGGGCTCCTCCATGGCGATACGCGCATATTGGCGCTTTCGCGGGATAAAGGAGAGCCTGCCGTCCATCTGGAGCGGATCGATCAGGCACTGCGCCGTTACATTCCTGGTGCGCAACTGGACGAAACGGCGCTTGCGCGCTTTGAGGCTCGACTTGAATACTTCACCATGGATTTTCGCAATGCGCATGATTATGTGGCGCTGGCTGAAGCGGTGTCGTCTGACGTGCCCCTGATTGCTTATTTCGCCACGCCTGCGTCGGTTTACGGTTCTATCTGCGAACACCTCGCTGCGGCCGGATTGGCCGAGCAGACCCGCGTCGTGCTGGAAAAACCCATCGGCCACGATCTTGAGTCCTCGCAGGTGGTCAATGACGCGGTCGCCCAATACTTTCCCGAAACACGGATCTACCGGATCGACCACTATCTTGGCAAGGAGACGGTGCAGAACCTGATTGCACTGCGCTTCGCCAACAGCCTGTTTGAGACTCAGTGGAATCAGCACCACATTTCTCACGTCGAGATTACCGTCGCCGAGACGGTCGGTATCGAAGGACGTTGGGGGTATTTCGATCAGGCCGGACAGCTGCGCGACATGATCCAGAACCATCTGCTGCAGCTGTTGTGCCTGATTGCAATGGATCCGCCGAGCGACCTCACCGCCGACAGCATTCGAGACGAGAAGGTCAAGGTACTCAAGGCGCTGGCACCGATCACGCCGGAACGCCTCGGTCAGCAAGTGGTACGCGGCCAATATGTGGCCGGTTCGGTCGGCGGCAAGGCGGTGCCAGGGTATCTGGAGGAGGAAAACTCAAACGCTGAAAGCAGCACCGAAACCTTCGTCGCGCTGCGTGCCGATATCTGCAACTGGCGCTGGTCGGGTGTACCGTTCTATCTGCGCACCGGCAAGCGTATGGCCGAAAAAGTCTCGCAGATCGTCATCCATTTCAAAGAGCCGCCATTTTATATTTTCGCGCCTGAGCAGCGCTCGCTGATCAGCAACCGGCTAATTATCCGCTTGCAGCCGGACGAGGGTATCTCGTTGCAGGTGATGACCAAAGAACAAGGGCTCGACAAGGGCATGCACCTCCGCAGTGGGCCGTTGCAGCTGAACTTCTCCGAAACCTACAAAAGTTCGCGCATCCCCGATGCCTATGAGCGCTTGTTGCTTGAGGTCATGCAGGGCAATCAGAACCTGTTCGTGCGCAAAGACGAGATCGAGTACGCCTGGAAATGGTGTGACCAGCTCATCGATGGCTGGTCACGCCTCGGTGACGCACCGAAAGCCTATCCCGCCGGGTCGTGGGGGCCTGTCGCGTCCATCGCCTTGATCACACGTGATGGGAGGTCTTGGTATGGCGATCTCTGAACTTGAGCTGCCATCGGGCGTAGTTACACATAGTCTTCCTGATCCCGATCAGTTGGCCCGGGTGTTGGCTGATCGGGTCGCCGAGGCACTGCGCTACGCCATAAACAATCATGGCTGCGCCAGTCTGGTGGTGTCTGGCGGACGCAGCCCCATCGCCTTTTTCGAGGCATTGTCGACGCGCCAACTGGACTGGGCGAAGGTGCAGGTGAGTCTCGCTGACGAGCGCTGGGTCGATGTCAACGACGCCGACAGCAACGAAGGCCTGGTACGCCGCCATCTGTTGCAGAACACAGCGGCCGATGCGCAGATGCTCGGGCTGTACCAGCCGGCCGAAACACTGGAGGAGGCCGCCCGGCTAGCAGGTCAGCGATTGAATGATCTACGCCAGCCTATCGATGTACTGGTGCTCGGCATGGGTAGTGACGGCCATACCGCTTCGCTGTTTCCGAACAGTCCATTGCTGGCCCAGGGGATCGATCCCGATGGAGCAGCTCATTGCCTGCCAATGCGGGCACCTGTCAATCCAGAACAACGCATCAGCATGACCTATTCGCTGCTGGCCTCCGCGCGCGTTCAGTGTCTGGCCATTCAGGGTTCAGCCAAGCTGGAAACCCTGTGTCAGGCAATGCAGCTCGAAACCTGGCAGATGCCCATCCGCGCATTCCTGCATTCCCCGTTAGAGATCTACTGGTGCCCGTGAGGCCCGAGGACTTTTCCATGACCATGGACCAGAAAAACGCACTGATCGAAAAGATCTGCACCGAAGCCCGAATCCTTCCAGTCATCACCATCGGCAGCGAGGAGCAGATCTTGCCGTTGGCCGATGCACTCGCCGCGGGCGGCCTGAAGGCGCTGGAGATCACGCTACGCTCGGCGCACGGTCTCACCGCCATACGGCGCCTGCGCGAAGAGCGACCCGAACTATGCGTGGGCGCAGGCACGGTGCTAGACAAGCGGATGATGGACGAAGTCGAGGCAGCAGGCGCGCAATTCATCGTCTCGCCGGGTTGCACGGATGAGTTTTTGCAAGCGGGCGTGAACAGCTCGGTACCGTTGTTGGCTGGCATCAGCAACGCGTCGGATATCATGCGCGGCTACGCGCTCGGCTACCGCCGTTTTAAGCTTTTCCCAGCCGAGGTATGCGGTGGTGTTGCGGCAATCAAGGCACTCGGTGGTCCCTTCGGTGATGTTCGCTTCTGCCCGACTGGGGGCGTCAATGCGAGCAACGCTGCGCAATACCTGGCATTGCCCAACGTGATGTGCGTTGGCGGAACCTGGATGATTGACGGCGCGGCCCTGAAGAACGGCGATTGGTCCGGTATTCAGCAAGCCACGGCCGACGCGCTGGCGGCGCTGGACAAGCGCTAAGCCTGTTGTCACAAGGCGCGCCGACACCGTGCGCGCCTTGATTCGGGTTGCTAAGCTCACTAGTGCTTTGGCGAACCGGTCCGCGTATAGTGCGCGGCCTTTCTATCGGAACTGCCACACCGGGAGGTGCTCAGATGACCGAACACGACGATAAAACCCCTCATATTGCCCATGGCGAAAAGCTGCAGAAGGTCCTGGCCCGAATTGGCCTGGCCTCGCGGCGCGACGTGGAGACCTGGATTTCCGCTGGCCGAGTCAAAGTCAACGGCGCCGTAGCGACGCTGGGTCAGCGCGTCGATCTGCATGATGCAATCGCTATCGATGGGCGCTTGCTCAAGCGCGAAGAAGCTGCCGAAGTGGTCCGCCGCGTCCTGATCTACAACAAGCCGGATGGTGAGATTTGCACCCGTGACGATCCAGAGGGTCGTCCGACCGTTTTCGATCGTCTACCCCGCCCGAAAGAAGGGCGTTGGATCAATATCGGGCGTCTCGATATCAATACAACCGGTCTGCTGCTCTTCACCACAGACGGTGAGCTGGCCAACCGCTTGATGCATCCGTCTTACGAGATGGATCGTGAATATGCAGTGCGTGTGCGTGGTGAAGTCGACGACGAGATGATCGAGCGCCTGAAGACGGGCGTCATGCTTGAGGACGGGCCGGCGCGATTCACTGATATTCAGCAAGCGCCCGGTGGGGAAGGCTTCAATCATTGGTACCACTGCGTGGTGATGGAGGGGCGGAACCGCGAGGTTCGCCGTCTTTGGGAATCGCAGGGGCTGGTTGTCAGTCGGTTGAAGCGTGTGCGCTTCGGGCCGGTGTTCATGACTTCGGACCTTCCGATGGGGCGCTGGCGCGAGATGTCCCAGAGCGAAGTCGACATCCTCAGCGAAGAGGTGGGACTCAAACCGGTGGCGCTGCCGGGCATGAAAGCGAAGACCAAGGACAAGCTCGACCGTATGCAACGCAAGGTGGCCAAGCCTATCGGACGCGGCGAGCGCCGCCCGAGAGTTCTACGGTCGGCTCATGAAGCGGATGTATCAAGTGGTGGCAATACAGATCGTCGTTCGCGCGACGATCAGCCGGCGCGCAAGCCGCGTGATGCCGACGAGCGCAGCAAACCAGGTCGTGGCACACCGGTGGCGGAGCGGCCGAGTACTGTCGGGCGCAATCGCGGCAAGCCGTCGCCCGACAAGCGCAGTGGACCGCCTGCCTCCGAAGGGCAGCGTCCGGGTTTCGGACGCGGTGGTCGCTCCAAGCGTCCTTGAGTTGCTGGGTGCAATGTCTAGTCCTGAAATAGGTTTACACCTGTTTCACCCAAACGTCCGGTGCATCGCATTGGGCGTTTGATATTTCAAAGATTGGTGCGGGCGCTCGCGGTTGTATATTGCTACCGACTCGCTCACCATCTTCTTCGCTTGGGTTAAATCCTGTGGTCTCTGGAGCAAAAGCTCGGTCTTCAATATCCCGTTGACCCGCTCTGCCAGGGCGTTTTGATAACAGTCATAGCCGTCCGTCATCGAGCACCTGATGCCATGTTTGGCATGCAGTGCCTGGTACGTTCCCGAACAGTACTGGCTACCTCTGTCCGAGTGGTGGATCAGCGGCTGCACGGTTTGACGCTGACTCACTGCTCGACGCAGCGCCTGAGCTACCGACTCGGCGTGCAGGCTTTCATGGGCGTGATAGCCCATGATTCTGCGCGAAAAAGCATCCGTCACAAGGCTCAGATAGGCCACACCTTCTTGGGTGGGCAGATAGGTAATGTCAGCCACCCAGACTTGCTCCGGGCCGCTTGGAACCACCTGATCAGGACCCGCTTTGAGCAGGTTCGGATGCCGCCGAAAGCGATGATGGCTATCGGTCGTCTTGTGATACGCCCGCTTGCGGGCCACTAATAAACGTCTCTCGCGCAAAATTGAAAACAAACGGTCTCGACCCACTCGCAGCTCATACTGTGGCTGGCAATGCAGTAAATAATGCAGCTTCCGCGTCCCCATGCGGGGTTGCCGCAGGCGTTTTTGCGTAACGAAATCAGCTACTTTCTGATCCAGAACCAGACGCGTAATGTCGGCGCGATTGCGCTTGTAGTAAGCCTGTCGGCTTATCCCCATGAACTGGCAAGCCCTGCTGATGCTCAGGTTTTGGATGCGCTTTTGCGAGAGGACTTGCCGGGACGCTTTTTTACGACAGACAGACCGTAGTCAGTTTGCAAGACATCCACCACAGCTTGGAAAACTGCGCTTTCTGATTCGACAGCTTGAGCTGCTCTTCAAGCTCTTTGATGCGTTGCTCTGGCGTTAAAGGGCGGTCTTGATCGGGCATGTTCCCCATCCTCGGCGAGCCAATGTATGCGCCTGGATCCCAGTTTTGCCGACCGTGCTTGCGTAACCATGTCAGAACGGTCGTCTTGCCTTGAATTCCGTAACGCTCCTGAGCCTCTCTGTAACTCAGCTCGCCTTTTTCGACCTGATCGACGACCGATAAATTAAAAGTCATCGTGTAGTCCCGCTGGCTACGCCTTTCTGCTGATTCCATCGCATCCTCCTAAAAAACAGGTCAGAAGGTGTAAACCCTATTCAGGACGGGACACAAATCAAATAAGAGGGCGAGGCCGTAATGGCCCCGCCCTTTTTATTTCGCCAGTCGGTCAGGTGAATGCTATGCCGAGGCTGCACGTATCCGATTGCGTCCTTCGCTTTTTGCTTTGTAAAGCGCCTGATCAGCCCGAAGCAGCAGCGCTTCCTGAGACTCGCATGATTGATAGCTGGCGCAGCCAAGGCTAGCCGATAACCGGACCTGGCTTCCCCCAACGAAAAAACACAGGTTCTGTATGGCGGCCCTGATTCGCTCGGCAACAACTGCCGCCGCCTCAAGCCCTGTGTTGGATAGCAGCAGAACGAATTCTTCACCGCCAAATCGGAAAACCATATCCACGTTGCGTAATTGCTCTTTGAGCAGGAGGGCGGTCGCTTTCAGTGCGGCGTCTCCTGCTTGGTGTCCGTGGGTGTCGTTAAGTCTCTTGAAATGATCCATGTCTAACATGATGACCGACATGGCCTGATCATGGCGTCGGGACAGTTCAAGCTCCCGGGCCAGGTTTTGCTCCAGTGCCATGCGATTTCCCGCACCCGTCAGCGAATCCTTGAGCGAGGCCTGAAGGGCGTGCCGGTAAAGCAGAGCATTGCGCAACGGAAATAGCATGCAGCTAACAGCACTTTCGAGTCGCTCCAGCGCCAACGCGGATAATCGATCTTGGCTGAACAGACGGAGCTCGCCGAGAGAGTCGGCTTGGTTGGACAGCGAATAGTTCACGTCGAACCCTTCGCCTTCGCCTTCGCCTTCGCCGAGTTGAAAATAGAAGTCGGTGCCGGTATGGCGATAGGACAGGGCGCGTAATGGGATCAGGTCGCAGACTTCACCAAAAAAGAATCCTAATAGCCTGTCAATCTCCAAGCTGGTTTGCAGACGCGATGTCAGATTGCATAGCAGCTCGGAAAGGTCTAGCTGACGTATCGATAACGGCTTGTTGAAATTGACTTCCAGACGCCGGACGCGAGCGGTCTCGATATCAACTGTGGTGTTGTCCTGCTTCTCTGGCAGCATGAAAATGAACCTCGAAACGCAATCAGCGCTGATAGAGGCTCTAAAGCGAATTTAATGCCAACTTATAAATATGATTATTTATCAATTGCTTACCTTAATTTTTCATGGCGCTGTGGTTAGGAGTAGCCAGCGGAACGGCGGAGTGATGCCAATATGACATGTCCGCTAGGGAGGAGCGCCAGGAAACAGGCGCTCTTGCATGGTGTGAGTTATTGAGCGTTCAGTGCCTGGCCATTGATGCTCGTGCTGTCTGCGCCCATCAAGTAGAGATAGACCGGCATGATATCTGCCGGTAATGGATTGACCGCGGGATTTTCACCTGGGTAAGCCTTTGCGCGCATGTCCGTACGAGTCGCGCCCGGATTGACGCTATTGCTGCGCACGGATGCGGTGCCATCAAGTTCATCAGCCAGCACCTGCATCAACCCTTCGGTCGCGAACTTCGATACGGCATAACCGCCCCAGTAGGCGCGGCCTTTCCGCCCGACGCTGCTAGAGGTGAAAACAACCGAGGCGTCGTTCGACAATTTGAGCAGGGGTAGCAGAGTGCTGGTAAGCATGAAGGCAGCGTTGACGTTCACCTGCATGACTCGCATGAAGTTGTCGCCCGACAACTGTTCGATCGGTGTGCGCGGGCCGACGATACCTGCATTGTGCAACAGGCCATCGAGTCGTCCGAACTCTCGCTCGACGGTCGCAGCTAGTTCGTCGTACTGGTGCGGTAGGGCGGTTTCCAGGTTGAGCGGTATGACTACTGGCTGTGGCCCGCCGGTGGCTTCGATCTCGTCGTATACCCTGTTGAGGTTGTCCTCGTTCTTTCCCAGCAACAGGACGGTTGCACCGTGCGCGGCGTAGGCTTTAGCGGCGGCTTCGCCAATCCCGCGGCCTGCGCCGGTGACCATGATGATCCGATTCTTGAGCAGGTCGGGGCGGGCCGAGTATTCGAACATCTGAAGCCTCATGTTAAGCGTGGGTGTCACTCACCCACCGGTTGTTATCAATAAGATTGGTCGGACGACGAGCTCAGTTATTCCCAATCGTGCGATGAAGCAAGGCAAGCAATTCAAGGGGATGATCAACGACTACGTCCGCCCCCCAGGTATCCGGGTCGTCATCGGGATGGATATATCCATAACGCACCGCGGCCGTACGGCTGCCCGCTCCGCGTCCGGACTCGATGTCGCGCAAATCGTCACCCACGAACATCACGGTCGACGGGTCGAGGTCCAATTGGCTACATGCCAAAAGCATCGGCTCCGGGTCGGGTTTGCTCTTGCTGACGTGGTCGGGGCAGACCAGCACGGCAGAGCGCGAAGCGAGGCCCAGCTGATGCATGATCGGCTCGGCGAAGCGCAACGGCTTGTTGGTAACCACGCCCCAGATCAGGTCTGCCTTCTCGATCTCGGCCAGCAGCTCTTCCATGCCGTCGTACAGTCGGCTTTCGACAGCACAATGTTGCTGATAGCGGTCCAGGAACTCGAGCCGCAACACCTCGAATTCATCGGACAGTGGATCAACATCGAAGGCGCTGAGCACCATGGCTCGAGCGCCGCCGGAAACCACCTCGCGGACCTGTTGGTCCGGAACGCGATCAAGGCCGCGTGCCAGGCGCATGGCCTGGGCGACGGCGATGAAATCCGGAGCGGTGTCCAGAAGCGTACCGTCCATGTCAAATAACACTGCGCGCAGACGCATCAGGCCTCCCGAAGCGTCTGGATCATGTAGTTGACATCCACGTCCGGGGACAGCTTGTAGTGTTTCGTCAGTGGGTTGTATGTCAGGCCGATAATATCCTGAACTGCAAGCCCCACCTCGCGGCTCCATGCGCCGAGCTCCGGCGGGCGAATGAACTTGCGAAAGTCATGCGTGCCGCGCGGCAACAGTTGCAGCAGATACTCGGCACCAATAATGGCGAACGCGTATGCCTTCGGGTTGCGGTTGATGGTCGAAAAGAACACCTGTCCGCCAGGCTTCACCATCCTGTGGCAAGCGCGAATGACCGAGGCGGGGTCGGGTACGTGCTCAAGCATTTCCAGGCAGGTCACGACATCAAATTGTTCTGGTGATTGTTCGGCCAGCGCTTCAGCCGTAATCTGTCGATAATCAATTTCCAGGCCAGACTCGAGCAAGTGCAGCCGGGCAACGGACAGAGGGGCTTCGCCCATGTCAATTCCAGTCACCGTAGCGCCGCGCTGTGCCATGGCTTCACTGAGAATTCCGCCGCCGCAGCCCACGTCCAAGACCTTCTTGCCGGCCAGCGAGACATGCTCGTCGATCCAGTTAACCCGCAGCGGATTGATCTCATGCAGCGGCTTGAACTCGCTTTCGCGGTCCCACCAGCGGTGAGCCAGGGCTTCGAATTTAGCGATTTCGGCATGGTCGACGTTGCTCATGATCTGTTCCGTTTGAAAGCTTGAGGGAGAAGCTTGAGCCGCAAATGCTCATGTTGCCAGCTTATGTCTGACGAAGACGCTTGGTGGAGCGCTTCGTGTACGTCAGTTTGTCGGAGCACCGCATGAGCGGCGTTCAATGTTTAGCGCCGATCTTTGCTCCCCACTCCTTAGCTGTGGCAATGAGGCGCTCTTCATCCATGCGGGTCAGTCGACGATCATCGACCAGTTGCTTGCCGCCTACCCATACATGGCGTACGCAGTCTCGACCACTGGAGTAGATTAGCTGGGAGACAGGGTCGTAGACGGGTTGTTGTGCAAGGCGCGATAAATCGAATGCCACCATGTCGGCGAACTTTCCTATCTCCAGCGATCCGGTGTGATCATCCAGTCCAAGTGCGCGGGCGCCATTGAGCGTAGACATGCGTAACGCGCGATGGGCATCGAGTGCGGTCGCTGATCTCGCGACGGCTTTCGCAAGCAGGGCGGCGGTGCGGGTTTCGCCCAGCAAGTCGAGGTCGTTGTTGCTGGCTGCACCATCGGTCCCAATGCCAACATTGATGCCGGCTTCCCATAGCTGTTCAACCGGGCAAAAACCACTGGCCAGTTTCAAGTTCGATTCCGGGCAATGAATCACGCTGCAATTATGCTCAACCAGCAAAGCGATATCGTCGTCGTCGATCTGCGTCATGTGAACGGCTTGAAAGCGTGGGCCCAATAGCTGCTGGCGAGCCAGGCGAGCCAGCGGACGTTCACCATGCTTATTAAGCGCTTCTTCCACTTCATGCGCTGTTTCATGGACGTGCATATGAATGCCGATGTCCATTTCCGCGACGAGTGTCCGAATACTTTCCAGTGTGGTGTCCGCGACGGAGTAGGGTGCATGTGGGCCAAATGCAATACTCAGGCGAGGATGGTGCTTGAGGTCGTCGTACAGCGCGACACCTTTGCGAAGCGCTTCATCAGCGTCGCGTGCGCCTGGGATAGGAAAGTCCAACACCGGAATCGCTATCTGTGCTCGAACTCCATGCTTATGAACAAGCTGGCTGACCACATCTGGGAAAAAATACATATCGGAAAAGCAGGTAATGCCACTTTGGAGCTGCTCCGCGATAGCAAGCTCACTTCCTGCTTGTACGAACGCTTCGTCTACCCACCTGCTTTCGGCTGGCCAAATGTGCTCGCGCAGCCACGTCATCAACGGCAGGTCGTCAGCCAGTCCGCGAAACAAGGTCATGGCAGCGTGGCCATGCGCGTTGACAAGTCCAGGAGTTAGAAGCATTCCGGTGAGGTCCCGTGTTTCCCGGGCAATATATTGAGTAGCTTCCTCACGAGGGACTATTAGTGCGATGCGCCCGTCACGGATGCCCACTGCATGGTTCTTTAAAACAACACCAGCTGGCTCGACCGGGACGAGCCAGGTAGGGAGTAGTAATAGATCGAGGGGATCGGCAGGCGTATGCGACATGTGGGGTCATCGGCTGATCAATGAAGGAGTTCAGTGTAAAGCCTGTCGAAGCCGGTTTGAAGGAAGCAGAGATAAACTCTGGAGGATGCATCTATATATGTGGACATATTCGGCCAAGCGAACCTTTTCCAAACAAAACTGAAAACAACCGTTGACGTGAGATTCTGAGTGCCTATAATGCGCACCTTCTCCGGCGCAGGCTGTTGGCAAAACCTCTTGTAAATCAAGAAGTTAGCTAAATAAAAGGCTTGCACGGACGGCAGATTCGAGTAGAATGCGCCGTGCTGACAGGGTGGTGGTTGAGGCCTGTTGGCAGCTTCGATCGGGTTGATCGGAAGCGGTGAAGGAGGTGGTTGACAGCAGTTTTGGACGCTGTATGATTCGCCTCCCGCTGACGAGAGACGCTAGGTTGATCGGAAGCGCAAGCGGTTGAGAAGAAAGAAAAACTTCTTCAAAAACAGCTTGACGAGACACAAGGCTGCTGTAGAATGCGCGGCCTCGATTGAGACGAAAGACTTGATCGAAACGCTCTTTAACAACTGAATCAAGCAATTCGTGTGGGTGCTTGTGAGGTAAGACTGGTAGTCAGCAAGATTATCAGCATCACAAATACTCAACGAGAAATCATTGAGTGCTCTTCTTTTAGGAGAAGAGATTGCGATTGCTGAGCCAAGTTTAGGGTTTTCTCAAAACCCAAGCAGTATTGAACTGAAGAGTTTGATCATGGCTCAGATTGAACGCTGGCGGCAGGCCTAACACATGCAAGTCGAGCGGATGAAGGGAGCTTGCTCCCTGATTCAGCGGCGGACGGGTGAGTAATGCCTAGGAATCTGCCTGGTAGTGGGGGACAACGTTTCGAAAGGAACGCTAATACCGCATACGTCCTACGGGAGAAAGCAGGGGACCTTCGGGCCTTGCGCTATCAGATGAGCCTAGGTCGGATTAGCTAGTTGGTGAGGTAATGGCTCACCAAGGCGACGATCCGTAACTGGTCTGAGAGGATGATCAGTCACACTGGAACTGAGACACGGTCCAGACTCCTACGGGAGGCAGCAGTGGGGAATATTGGACAATGGGCGAAAGCCTGATCCAGCCATGCCGCGTGTGTGAAGAAGGTCTTCGGATTGTAAAGCACTTTAAGTTGGGAGGAAGGGCATTAACCTAATACGTTAGTGTTTTGACGTTACCGACAGAATAAGCACCGGCTAACTTCGTGCCAGCAGCCGCGGTAATACGAAGGGTGCAAGCGTTAATCGGAATTACTGGGCGTAAAGCGCGCGTAGGTGGTTTGTTAAGTTGGATGTGAAAGCCCCGGGCTCAACCTGGGAACTGCATCCAAAACTGGCAAGCTAGAGTATGGCAGAGGGTGGTGGAATTTCCTGTGTAGCGGTGAAATGCGTAGATATAGGAAGGAACACCAGTGGCGAAGGCGACCACCTGGGCTAATACTGACACTGAGGTGCGAAAGCGTGGGGAGCAAACAGGATTAGATACCCTGGTAGTCCACGCCGTAAACGATGTCGACTAGCCGTTGGGATCCTTGAGATCTTAGTGGCGCAGCTAACGCATTAAGTCGACCGCCTGGGGAGTACGGCCGCAAGGTTAAAACTCAAATGAATTGACGGGGGCCCGCACAAGCGGTGGAGCATGTGGTTTAATTCGAAGCAACGCGAAGAACCTTACCAGGCCTTGACATGCAGAGAACTTTCCAGAGATGGATGGGTGCCTTCGGGAACTCTGACACAGGTGCTGCATGGCTGTCGTCAGCTCGTGTCGTGAGATGTTGGGTTAAGTCCCGTAACGAGCGCAACCCTTGTCCTTAGTTACCAGCACGTTATGGTGGGCACTCTAAGGAGACTGCCGGTGACAAACCGGAGGAAGGTGGGGATGACGTCAAGTCATCATGGCCCTTACGGCCTGGGCTACACACGTGCTACAATGGTCGGTACAAAGGGTTGCCAAGCCGCGAGGTGGAGCTAATCCCATAAAACCGATCGTAGTCCGGATCGCAGTCTGCAACTCGACTGCGTGAAGTCGGAATCGCTAGTAATCGTGAATCAGAATGTCACGGTGAATACGTTCCCGGGCCTTGTACACACCGCCCGTCACACCATGGGAGTGGGTTGCTCCAGAAGTAGCTAGTCTAACCTTCGGGAGGACGGTTACCACGGAGTGATTCATGACTGGGGTGAAGTCGTAACAAGGTAGCCGTAGGGGAACCTGCGGCTGGATCACCTCCTTAATCGAAGACTTCAGCTTCTTCATAAGTTCCCACACGAATTGCTTGATTCACTAGCGAAAAGCGATTGGGTTTCGACCCGAGAGAGACGATTGGGTCTGTAGCTCAGTTGGTTAGAGCGCACCCCTGATAAGGGTGAGGTCGGCAGTTCGAATCTGCCCAGACCCACCAATTGTCATGGGATGTGGCCGATCTGTAGATGGGGCCATAGCTCAGCTGGGAGAGCGCCTGCTTTGCACGCAGGAGGTCAGCGGTTCGATCCCGCTTGGCTCCACCATTAACTCGATAATCGCTGAAAGCACAGAAATGAATCCGTTCCGGATGGAGCGTATTGATTTCTGGTCTTTGCGCCAGTAACTGTTCTTTAAAAATTTGGGTATGTGATAGAAGTAGATTTGGGTAATTACTTTCACTGGTAGTTATTCAAGTCAAGGTAAAATTTGCGAGTTGCTCGAAAGAGCGAAATGCGGATTTTCGGCGAATGTCGTCTTCACGTTATGAGACAGTAACCAGATTGCTTGGGGTTATATGGTCAAGTGAAGAAGCGCATACGGTGGATGCCTTGGCAGTCAGAGGCGATGAAAGACGTGGTAGCCTGCGAAAAGCTTCGGGGAGTCGGCAAACAGACTGTGATCCGGAGATGTCTGAATGGGGGAACCCAGCCATCATAAGATGGTTATCACACACTGAATACATAGGTGTGTGAGGCGAACCAGGGGAACTGAAACATCTAAGTACCCTGAGGAAAAGAAATCAACCGAGATTCCCTTAGTAGTGGCGAGCGAACGGGGACTAGCCCTTAAGCTTCTTTGATTTTAGCGGAACGCTCTGGAAAGTGCGGCCATAGTGGGTGATAGCCCTGTACGCGAAAGGATCTTAGAAGTGAAATCGAGTAGGACGGAGCACGAGAAACTTTGTCTGAATATGGGGGGACCATCCTCCAAGGCTAAATACTACTGACTGACCGATAGTGAACCAGTACCGTGAGGGAAAGGCGAAAAGAACCCCGGAGAGGGGAGTGAAATAGATCCTGAAACCGTATGCGTACAAGCAGTGGGAGCCTACTTTGTTAGGTGACTGCGTACCTTTTGTATAATGGGTCAGCGACTTATTTTCAGTGGCGAGCTTAACCGAATAGGGGAGGCGTAGCGAAAGCGAGTCTTAATAGGGCGTCTAGTCGCTGGGAATAGACCCGAAACCGGGCGATCTATCCATGGGCAGGTTGAAGGTTGGGTAACACTAACTGGAGGACCGAACCGACTACCGTTGAAAAGTTAGCGGATGACCTGTGGATCGGAGTGAAAGGCTAATCAAGCTCGGAGATAGCTGGTTCTCCTCGAAAGCTATTTAGGTAGCGCCTCGTGTATCACTGCTGGGGGTAGAGCACTGTTTCGGCTAGGGGGTCATCCCGACTTACCAAACCGATGCAAACTCCGAATACCAGCAAGTGTCAGCACGGGAGACACACGGCGGGTGCTAACGTCCGTCGTGAAAAGGGAAACAACCCAGACCGTCAGCTAAGGTCCCAAAATCCTGGTTAAGTGGGAAACGATGTGGGAAGGCTCAGACAGCTAGGAGGTTGGCTTAGAAGCAGCCACCCTTTAAAGAAAGCGTAATAGCTCACTAGTCGAGTCGGCCTGCGCGGAAGATGTAACGGGGCTCAAACCAGGTACCGAAGCTACGGGTTCAACGTAAGTTGAGCGGTAGAGGAGCGTTCTGTAAGCCTGTGAAGGTGAGTTGAGAAGCTTGCTGGAGGTATCAGAAGTGCGAATGCTGACATGAGTAACGACAATGCGAGTGAAAAACTCGCACGCCGAAAGACCAAGGGTTCCTGCGCAACGTTAATCGACGCAGGGTGAGTCGGTCCCTAAGGCGAGGCTGAAGAGCGTAGTCGATGGGAAACGGGTTAATATTCCCGTACTTCTAGTTACTGCGATGGGGGGACGGAGAAGGCTAGGCCAGCTTGGCGTTGGTTGTCCAAGTTTAAGGTGGTAGGCAGAGATCTTAGGTAAATCCGGGATCTTAATGCCGAGAACTGATGACGATCCTTCTTTTAGAAGGAGAAGTGGTTGATGCCATGCTTCCAGGAAAAGCCTCTAAGCTTCAGGTAACTAGGAACCGTACCCCAAACCGACACAGGTGGTTGGGTAGAGAATACCAAGGCGCTTGAGAGAACTCGGGTGAAGGAACTAGGCAAAATGGCACCGTAACTTCGGGAGAAGGTGCGCCGGTGAGGGTGAAGGGTTTACCCCGTAAGCTCATGCCGGTCGAAGATACCAGGCCGCTGCGACTGTTTATTAAAAACACAGCACTCTGCAAACACGAAAGTGGACGTATAGGGTGTGACGCCTGCCCGGTGCCGGAAGGTTAATTGATGGGGTTAGCGCAAGCGAAGCTCTTGATCGAAGCCCCGGTAAACGGCGGCCGTAACTATAACGGTCCTAAGGTAGCGAAATTCCTTGTCGGGTAAGTTCCGACCTGCACGAATGGCGTAACGATGGCGGCGCTGTCTCCACCCGAGACTCAGTGAAATTGAAATCGCTGTGAAGATGCAGTGTATCCGCGGCTAGACGGAAAGACCCCGTGAACCTTTACTATAGCTTTGCACTGGACTTTGAATTTGCTTGTGTAGGATAGGTGGGAGGCTTTGAAGCGTGGACGCCAGTTCGCGTGGAGCCAACCTTGAAATACCACCCTGGCAACTTTGAGGTTCTAACTCTGGTCCGTTATCCGGATCGAGGACAGTGTATGGTGGGTAGTTTGACTGGGGCGGTCTCCTCCTAAAGAGTAACGGAGGAGTACGAAGGTGCGCTCAGACCGGTCGGAAATCGGTCGTAGAGTATAAAGGCAAAAGCGCGCTTGACTGCGAGACAGACACGTCGAGCAGGTACGAAAGTAGGTCTTAGTGATCCGGTGGTTCTGTATGGAAGGGCCATCGCTCAACGGATAAAAGGTACTCCGGGGATAACAGGCTGATACCGCCCAAGAGTTCATATCGACGGCGGTGTTTGGCACCTCGATGTCGGCTCATCACATCCTGGGGCTGAAGCCGGTCCCAAGGGTATGGCTGTTCGCCATTTAAAGTGGTACGCGAGCTGGGTTTAGAACGTCGTGAGACAGTTCGGTCCCTATCTGCCGTGGACGTTTGAGATTTGAGAGGGGCTGCTCCTAGTACGAGAGGACCGGAGTGGACGAACCTCTGGTGTTCCGGTTGTCACGCCAGTGGCATTGCCGGGTAGCTATGTTCGGAAGAGATAACCGCTGAAAGCATCTAAGCGGGAAACTTGCCTCAAGATGAGATCTCACTGGAGCCTTGAGCTCCCTGAAGGGCCGTCGAAGACTACGACGTTGATAGGTGGGGTGTGTAAGCGCTGTGAGGCGTTGAGCTAACCCATACTAATTGCCCGTGAGGCTTGACCATATAACACCCAAACAATTTGATGTTTGCGTGTCAGACGGTTGAAGTCGACAAACAAACCGAAAAGACGCATCGCTCGCAAAGCGAAAGCCACATCGAAGCACCATCACATACCCAATTAGGGGAAGCGACTCAACACCGACTCCCCAACCGAATTGCTTGACGACCATAGAGCGTTGGAACCACCTGATCCCATCCCGAACTCAGAAGTGAAACGACGCATCGCCGATGGTAGTGTGGGGTCTCCCCATGTGAGAGTAGGTCATCGTCAAGCTTCTACACCAAACCCCCGATCATCGTAAGATGGCCGGGGGTTTGTCTTTGGGCGAAGAAAAATACTTCTTTTCGTCTGCCGTGGTAATGCGCGCGAGCTGCTTATGTTGACAGACCTTGCGGGGCTAAGCGGATAACCGCTGTGATGAGCCGCCGCGTGTCTAATCGTCTAGGGAGTAGACCGCCGCGGCCACGTTGCCCGGGAGGTGAATCAGAGGTAGTCCGCAATAGCGCAAGCAAGCTAGTGGCTTACGTAAACCGTTGAACACAGCGTCAACGCGGCGAGCACAATCTGTAGTGGTCTACTAAACCCGGACACCCATTTAAGGCGAGAATAGCCGCCATAGAGAGGTGTCTGATGACCAAACAACGTCGTACGTTTACGCCTGAGTTCAAACGAGAGGCAGCCAGCTTGGTTCTCGACCAGGGCTACAGCCACACCGATGCAGCCCGTTCGCTTGGGCTAGTTGAGTCGGCCCTGCGTCGATGGGTAAGCCAGCTCCAACAGGAGCGAAACGGTGTTACCCCGACCAGTAAAGCGCTGACACCCGAGCAGCAGAGGATTCAGGAATTGGAAGCCCGCATCAATCGTCTGGAACGGGAAAAGTCGATCCTAAAAAAGGCCACCGCGCTCTTGATGGCCGAGGAGCACGAGCGCTCGCGTTGATTGATCAGTTCCGCTCTGAAGAGCCGGTTGAACTGTTGTGCTCGGTATTTGAAGTCCCCCGTTCCTGTTATTACGCGCATTGCCGCAAGCACCGATCTCCATGCGATGAGCGGCTTGTTTTGCGTAGCCGTGTGAATGAGTTATTCACCCAAAGCCGCAGTGCTGCGGGCAGCCGGAGCATCATGTTCATGATGCGCGAAGACGGGATCGAGATTGGACGATTCAAGGTGCGCAAGCTGATGAGAGAGATGAAGCTGGTCAGCAAGCAGCCTGGTTCGCATGCCTACAAAAAGGCGACGGTAGAACGGCCGGATATCCCGAACGTGTTGGATAGAGCGTTCACCGTATCGGCGCCAAACGAGGTCTGGTGTGGCGACATCACCTATGTTTGGGCCCAGGGCCAATGGCACTACCTGGCTGCGGTGATCGATCTTTACGCGCGCCGCGTAGTGGGCTGGGCCTTCTCGCCGAAGCCAGATGCTGATCTGGTCATCAAAGCGTTGGACATGGCCTACGAGCTACGGGGACGGCCAGAGGGCGTGTTGTTTCACAGCGATCAGGGTAGCCAATATGGCAGTCGGAGCTTTCGCCAGCGACTGTGGCGTTATCGCTTCAAGCAGAGCATGAGTCTCCGTGGGAATTGCTACGACAACGCCCCAATGGAGCGGCTGTTCCGCAGCCTAAAGACCGAGTGGATACCGACCACCGGCTACATGAGCGCTTCACTTGCCCAGCAAGATATCAGTCGGTTCCTGATGCAGCGGTATAACTGGGACGACCGCATCAGTTCAACAATGGACTCCCGCCTGCGTTGGCCGAGGAAAAACTTAACGCAGTGTCCGGGATTAGTTGACCACTACAATCATTGAGACACGCTAGGATGTAACCTGCCTAGAGAAATCACCTCCATGCATGTTAAACACGTCCATTTGTACACATCGATAAGCTGTATTTTTGGTCAAAAGCTTGCGGAATCCGGGTATGGAAAGCCGAGCCGCAGCACAAACAATAAGATAGATGAGCGGGCCCGTAAGCCCGCCGCTATTAGGTCAGTTACCTCGATATTCACACCCGCTCGTACAGGTTTCATGAATGCGAATTCGTGATAATTCGGGGAGCAGCGGCTTCAGTTCGTGCCAGATCCATTTCGCCAGGTTTTCACTGGTGGGGTTTTCCAGGCCTGGCAGATCGTTTAGATAGTTGTGGTCGAGGCGTTCGTAGATTGGCTTGAACATCTGCTTTATCTCACCAAAATCTCGAATCCAACCCGTATGGGAATTCACTTCACCCTCTAGGTAAATTGCGACCCGGAACGAATGACCATGCAGACGACCGCATTTATGGCCCTCGGGTACGTGCGGCAGGCGATGGGCGGATTCGAATGTAAACTCTTTGAATATTTCCACTGATTCATCCAAAAGGTGAAAGTTGGGCTCATCTTACCGTCCTGTACTAGGCATCATAGCTAAACACGTCGCTTAAAAGGCGCGTCTAAGTTGTTCTGTTTATCGCGCTTTGACAACTCCCGCGAACTTAGGGCAAAGTACCCGGCTTTTTTATCGGGCATGCGCCACTTTGGGGGGTTAAGATGAATGCAGTAGTGGCAGCAGTCGGCATTATGCTGGTTCTTAGCCTGTGTCGAGTCCATGTAGTAGTGGCATTGATTACTGGAGCTATTGTTGGCGGCGTCTTGGGCGGGCTAGGGCTTGAGGGGAGCCTTTCTGCCTTTAACAAGGGCCTTGGTGGCGGCGCGACGGTAGCGCTTTCATATGCATTGCTTGGTGCATTCGCAGTCGCGATCGGGAAGAGTGGGCTAGCCCATGCGCTCGCAGACCGGGCACTGGCCATGGTGGGTAAGCGCGAATCCCAGTCTGGCGGGGCGGTGAAGTGGACGATGATCGGGCTACTGTTAGCGGTCGCAGTGTCGTCACAGAATATCGTCCCTATACATATTGCCTTTATTCCTTTGCTGGTCCCGCCGCTGCTGTATGTGTTGAGCAAGTTACAAATAGACAGACGGTTGATTGCCTGTGTTCTGGCATTTGGCCTGGTAACGCCCTATATGTTTCTGCCCGTCGGCTTCGGAAGCATCTTTCTGAATGAGATCCTTCTTGCTAACGTCGCCAAGAGCGGTGCTGATATCGCGGGGATAAATGTAAGCCAGGCCATGTTGATTCCTGCCCTCGGAATGGGCGCAGGTCTGCTGATGGCCATGTTCAGCTATCGCAAACCGCGCGCTTATGACCTAGCCAAGGTCGATCAAACTAAAACGACCAGCGTCAGCTACAGCCCCCTTACCTTATTAGTTGCAGCACTGGCTGTTGCCGCTGCGTTCGTGGTGCAGCTGTGGCTGGATTCGATGATCATCGGGGCGTTGATCGGTTTCGTTATTTTCTCCGTTTCTGGGGTGGTTCGCTGGAAGGAGGCTGATGATCTGTTCACCGAAGGCATGAAGATGATGGCTATGATCGGCTTCATCATGATTGCCGCAGCTGGCTTCGCGGAAGTCATGCGTGAAACCGGTGAAGTCAAAACCCTGGTTGATGCGTCTGCAGAGTGGATCGGGAACAGCAAGGCTATTGGCGCCTTGATGATGCTGCTGGTTGGTTTGTTGGTAACCATCGGGATCGGATCGTCGTTCTCCACCGTTCCGATCATCGCAGCCATTTTCGTTCCACTCGGGCTTGAGCTCGGGTTCAGTCCATTGGCTATCGTCAGCCTGGTAGGTACAGCCGGTGCATTGGGGGACGCAGGCTCGCCGGCGTCAGACTCGACGCTGGGTCCAACTGCCGGATTGAACGCGGACGGCCAGCATAACCACATCTGGGATACCGTGGTGCCGACTTTCCTCCATTACAACCTGCCACTCCTTGCATTTGGCTGGGTTGCAGCAATGACGCTGTGAAGAATTAAGCACGGACCTTACCCGCATTAGCGCCGTCGCAAGGACGGCGCGTTCATCACGCTCTTCCTGTTGTCGAATCGGCACTCCTAACGGCAATTGCTGACTAACAAATACAGCCGCAGCGATAGGAAGCAGATTGTGAAATCAACTCTTGAGCAGAAAGTCTTTCTTGCTCTGTTGCTCGTCGTAACCCTTGCATTCGGCTGGATACTCTTCCCGTTCTATGGGGCCGTATTCTGGGCCATCATTCTCGCCATTATTTTTGCGCCTCTACAGCGCCGTCTATATGGTCATCTCGACAATCGACGAAATCTGACTGCACTGATTACCTTATCGATATGCCTGGTGGTTGCGGTTCTCCCGGTTATTCTGATTACCGGCTTGCTGGTTCAGGAAGGCTCTTCACTTTATAAACAGATCGAAAGTGGCGAGCTTGATATAGGCAGTTTCGTAGGCAGCGCAAAGGAGTTGTTACCTACATCGTTTCAGCTGCAGTTGCAGAGGTTTGGCCTTGGTGACATGGACCAAATACGCGAGCGGCTTGCAAGTGGAGCGCTAGAGGGCAGTCAATTTCTTGCTACCAAGGCATTCAGTTTTGGCCAAGGAACGTTTCAGTTCCTGATCAGCTTTTTCGTGATGCTATATCTGCTGTTCTTTCTCATTCGGGACGGACGAGAACTGGTAGCGATGCTCAGGCGTGCGCTGCCTTTGAGCGACAATCAAAAACGTAGGCTGTTCAGCAAATTTACACGTGTGGTCAGAGCTACGGTTAAAGGCAATATCGTGGTGGCGGCCACTCAAGGATTTCTCGGTGGTGTGATCTTTGCTGTGCTAGGGATCCCTGGTGCGTTGCTTTGGGGCGTACTCATGGCGTTCTTGTCATTGCTGCCAGCGGTGGGGGCAGGACTGATATGGACTCCAGTAGCGATCTACTTCCTGATGAAAGGAATGATCCTGCAGAGCGTAATTCTCACCCTTTACGGCGTTCTCGTGATTGGCTTGGTAGATAACATCCTTAGGCCGATTCTGGTGGGGAAGGACACCAAGATGCCCGACTATCTGGTATTGATCTCGACACTGGGCGGGCTCGCTCTGTTTGGCCTGAATGGCTTTGTGATCGGCCCGCTCGTTGCCGCGCTATTCATGTCTGCATGGGGGCTGTTTATTGCGCCCGAATCCAAACCGTCGATTTAGGTGTAGCCGGTCGTATCGGGCGCACATTGGAATCAGAGCACTCGTCCACCATCGTCACGGGTGATAATCACCGTCGCCGAACGGGGTCTGCGCCCAGGCCCGTCGGGCCAGACGCTGGTGTATTCGGTAGAGGTCGAGCCTTCGCCTGGGTGCTGGATATTGATGAACAGCGTGCGGAAGTCAGGTGTTGCTGTAATACCTGTCACTTCAGCCCCGCTCGGTCCAACCAGGAATCGCTTGGTTTCACCCGTTTTTGGATCCGACACCAGCATCTGGTTGTTGCCAAAAGGTCCGCCGCTCAGCTGGCTTCCGCTCATGTCGGTTTGGATCCAGAGACGTCCTTCATCGTCGAACCAGAGTCCGTCCGGGCTCGCCAGGATATTCGTTTCGTTCAGCGATTTTCCATGCGGGTCGTGGCTGTCATTCTGCGGTCCGGCGAGCAGGTATAAGTCCCAGTGAAACTGCGTGCCGATGTGATTTCGTCCAGCTTCGCGCCAGCGGATGATATGTCCGTAGGGGTTCGGTGCGCGGGGGTTTGCTGCATCGGCCTCTTGTCGAGCGCTGTTGTTGGTCAGTGTGAAATACACTTCGCCCGTGTCAGGATGCACAGCGCCCCATTCCGGGCGATCCATCTTTGTCGCTCCGACAATATCCGCAGCGAGTCGAGTATTGATCATCACATCGCCTTGATCGGCGAATTCGACGCCAGCGGCGGCACAAGCCTGCTGAAACGCCGCATCGTCAATGTCCAGCGGTAACCAGTCGCCGCTTCCGTCCGGATTGAAACGAGCGACGTACAAAGTGCCTTCATCGAGAAGGCGGCTGTCGCCGCGCATTGGGCGGTACTTGTCGCGGCTGACGTATTTATAGATGTATTCATTTTGCGAGTCGTCTCCCGAATAGCAGACGACAGGCCAGCCCGGTTTGGCAGGTGCGAACACTAATCCTTCATGAGCAAAACGGCCCAGCGCGGTGTGCTTGACCGGCGTGGAGTCGGGATCGAAAGGATCAATCTCGACGATCCAGCCAAATGTATTGGGTTCGTTGCGATAGTCGGCGCGGGCATCTTCGGCTGTTACCGTTGCATCGAAGCGTTGGAATTCGTCACCCTGAATCGTTTCCCAGCCGTAACGGCTTGTCGAGCGGAGTCCGTAGCGCTCCAGGTGGCGAGGGAGCTCTGCGTCACGAGTCGCGAAATAGCCCGCCCAGTTTTCTTCGCAGGTCAGATAGGTTCCCCAAGGCGTGTAACCATTCGAGCAGTTGTTCAACGTTCCACGAGTGGATGTACCGCTTGGGCTATAGCGGGTCTTCATCAAGTCATGACCGCGCGCAGGGCCTTCGATCCGCATCGGCGTTGCGCCAGTAATGCGTCGGTTGCGGGCTGATGGCAGTATGGTCCAGTCGCCGCGAGCACTCCGACGGACTTCTACGATCGACACGCCGTGGGCGTTGATTTCCTTTCGGACCTCGTCGGCATCGACGCGTTTGTCGCCTACGATGGTGGGCCCGTTTCGATGCAGCAACGGCGGGTCTATATATTCATGATTCAGCGCGAGTAGGCCATGGTCGCTCTTTCGTCCTTTGAACTTTGTGTCCATTGGGAAGAAGTGCATGCCATCGTGGTGCATACCGGTCTGTTGCGCCTGATGTTCGGCGCTGTTGCTAGCGTCTTCCAGATACGCTGGATAGCTTCCGCAAATAGGTGTGCCCCAGGGAATGAACACCTGTGTAGAAAAGCCGGACGGGACCGTAACAGTGTCTGCTCTGGTGACATTCACGGCACCGAACGGGAGGCGAGTGCGGCGCTGAAAGGGCAATTTATTGCCAGCGCCTGCAGGCTCGGCTGCCCTCGCTATTGCGGGCAAACCACCTAGAAAGGCCAGCGCGCCAAGCGCCGCGCCGCCGGCCAGTACTGTACGCCGACCCGCGCTGACGACATCTTGGATATGGCAGTTGTTTGAACGGTTGCTCGGCAATTCATCGCCATCGCCGAACATGATGTTTTGATTATTGTCTGTCACGACACAGCTCCATAAGTAATCGACGGAACTGTGACGCTAAGCTGAGCTTACGACAGGTTAATGACAGGTGGGCGGCTACCGACAAGCGGCTCGCTTGTTTGATCTCTTGCGCGAGACATCCATGGGAAGCGCGGTCCTACGGGGCGGCGCATCACCTTCAGAGCCGGGCGATCAGCTCCGACCGTAATCATCGGTTGGCTTGCCCTGTGATTCAGACGTGCCTGCGTTACCATCGCGATCCCTATCACCAACGACCTGTTTTTCATGGAACACAGCTCCCCGCTTGCCTTGTACCAGCAGGCCATCGCGCATCAGGACTTTGTCCGTGACGCTGCTCAGCTGCGCGCTGTCGATTTGCTGCAGCGCTGCCACGAAGCCTTGCATGGCACGGCCGTGGCGTCGCCGCGCGGCGTCTATATGTGGGGGCCGGTAGGACGCGGCAAAACCTGGCTGATGGATATGTTTCACCGCAGCTTGCAGGTGCCGTCACGCCGGCAGCACTTTCATCACTTCATGCGCTGGGTGCACATCAGATCGTTCCAGCTCACTGGCAATGCCGATCCGCTGCAGCTGCTCGCCAAAGAATTGAGCCAGGAAGTCCGTGTACTATGCTTCGATGAGCTGTTCGTTGGCGATATCGGCGATGCAATCATCCTTGGACGCCTGTTCCAGGTCATGTTCGAGCACGGGGTGGTCATCGTCGCCACGTCCAATCAGCCGCCTGGTCAGCTATACGCTGATGGCTTCAACCGGGAGCGATTCGTGCCGGCCATCGATGCCATCGAGCGGCACATGCTGGTGGTCGAGGTGAATGGCGGCGCGGACCATCGACAGCGTCCCGGCGCCGCGCTGCAACGCTTTTGGATTAGCACGCCAGACGGCCCGAGCGCGCTGCGGTCCGTATTCGACAAGCTGATTGGCGGCGAGGCTTCCAATGCTGATCTGGCGATCATAGGCCGCCGTCAACTGCAGACGGTGCGCAGTAGCGAGTCGGTGATCTGGTGTCGTTTTGCCGACCTTTGCGAACAGCCTTTTTCTGCGCTGGATTTCATCGAGCTGTGCGATCGCTTCTCTGCAATCCTGATCAGTGAAATCCCCCAGCTCGGTAGCGAGCAGAGGGAAGGGCGTATTGCCCGTGGCACCGAAGATGCTGCGGCGCGGGTGGAGGCGGGGGACCGCGAGCTACCGAAGCTGGCCGCGCGCGACGATGCGGTCAGGCGTTTTATTGCGCTGGTGGATGAGTGTTACGACCGCGGCGTGCCTCTATATCTGGAGGCGCAGGTGCCGCTGGACGCGTTGTACACCCAGGGATATTTATCGTTCGCGTTTCGTCGCACCCTGAGCCGACTGCGGGAAATGCAGTTACAGCGGTTCGGCGCGCTCGAGCCGAGCCCTGTTCAGTCGCGGTAGAACACCTGAACCAGGTGATAACCGAACTGGCTTTTTACCGGGCCATGAATCTCGCGCAGCGCTTTCTTGAAAATGATCTGGTCGATGCTTCGGACCATCTGGCCTGGGCGCACCTCGCCCAGGTCGCCACCTTTCTTGCCAGACGGGCAAGTCGAATATTTCTTTGCAAGCACGTCGAAAGCCTCGCCGTTGGCGATGCGTTTTTTCAGCTGTGCGGCTTCGGGCTCGGTCTTCACCAGGATATGGCGGGCCATGGCTTTGGGCATTGCGGTACTCCTTGCGTGCGGCGGCGATTGTAGTCAGAACGGGTGTAGAACCGAAGCGGCATCGCTAGACGTCGACCGTTCGTCCGCGATTTGGACCGACGAACGGTAGTTATGGATGTTGCATGTTAGCGCTACCATTCGGCCAACAATCATAACGCAGCACTTCGATGCTGCCGGAGAGCCGATAGTGGATTTCCACTCCAACAGCGATTTTCCTGCGACTTGTCGAGCGTTGGTGGTCATGGGCGTCAGCGGATCGGGCAAGACCGATACCAGCCATGCCGTCGCCGATGCATTGGGTTTTCGACATATCGAAGCCGATCACTATCATCCTGAAGAAAACGTCGCCCGAATGCGTGCTGGCACTCCATTATCGGACGCCGACCGGGTCGAATGGCTGCGCAAACTCATCACTGAGATGCAACGGGCTACCGAAGAGGGCGTCGGCTTCGTGCTCGCTTGCTCGGCACTCAAGCGCCGCTACCGCGACCTGCTACGCGACGCGGTTCCCTCGTTGCGTTTCGCTCATCTTTCCATCGATTACGACACCGCCGTTCAGCGGGTCGGTGGTCGCGCCGGGCATTTCATGCCGATCTCCCTAGTGGACAGCCAGTTCGCCACGCTTGAATCACCGGAAGGCGAGCCCGGCGTGCTGGTTGTGGATGCCAGCCAACCACGCGAGCGGGTGCTTGAGGAGATCGTCGCCTGGATGCAAAGCGCACCCGGTCTGGACATCGCCAGTCGTGAGGATCTTTCCACGCGACCGCTTGATAGCGCTAACAAAGCGATCAAGCACGGCGCTGAGTTAACCACTCCTCCGATCTATACCGGAAAGGTTGCGCAGGGCTTCGATCGGGTCACCGACTGGCTGATGGCCGCGTTGCTGGCGTTCATGGTGATCGTCGTGTTCAGCAGCGTGGTGCTGCGTTATGCGTTCGGAACCGGCTGGACCGGTGCCGAGGAGCTCTCGCGGTTGGCTTTCGTCTGGCTGGTTTTCGTGGGCGTCGCCTCCAGCATGCGCCGCGGCGAATTGATGGCGTTCAGCATGATCCGTGACCGCTTTCCAATGTTATTCCGCCGTCTGGTCGACTCGGTCAGTTGGTTAATGGTGGCTGTTGCCAGTGGCATGGCCGCCTTGGGTGGATGGAACCAGATGCAGTTCGGCTGGAATATCAGCAGCCCGGTGGTCGGCTACCCACTGGCGGTGGCAATGCTGCCCGTGATGGCCAGCATGGTGGCTTTGGCGGTGTTGGCGCTGTTGCAGTTGGTCAATGTCTGGCGCGGGCGACCCCAGCCGCATGCGGCCGACGCCAACATCACAGCTGACTGACTTCCGATAACAACAGGGCAACGCCCGCCGAGGTTCTTGCATGACTGTCGTCGTTTTCCTTTCTTCATTGTTTGGCTTCATGGCATTCGGCATGCCGATCGCCTTCGCGCTGATTCTTACCGGCGCGGTGTTGATGTGGTATCTGGATTTCTGGGATGTCCAGCTGCTGGCGCAGAATCTGCAGGCCGGTGCCGACAGCTTTCCGCTCTTGGCGGTGCCGTTCTTTATTTTGGCGGGTGAATTGATGAATGCCGGCGGGATTTCGCGGCGAATCATCAATATGGCGCAGGCCTATTTCGGCCATAAGCGTGGCGGGCTCGGCTACGTCGCGATCGCCGCCTCGGTGCTGCTGGCAAGTATGTCCGGCTCGGCACTGGCAGACACTGCGGCGTTGGCGACCCTGCTGCTGCCAATGATGCGCGAACGCGGCTATCCGTTGAGCTCCTCGTCGGGCCTGGTGGCGGCTGGCGGCATCATCGCGCCGATCATTCCGCCTTCCATGCCGTTCGTGATCTATGGTGTCGTGACCAATACCTCCATCAGCCAGCTGTTCCTGGCCGGCATGGTGCCGGGCCTGATGATGGGTGCCGGACTGGTCATCGCCTGGACGCTGATCGCTCGCAAGATCGACGAGCCAAAGCAGGAAAAGGCCACGGGGGCCGAGCGACGCAAGGCCCTGGTCGACGGCGCCGCAGCGCTGATGCTGCCGGTAATCATCGTCGGCGGTTTGCGCGGTGGATTGTTTACCCCCACCGAAGCGGCTGTCGTCGCCGCAGTTTATGCATTGCTCGTGTCGACGCTGCTGTACCGCGAGCTCAGTTGGGGCGGCGTGGTCGAGGTCCTTACGCGCGCCAGCCGCACCACGGCGTCAGTGATGTTTCTCTGTGCCGCGGCCATCGTCTCGGCGTACATGATCACCCTGGCGCAGCTCCCGGACGAAATAGCCTCGATGCTCGGCCCGCTGGCTGAAGATCCGAAGTTGCTGATGGTTGCCATCATGCTGCTGATGATTGCGGTTGGCATGGTGCTCGATCTGACGCCGACCATTCTGATCCTTGGGCCCGTGTTGGCGCCCATCGCGGTCAAGGCCGGTATCGATCCGGTGTACTTCGGCGTGATGTTCGTGCTGATCGGATCGATCGGACTGATCACACCACCGGTCGGCACGGTGCTCAACGTCGTCGGCGGGATAGGTCGGCTACGCATGGAGACGCTGGTGCGCGGCGTGATCCCGTTCTTCTTCATCTATCTCGCCATCGTCGTGCTGCTGGTCGCGGTACCGTCGATCATCACCGTGCCGTTGCAATGGCTCCGGTGACCAGGTGAGACATCAATCGCTTCACCCAACCCTCCACAACAACAAAAGGTACGTCAGCATGAAACGTTTTCTCATCGCGGCCCTGGCCGTTACCACCCTTGGCAGCGCCATCACCGCCGTTACCGCACAGGCGGCCGACGACATCCGGCCGCGGATGATCCGCTTCGGCTACGGCCTCAATGAAGACAGCAACCAGGGCCGCGCGGCGAAGGTACTCGTCGACGAGATCGCCAAGGCCTCGGACAACAAACTCAAGGTTCGCACCTTCGGTTCGGCCAGCCTCGGCTCGGATGACCAAATGCAGAATGCCTTGATGGGCGGGGCGCAGGAAATGATGGTCGGCTCGACGGCGACACTGGTTGGTATCTCCAAGGAAATGGCCGTCTGGGATACACCTTTCCTGTTCGAAAATGAGAAGCAGGCGGACTACGTGCTTGACGGCCCGGTCGGTCAGAAGGTCATGGATGCGCTGGAAGCGAAGGGTTTGGTCGGCCTCGTCTATTGGGAGAATGGCTTCCGCAACCTGACCAACAACGTGCGTCCGGTAGAGAAGATGGAGGATTTCAACGGCATCAAGCTGCGCGTGATGCCCAACCCGGTATTCATCGATACCTTCAAGCAGATGGGCGCCAACGCGGTGCCTCTGCCGTTCTCCGAGCTGTTTACGGCGCTGGAAACCAAGGCGGTCGACGGCCAGGAAAACCCGTACAACACGATCCTTTCTTCGAAATTCTACGAAGTGCAGAAGTACCTGAGCGTGACCAATCACGTCTACAGCCCGTGGATTGTCACGGCGTCCAAGCGCTGGTGGGATGGCCTGTCCGAAACCGAGCAGAACATCATCATGGAAGCGGCGAAGAAATCGCGCGATTCGGAGCGTGCGGACACTCGTGCCGAAGCGCAAGAAGCCTTGGCCAAAATCAAGGAGCAGGGCATGGAAATAAACAAGGTCAGCCCTGAAGAGATTCAGCGCATGCGCGAGAAGGCCAAGCCAGCGATCCAGACCGTGGTCGACACAGTGGGTGAGCCGCTGTTCAAAGAAGTTCAGGCGGAAATTGCAAAAGCACCTAAGTGACCAGGAGCGCCCCTGCGGGGGCGTCATCCCGTTATAGAATTTTCGCCCTTGGTCGCTGGATGCCGTTATGAGTTCTCGCCGTCGTCGTTCTCTGGAACGGGCCACGCTCTCCGATGTTGCCCGCAGCGCAGGCTGCTCGCTAATGTCCGCCTCACGTGCGTTGTCTCAACCCGAACGGGTGTCTGATGCGCTGCGCGAGCGCGTGATGACGGCTGTCAAGGCGCTGGGTTACGTCCCGCATACTGCCGCGCGCAACCTCGCCAGCGCCCGATCGAATCTGGTCGCGGTGATCATCCCGTCGCTGTCGAACGCGGTGTTCGTCGATACGGTCGAGGCCATTCAGCGCGTGCTGATGCCGGCTGGCTATGAGCTGATGATCGGCGTCAGCCATTACCATCCCGAAGAAGACGAGCGCTTGTTACGCGCCTATCTGGCGCATCAGCCGGCTGGACTGCTGGTAACCGGATTCGAACGCAGTGACGCCGCACGCGAAGTGCTCGGGAGCTACACCAGCCCGATCGTGACCCTGATGGAGCTGAGCGATGCGGAGGAAGACTACTGCGTCGGCTTCTCGCAGTACGAGGCGGGCGCGGAGATGACTCGCAAGCTGCTCGAGCGCGGCTATCGCCATATCGCCTTCGCTGCTGCCCAACTCGACCCCCGCACGCTTCAGCGCGCCGAAGGTTACCGCCAGGCCATGCGCGACGCGTCGCGTTACGCTGCCGCGCTGGAACTGCTGACACCGGAGGTATCGTCCATCGGCTTGGGCGCGCAATTGCTCGACCGCCTGTTAGCGCAGCACCCGCAGATCGATGCGATCTTCTTCAACAACGACGATTTGGCACTGGGCGCGCTGTTCCGCGCGCGTCAGCTGCAGCTTGCCGTGCCACAGCGCCTGGCGATCGCCGGCTTCAATGACTTGCCAGCGGCGGCCTGGATGCATCCGGCACTGACCACCGTACGCACCATCCGCAGTGAAATTGGCAAGCTGGCCGGGCAAATGCTGCTCAGCTTGATGCGTGGCGACACACCGCCGCAACGACGGATCGATGTCGGCTTCGAAGTGGTAATGCGCGAAAGCGCGTGATTGGCGACCGGCAAGTAAGTCTTGCCGGCGGTATTGCTATTCGGCGTGTTGCGCCGCGGTGACCTGCTGGGCAATTTCGATCATCTGTTCACGCATCCAGCGGTTGGCAGGGTCCTGATCGGTGCTTTCGTGCCAATAGATGTGTGTCTCCAGTGGTGGAATGTCCACTGGCAAAGGGATCTGGTGCAAGTCGTGACGACGGGCGAAACGCTCCGGCACGGTAACGGCCATGTCGGTCTGCTGAATCACCTGAGTAGCCATCATGTAGTGCTGCGAGCGCAGGGCAATCTTGCGCTGCTGGCCCATCTTGCCCAGGGCCAGATCGACCATTCCCAGGCCGCTGCGCCGGCTGGAAATATGTATGTGCGACAGCGACAGGTATTCCTCGACGTTGAGTTTGTCCTTCGCTAACGGGTGTCCGCGGCGCATGGCACAGACGTAGCGGTCTTCCAGCAGCTTGACATGGCGTACTTGTGGATCGGTATTGAGCGGCGCGTCCATCGCGAAATCCAGGCGGCCGGCAGCCAGCTCCTTGGTGGTTTCGCGGCGCTTGGCCAGCATGCTTTCGATCTTCACGTTCGGCGCCAGCCGCCGCAGCCGCTGGAACAGCGGTGGCAGTACCACGGCCTCGGTCAGGTCGGTCATGCTGATGCGGAAGGTCTTGTTCGCCTGTAGCGGATTGAAGGTACGGCTTTCCTGCACCGAAACCCGCAGCAACTGCAGTGCATTACGCACCGGCCCGATGATGTTCTGCGCCATCGGCGTCGGCACCATACCTTGGGCGGTACGCACGAAGAGTGGGTCGTTGAAAGTCTCGCGAAGGCGCGCCAATGCATTTGAAACGGCAGGTTGGGTAATGCCGACGATCTGCCCGGCGCGGGTCAGGTTCGCCTCGGTATAGATGGCATCGAAGACGATAAATAGATTCAGATCGACCTTGTTCAGGTTCATTGTTGTGCTCTCTGGCGTGTATCGGAATTGGCCGATCATATATCGGTGATGAATGTTTATACACGAGGAAAATAGCTTAGATAAATCGTTGGCCGTCCTCTAGCATTCAAAACTACAAAACATTACGTGCAGAAGGTCGCCATGAATTTCGCCTATTTCCCCAAGGTTCAAGAGCTGCGTGAGCGCGTCCAGGCGTTCATGGATGCGCATGTCTATCCTGCTGAAAAGATCTTCTACCAACAGGTAAGCGAGGGAGACCGCTGGCAGCCCACCGCGATCGTCGAAGAGCTCAAGGCCAAGGCGAAAGCCGAAGGATTGTGGAACCTCTTTTTGCCCGATTCCGAACTGGGCTTTGGGCTGACCAATACCGAATACGCGCCGCTGGCCGAAATCATGGGCAGCTCCGGCCTTGGCCCAGAGGCATTCAACTGCTCGGCGCCGGACACCGGCAATATGGAAGTGCTGGTTCGTTACGGCAGCGAAGAGCACAAGAAGCAGTGGCTTGAGCCACTGCTGCGTGGGGAAATCCGCTCCGCCTTCGGCATGACTGAGCCGGGTGTGGCGTCTTCCGATGCCACCAATATGGAGGCCCGCGCGGTTCGCGAGGGTGACGAGTGGGTTATCAATGGTCGTAAATGGTGGACGTCCGGTGCCTGTGATCCACGCTGCAAGGTCATGATTTTCATGGGCCTCACCAACCCGGATGCACCGCGCCACCAGCAGCATTCGATGATCCTCGTACCGATGGACGCACCGGGTCTGAAGGTGCTGCGTCCGCTACCGGTGTTCGGCTACGACGACGCACCGCACGGCCACGCCGAAGTGTTGCTGGAAAACGTGCGGGTGCCGTACGAGAACGTGCTACTCGGCGAAGGCCGCGGCTTCGAAATTGCACAAGGCCGCCTCGGCCCGGGCCGCATTCACCACTGCATGCGTTCCGTGGGTGTCGCCGAGCGCGCGCTGAAACTGATGTGCGAACGTTCGGTGAACCGCACCGCATTCGGTAAGCCGTTGGCGCGATTGGGTGCCAACCTGGACCATATCGCCGAATGCCGCATCGAGATCAACATGGCGCGCCTGCTAACGCTCAATGCGGCGTACATGATGGATACCGTGGGCAACAAGATTGCCGCCAGTGAGATAGCGCAGATCAAGGTCGTTGCACCAAACGTGGCGTTGAAGGTTATCGACCGCGCCATTCAGATCCATGGTGGTGCTGGTGTTTCCGAAGACTTCCCGCTGGCGCACTGGTGGGCGATGCAGCGCACCCTGCGTCTGGCCGATGGCCCGGACGAGGTGCATCGCGCATCGATCGCCAAGCATGAGTTAGGCAAGTATTTCCCACGGGAAATGCTGCGCAGCCGCTGATATAAGCTTGGCTTAACCGAAAAGGCAGATCCATGGCGCATGGGTCTGTCTTTTTTGTTGTTTGCGGTCGGGGAAGGGCCTTATCGCCCGGTATTGCGAACGTCTGCTGACTTCTGCGGTGCGGTGAAAATTGATTCGCGAGCCAGTTCGCTCCGACAGGGCATGTGGTGGCATCTGGCATCTGTAAGGAGCGAGCTGGCTCGCCATCAGGAGGCTCGAAGCTTGGCAGCGCAGCGGACGGCATCGCAGCTCTGGGATTTCGCACCTCAGCTTAAGGGCAATGGCTGGCTCATTACGGCGCGACCGTCGTCAGATCCGGCGGCGTGCGCTGACCGTAGCTGGCGATGACCAGATTTCGATAGCGCCGGTAGGCCTGTTCATAAGCCTGAACTGCGTTGGCATCAGGCTCGACGGCGGTTGCTTCGTCAACGCTGACGCAACGTTCACAAATCTCGACAAGGCTGGCCTGTGGCTGGATTTGCCTGGCGTGGCACCAGGCCGCCTGGATCGCGCCACCGAGCGCCGCGGCCTCGCTATGAGAGGTGCAGACCACTGGCGTGGCCATCATGTCGGCGACGATCTGCCGCCACAGCGGATTTTTCGCACCACCGCCGATCAACTGGATCCGCTCGCTGCGAATCCCGCTCTCACGGAGCAGATCCAACCCGTACCGCAAGCCGAAGGTCACGCCCTCGACCACGGCGCGGCAGAGATTGGCACGGGTCATGTTGTCCGCAGTCAGGCCGTGCAGGCTGGCTGTCGCCTGGGGCAGGGCGGGCACGCGCTCGCCATTCAAAAAAGGCAGCACGGTTACGCCTTCGGCACCAATGGGAGCCTGTGCCACCAAGGCATTGAACTGATAGAGGTCGAGTTGCAGCAGCTCGCGAATGGCGCCGTTCGCGTTGGTCATGTTCATGGTGCAGATCAGCGGCAGCCAGCCACCGCTGGACGAGCAGAAGGTCGCCACTGACGGCTGGGGACTGATGTGTGGTTCCTCGGCGAAGGCATAGAGTGTGCCCGAGGTGCCAAGGCTCATGGTGATCGCCCCGGGGCGGATATTACCGGTGCCGATGGCACCCATCATGTTGTCGCCCCCCCCGCTGGCCACGATGGCTTGGGGGTTCAGTCCCAGCCGGGCGGCCAGATCAGAGCGTATCCGCCCGATCGGTTGATAGGGCTCGATCAGATCAGGCAGGGCGCGCTCCAGTCGGCCGCTTGGATCGATATGGCGCAGCAGCGCATGGTCCCACTGACGGGTACGGACATTGAAATAACCCGTCCCTGACGCATCACCGTGTTCGCTTGTGCAACGGCCGGTCAGCCAGTAATTCACGTAGTCATGGGGCAGCAGGATATGCGCGATGCGGGCGAACAGTCGGGGGTGCTGCTCCTTCATCCACAACAATTTGGATACCGTGTAGCCAGGGGCTATGACCACCCCGAGGCGCTGCAGCGAACCCTGTTCACCGCCCAGCCATTCGAGCAGCCGTTGGTTCTCCGCTGCAGATTCCGTGTCGCACCAGAGCTTGGCCGGGCGAAGCACCTGACCCTCGGCATCGAGTGTCACGAGACCATGCTGTTGCCCTGAAACACCGATGCCCAGCACGGTGCGACCGTCGACACCTGCTTCGGCAAGAGCAGCTGCAGTGGCAGCTGTGAAGGCAGAGATCCACTGCTCGGTATCTTGCTCGCGTCGCCCGTTTGCGCCACTTATCAGCGCATGGCTAGCCGAGCCCTGGCCCAGCACGCGACCGCTGGCAGCGTCTAGCAGCAGCGCCTTGGTGCCCTGGGTGCCGCAATCGATACCTAGAAACATGGCGGCTCCTTCAGCGGGTCAGCAGCAGATCGAGCGTTCCGCTGACACCGAGTGTCTTCAACCGCAGCAGGTTGCGCTCGAAGGCATCGCGGAACGCCGCCGAGCGAGGGATCTGAGCGCCGAAAATCTCCTCCCGACCAAGTAAGCGATCGACGAGCCCCTCGTCTTCCTCCACCAGCGACTGGCAGAACTCGGCGCGCGGGTCCGGAATCCGGTATGTATCTTCGTTCTCGTCTACGCCGCGCAGATACAGCGCCCACGCCGCCACCACCAGCGCGGCGCGGTCCAGTTCGGCACCGTCGGCGATCAGACGGTTGATCGTCGGCACGGTGAACTTGGGAAATTTCGATGAGCCGTCGGAGCAGACGCGCTCCAGCTGATCAGCGATGGCGCAATTGGAGAAGCGATCGATCAATGTCTGTTTGTACTGCGTCAGATCGATGCCTGGCACGGGCGCCAGCTGCGGCGTGACATCCTCATCCATGTATTGGCGGATGTACTCGACGAACAGCGGGTCGGCCATGGTTTCGTGCACGAAGCGATAACCGCGCAGGAAACCCAGGTAGGTCAGGGCGAGGTGGCTGCCGTTGAGTAGCTTGATTTTCATTTCTTCGTAAGGTGATACATCTCCGGTGAACTGCACGCCAACCTTTTCCCAGGCCGGACGCCCGGCGACGAATTTGTCTTCCAGGACCCATTGCACGAAGGGTTCGCAGACCACGGGCCAGGCGTCATCGATACCGTGTTTCTGCCGGAGATCCTTGCGGTGCGCTGCGCTGGTCATTGGCGTGATGCGGTCGACCATCGCGTTGGGGAAGCTGACGTTTCGTTCAATCCAGCCTGCTAGCTCGGTATCGACCAGATGGGCGAAGGCCAGGGTCGCCTTGCGAGTGACATCGCCGTTGTGCGGCAGGTTATCGCAAGACATCACGGTGAACGGGCCGATCCCCTGGCCGCGACGCCGGGCCAGCGCGGCGCACAGCAGGCCGAAGACACTGATCGGCGAGCGTGGATTTTCCAGGTCATGCTTGATTTGTGGCAGCGCGGCGTTGAACTCGCCGGTGCTATCGTCCATGCAGTAGCCGCCCTCGGTTATGGTCAGCGACACGATACGAATCGCCGGATCAGCCAGCCGAGTGACCACCGTATCGGAACCGTTCTCGCCGACCAGCAGCATGTCGCGGATGCTGCCGATGATCCGCACTTCGGTATCAGGTCGGTCGTCGAGCTCGACCAAGGTGTAGAGATAGTCCTGCGAGGCCAGGGCGTCGCGCATGCTCAGCTCGTCGCCCCGTGTACCGATACCGCAGATGCCCCAGTCGAGGCCTTCACCGGTGTTCATCAGCGCATCGGTATAGGCTGCCTGATGCGCGCGGTGAAAGCCGCCGACGCCGATGTGCGCGATACCGGCAGTGACCGCCTTGAGGTCATAACTCGGGCGGGCAATGTGCGCTGATAGCTGCGGCAGATTCTGTCGTTTCAACTTCATGTCAGGCCTCGCAGGGCGTGAGAAAGGGAAAGCCGGAGCGTAATCGCAACCTCGGCGGCAGCGATTCGCCAGTAATAGTGGCTCCAGTAGGCGCGGGTGCCGTCAGGCGACCTGCTGCAACGGCTGGCCGACGGCCAGGCCGTTGCTGTCGAACAGGTGGCAATGGGCAGCGTCCAATGTCAGCGACAGCGTCTCGCCGTAACGCGGGGTAAAGTCTCCACGGATGCGCATGGTCAACGGCTCGTTGTTCTGCGTGATCACGTGGCAGTAGGTGTCGCTACCCAGCCGCTCGCTCACGTCGGCTTTTACGGTGAGCTGGCAATCGTCTTCACTGCCGCGGTTGAGGTGCTCCGGACGGATGCCCAGCGTGACCGGATCGCCGGCAGACAGTGCCTCGCCACCTAGGGGTAGATACAGTCGGCAGCCAGCTTCTAACTCGACTTCGACGCCGGCCGCTTCGGTCCGGCTGACACGGCCCTTGAGAAAGCCCATCTTCGGCGTGCCGAGAAAGCCCGCGACGAACAGGTTGGCCGGATTATGGTAGAGCTCCATCGGTGAGCCGACCTGTTCGATACGACCACCGTTGAGCACCACCACCTTGTCGGCCAGGGTCATGGCTTCGACCTGATCATGGGTCACGTAAATCATTGTGGCTTGCAGTTCCTGATGCAGACGCGACAGCTCAAGACGCATCTGTACACGTAGCGCCGCGTCAAGGTTCGATAGCGGTTCGTCGAACAGAAATACCTTGGGGTTGCGCACGATGGCGCGGCCGATGGCGACACGCTGGCGCTGACCGCCGGAGAGCTGACGCGGTTTGCGCTCAAGCAGCGGCTCCAGTTCAAGTGTGCGGGCGGCGGCCTCGATCTTGCGCGCGACTTCCTGTTTGTCGGCGCCGGCCAGGTCGAGCGCGAAGGACATGTTCTTGCGCACCGTCATGTGCGGATACAGCGCGTAGGTCTGAAACACCATGGCCAGGTCGCGCTTGGCCGGGCCGAGGTCGGTGATGTCGCGACCATCGAGCTCGATCTTGCCGCTGCTGACTTCCTCGAGCCCGGCGATCAGGCGCAGCAGGGTCGATTTGCCGCAGCCGGACGGGCCGACGAAGACGACGAATTCGCGGTCGCGAATGTCCAGGTCGATGCCCTTGATGATGTCGTTGCCGTCGAAGCTTTTCTTCAGGTTGTGGACTTTCAGGTCTGCCATGTTCGAATCCTTTTAATCTCGTCGATCTTGTTGATACCGCGGCGGCGCTATTTCACGGCGCCGAACGACAGGCCTCGGACTAGCTGCTTCTGGCTGATCCAGCCGAATATCAAGATGGGCGCACAGGCGAGAGTGGACACAGCCGAGAGCTTGGCCCAGAACAGTCCTTCAGGACTGGAGTAGGAGGCGATCAGTGCGGTCAGCGGGGCGGCGTTGGAGGAGGTGAGGTTCAATGACCAGAATGCCTCGTTCCAGCACAGGATCAGCGACAGCAGCATCGTTGAGGCGAGCCCGCCCTTGCTGATCGGCAAGAGCACGCGAACCATCTCCTGCATCAGGGTCGCGCCGTCCATTCGCGCCGCTTCGAGGATGTCGCGGGGGATGTCCTTGAAGTAGGTGTAGATCATCCAGACCAGAATCGGCAGGTTGATCAGCGTGTAGATGACGATCAGTACCGTGCGGCTGTCGAGCAGGCCAAACTGCTTGGCCAGCAGATAGATCGGCACAAGCACGCCCACCGGCGGCAGCATCTTGGTGGAGAGCATCCACAACAGCGTGCCCTTGGTCCGCTTGGTCTCGTAGAAGGCCATGGAGTAGGCGGCGGGAATGGCGATCAGCATGCCCAGCGCGGTGGCGCCAAAGGAAATCGTCACCGAGTTCCAGGCGTACTTGAAGTAGCCGCTGCGGTCCTGGATGTGCAGGTAGTTCTCCAGCGTCGGCGTGAAGATGAACTGCGGCGGGGTGGCGAACGCGTCGATCTCGGTCTTGAAGCTGGTCAGGATCATCCAGAAGATTGGAAAGAACAGCAGCAGCGCCACGGCCCACGCGAAAAGCCCGACGACGAGGGTATTGAGGCGGCGACTTTGTTTGAGCGTAAGCATCGGTCTGTCCTCAGTATTTTTCGGTGAGATTCTTGCCGAGCATCCGCACCAGGATGATCGCCGCGATATTGGCGATCACCACCGCAATCAGCCCGCCGGCCGATGCCATGCCGACGTCGAACTGCAGCAGCGCCTGGTTGTAGATCAGATAGGCAAGGTTGGTCGATGCGTATCCGGGACCCCCACTGGTGGTAGTGAAGATCTCGGCGAACACGGAGAGTAGGAAGATGGTTTCGATCATCACCACCACCGCAATCGGCCGCGCCAGATGCGGTAGGGTCAGGTGCCAGAAAATGGCGATCGGGCCAGCGCCATCGAGGCGGGCGGCTTCCTTCTGCTCCTGGTCGAGGGACTGCATGGCCGTCATCAGGATCAGGATCGCGAAGGGCAACCATTGCCAGGACACGATGATCACGATCGAGGCCAGCGGATGTTGGGCCAGCCAGTCGATTGGCTGCGCGCCAAAGGACTTCCAGACGGCGGCCAGAATGCCTGACACCGGGTGGTAAATCAGGTTCTTCCAGACCAGGGCGCTTACCGTGGGCATGATGAAGAACGGCGAAATCAGCATGACGCGCACGATGCCGCGACCGGCGAAGTCCGCCGCCTCCAGCAGGGCGGAAATCAGCACGCCGAGGACCACGCTGATCAGCAGTACGCTGCCGACCAGAATCAGCGTGTTGACCATGCCGGGGATGAAGCCGGCGTCGGTCAGGAAATACTCGAAGTTTTCCAACCCGACGAAATCGTTTTCGCCGGGATAGAGCAGGTTGTAGCGAATCGTCGAGAAGTAGACGGTCATCGCCAGCGGCACCAGCATCCATAGCAGCAAGAGCGCAACGGACGGGCTGACGAGGAACCAGCTGGAGCCGAATCGTCGTGGCTTGCGCTCGTTCGACTCGCTTGTCGTGTCGGTGAGAGGGGCCTTGGGGATGGCTGTGGTAGAGGTGGCCATGGGCGTGCTCCAGGGAAAGAAGGCCATGAGGGCTCAGGCGAGCCCTGTCCGGTGGGAGTGCCTACTTAATCCCTACTTGGGGTAGCCGGCGCGCTTCATCTCTCGGGCTGTGGACTGCTGGACCGCAGTGAGCATCTGCTCGACCGGCATCTGCCCGGTCAGTGCGGCAGAAAACATCTTGCCGACCTGGGTGCCTATGGCCTGGAACTCGGGAATGGTCACCAGCTGGATGCCTACATAGGGCACCGGCTTGGCGGACGGCGATGCCGGGTCAGCCTGCTTCAGCGACTCCAGGGTGATCTGGGCGAAGGGTGCAGCGGCCATGTACGCGTCGTTGTAGGTCGACTCGCGAGTGCCCGGCGGCACGTTGGCGACGCCATCGGTTTCGGCGACGAGCTTGGCGTAATCCTTCGAAGTGGCCCAGGCGGCAAAGGTCTTGGCGGCTTCCTTCTGTTGCGAGCTGGTCGGAATCGCCAATGCCCAGGAATACAGCCAGGCCGAGCCCTTATCTGTTTCCTGCTGCGGGGCGAAGGCGAAGCCGACTTTATCGGCGACCTTGCTCTGCGAACTGTCGGTGACGAATGAGCCGGCAACCGTCGCATCGACCCACATGGCGCACTTGCCGCTGTTGAACAGTGCCAGGTTCTCGTTGAATCCGTTGCTGGACGCACCCGGCGGGCCGTATTTGCTCAACGTGTCGACATAGAAACTGGCCGCCTTGGTCCACTCCGGACCGTTGAATTCGGGTTGCCACTTTTCATCGAACCAGCGTGCGCCGAACGAATTGGCCACGGTGGTCACCAGCGCCATGTTTTCGCCCCAGCCGGCCTTGCCGCGCAGGCAGATGCCGTACTGGTCCTCGCCCGGCTTGTGCAGCTTTTTGGCGAACTCTGCCATCTGCGTCCAGGTGGGATGCTCCGGCATGTCCAGACCGGCCTGCTTGAACAAGTCGGTGCGGTAGTAGGTCATCGAGCTTTCGGCATAGAAGGGCAGGGCGTACAGGGCGCCATCGACCGACAACCCCTCACGTACCGAGGGGAAGACATCGTCGAGGTCGTAGGTGTCGGGCAGATCGCTCATCGGTGCGAGCCAACCCTTCTGGCCCCAGAGCGACGCTTCGTACATGCCGATGGTCAACACATCGAACTGGCCGCCGTCAGTAGCGATATCGGTGGTCAGTCGTTGGCGCAGAACGTTCTCTTCCAGCACCACCCAGTTGAGTTTGATGTCGGGGTTCTTTTCTTCGAAGGTCTTGGACAGGCGCTGCATGCGAATCATGTCCGCGTTGTTGACCGTCGCGACGGTCACGGTTTCGGCGGCCTGCGCCATGCCGAACGAGGCGATGCAGGCCGTACCGAGCAGCAAGCGTGAAATCTTCATTCCTGAACTCCTCTTCCACGGCAGAGCGGTGGAAGTCGCTTATTGTTTTTGTTGTTGCTCGCGTACTGCGCTACGAGCGGCTCGCGAGCATTACAACGCCGGCAGTATGCGGGCGACAAAGCCCTGACCACACTTCGAACGATACTTTTTTGCACAGGGTCTGAACGTGATTGTCTCTCGGATATACGCAGCATTAAGCCGCGCCAACCGCTCAAGCGCGAGGGTTTTCCGTGCTCGGTCGGGGATTGGCGAACGAATCGGAGTGCGAGAGTGTGGTGGGAGACAGCGTCCGGAAGCGTATCAGCTGGCCAGGTTCTGCTCGGTCAGACGCTGCTCGATCAGGCGGCGATAGCACGACGGCGTCATGCCCTTGAGCTGCTGGAAGCGGCGGTTGAAATTGGACAGGTTGTTGAAGCCCGACTCGAAGCAGACGTCGGTGACAGGCTTGTCCTGATCCAGCAGCAGCTCGCAGGATTTGCTGATGCGCAGGCTGTTGACGAACTCGACGTAGCAGCGGCCGGTTGCGCGCTTGAAGAAGCGCGAGAAGTAGGTGGGCTTCATACCGAGGTGGCTGGCCACCTCTTCAAGGGGCAGCTCGCGCATGTAGTTGTCGAAGATGTAGTTGACCGCCATGTTGGTGCGATCGGCATGGTGCTCGTCGCTCAGTTGCGCCGAGGTCGCGCCGGAGAGCAACTGGTAGTCGTCACAGCGCGCGAGGAGCTCGAGCATGATCAGGAAATAGCCGAGGCGGGTGGCGCCGCGGCTGTCGGCGATCTGCTGCATCAGCTGGCGCGCCTGGGCGATGGTTTGCGGGCAACGGAACTCGATTCCGTAGCGGGAGCGTTCGAGCATCGGTGTGAAGCTGCGCAGTTCGGAAAAAACGCTGTGGCCCGCCTCGAACAGCTCGTCGGTGAAATTCACCAGCATGTCGCGCTTGGTCACCACTTCGCCGTCCTCGACCTGGCTGATCCAGTTGTGCGGCAGGTGCGGCCCGGTCAGGAACAGGCTGTCCGGACCGAAGTTACCGACGTAGTCGCCGACGAAGACCTTGCCCGAGCTGGCCACGATCAGGTGCAGCTCGTACTCTTTATGGTTGTGCCAGCGAACCAGTGGGCAAGGGAACCCGTGCTCCCGGTAGATCAGCGAGTTGCCGTGGTGATCGTCCATCAGTTCATAGGATGGATCGGTGATCTTCAACGCTTTCATGCAGGTTCCGTCGTCCTAAAGTCCTCTGGGGTTTATAGACGCTCGTGGAGCTACGGCCAACCGGTCAGATGATTTCGTATCGGTAAGGCAGCTCGGGACCTTGTCTGGAACAGGTGATCGATGCCGCCTGCATCGCGAAACTCAACATCGCTTCCAACTGACCAGGCTCTATGTCTGCCAATGCGCCTGGGGAATTCAGGCCGTGCTCATGGAGGTAGCTCAGCAACGCCGCTTGAAAGGTATCGCCGGCACCGACGGTGTCGCGCACCGTGACGCTTCTGGCCGCCGCATACCGCGCGCCATGACGCCGACTGAACAGCTGCGCGCCAGCGCCCCCGCGAGTCAGCAGCACCAATGCGCAGCTTCCTTGCAGCCACCGCTGGGCAATGGCTTCGGGCGCTTCACCGGGGTAGAGCAGCGCCAGGTCTTCATCGCTGACCTTGATCACGTGCGCGCGCTCGGCAAAGGCTTCGACCCGCTCGCGCCAGCGCAGCACGTCCGGCTCGACGTTGAGTCGGATATTCGGGTCCAGGGAAATCAGACGATTACCGCTTTCGCGGCGTATTAGCGCCAGCAGGGTATCGGCAACCGGTGCGGTCACCAGCGAATAGGAGCCGACATGAATGCCTTGGATGTCCTCGCCAAGCGGGGCGAGATGCTCATCACGGGGTAAGCGGTCGGCGCATCCTTCTCCGCGAAAACTGTAGATCGGCACGCCGTTGGCCCCGAGCGCGACCATCGCTAGGGTGGTCGGCGCGTCGAAAGCCGCCAGATAGCGGCAATCAACGCCTTCCTCTTCGAGCACCTGGCGCAGCTGCTGGCCCAGATGATCGTTGGATATGCCGGTGAAGAGTGCGCAGGGCGTGCCCAACCTGGCCAGCCCGACGGCAACGTTGAAGGGCGATCCACCGGCTACCGCCTCGAGATTCAAGCGGTTGCTACGGGTGCCCGAGGGCGTCGCAAATACGTCGAACAGGGCTTCGCCACAGACCAGGTACATAGGATATTTCCGATGCCGTAAATCCTCAGAGCTTAGTCGCGGTACGTGCCGTGTAACAGTACGCCACAGGCTTTCCGCCAATACGATTTTGCACTGATTGTTGGCGGTTCAGTACACCCAGACTTCGACCCGCCGGTTCTTGATGCGGCCGCTCTCGCTGTTCGACGCCACCGGAAGTTGGTCGCCTAAACCATTGATATCTTTAACGAGTATGCCTCCACGGGACAGCTCGCGACGGACCGCCATCGCTCGCAGTTTGGACAGAAGAGCGGTGCGTGTCGGGTCGCCTTTCGCATCACCGAAGCCCACCAGCACCGCTGCGTTCATTATTTTGTCCGTGCCTCGGAGATAATCGATCAGGCGACCTATATCGCGCTGAGCCTTGTTGTCCAGACGCGCGCTCCCTTCGTCGAAGCGAAAATTGACCGTCAGTCGCTGCGCGGTATTGGACAGCTCCTGGTAAAGCGGCGGCATATCCGCCTGGGCTGGCAGCTTGATCGCGGTAATCGCCTGCGCGATGTAGCCGGATTGCGCGACGATGGCTTGGCCAGCGGCGCTGTGGACGAAGTCGAGGTAGGCGCGGGTCCACTCCGACTGCCGACCCGGATCGGCATAAAAGAACAGGCGACGCGACAATGGATAATCTTCGGTTGCGACAAGCGCCGTGGAGGGCAGCATCGGCTGCGAATTGCCATCGGCAATTGCCAAGGCTTTCGAACTCCCGACCGAGGCGAGACCGACGAAACCGATCGCGCCGGGGCGACTGCTGACCGTGTTCGACAGCTGGTCGTTGGATTCGTAGCGCGCGGCACTGCCGGCCAGCGTCTTGCTTTGCCTGGCGAGCACCAACTCCTTGAAAGTGTCATAGGTACCGGACTGATCATCGCGTGCGTGCAGCTCGACCGCGAGATCATCGCCGCCCAACTCGCGCCAGTTACGAATCTCGCCGGCAAAGAGATTGGCGACCTGCTCGACGCTGAGCGAAGTGATTCGGTTGCTCGGGTGAACGATGATTGCCAAGCCATCGATGGCGATGATCTGTTCGGCCTCTGCACTGCGCAGATTGCCCAGAGCGGCAAGGTTGTCGAATTCACTGTCCTTGATCGGTCGCGACGCGGCCGCGAGATCGGCGGAGCCGTCCTTTAGCCCGGCAAATCCGGTTCCTGTCCCGTGGGCCGCGACCAGCGCATGCAGCGTACGACCGGAACTGTCAGTGGCGCTAATGCGCTGCTCATTCTCGCGCCCAGCGGAAGCAATCCGTACTGCACCCAGACCCTGCGCTTCGAACAGCCCGGCGATCAGCATCGGGGCGAGCTTCGCGCCAACGGTGTTCGACCCTTGGATGCGCAGGACCGGACTATCGCTTACAGGCGGCGTCGGCGTGGCTTCGCTCGCTGAAATCGAACCGATGCTGAGCAGGCCGAGTAACGCCAGGCGCAGCGCCCGTTTCCCTATAGTGCGTGCGGACGCAGAAAATGCCATGCAGCGACTCCCTTTCAAAGAAGCGGGGAGATTAAGAAGCTTTGTTTACCGTTATGTGACGGCCGACCAAAATAGGGACGATGTGAGCGATGTTCCGCAGTTTCAGTAGCGCGGCTCGATGCTCGGTGCTGGATGCACTAAGGCGAGCCGGCGCTGCTACCTCAGTTCGATCCAGACCGGACAGTGGTCGGAGGGCTTCTCCATACTACGAATGTCATAATCGACGCCGCAATCGGTGACGCGGTCATGCAGGCCGGTGGTAGTCAGAATCAGGTCGATGCGCAGGCCTCGGCGTGGATCGTCTTCAAAACCTCGGCTGCGGTAGTCGAACCAGCTGAAGCGGTCGGCAACCTCGGGATTGAGCGTGCGGAAGCTGTCCTGTAGACCCCAGTTCTTCAGGCGCGCCAGCCATTCGCGCTCCTCCGGCAGGAAACTGCATTTGCCTGTACGCAGCCAGCGCTTGGCGTTCGCTTCACCGATGCCGATATCGCAGTCTTCCGGTGAGATATTGAAATCGCCCATAACCGCAACTGACTGGTCGGGCGTGAAGCGCGCTTCCAGCAGGGCTTGCAAGTCCGCGTAGAACTTTGTTTTGGCGGGAAACTTGGTGGGGTGGATGCGACTTTCTCCCTGCGGAAAATAACCGTTCATGACCGTGACCGGCTCCCCGTCACCATCGGCGAAGCGCCCCCAGATGAAGCGCCTCTGTGACTCTTCGCCATCGCCAGGAAAGCCTTTATGGATCTCCAGCGGAGCCTGACGCGAGAGCAGCGCGACGCCGTAATGGCCCTTCTGGCCATGGAAATGCACGTGATAACCCAGGGCTTCGATCTCGGCCTGAGGAAACTGCTCGTCAGCCACCTTGGTTTCCTGCAGCCCGATAACGTCCGGTCGGTGTCTATTGATTAACTCAGCCAGTTGATGAGGTCTTGCACGTAACCCGTTGATATTGAATGAGACAATTTTCATATTGGTCAGGCTCTGGCAAAACTGAAATTCTAATCGTATCGAGCAGCCCGTTGCGAGCCGTATCAGCGAGCCGCCGATAAACTCACGCAGAGGCGGCACGGCAGTTATGCCAGTGCTAACGTGAGATCAGGCTCTACAACAACAAATATCAAAGAGAACCGCCATGCCGATGCCTGCTGAAGTACGAATGCTGGACAGTGGTTACGCTAGGGAAGCTCGCTCGCTCTTGTACAACGCCTATCGACACGAACCCACCTTTGCCTACCTGTTCGAATCCGATCGGCCTGGCTATGACCAGCGTGTACGTGCGACGGTACGTGAGTTGGTGAATCAGCACCTTCTACAGGATCAGCCCTCGCTGGGATTGTTGCTGGACGATCGGCTGATCGCCGTCGCGCTGATCGCCCCGCCTCAACGGCGCCTGGATGTCACAGAGAGCTGGGCATGGCGCATGCGGATGTTGCTGACCGCTGGCTTTCGCTGCACCCGACGTTACCTCGATTATCACGCCGCAGTGCTGGGTTGCCTGCCGCCGGGTACCTTCCATGTATTACCGATGATGGCCGTCCACCCGCAATATCAAGGGCAACACTATGGCGAGCAGCTCCTTGAAGCGTTGCACAACTGGTGCGCCGCAGACACCGCCTCGAAGGGATTGGTGATCGACACAGGGAATCCGCGTTACCTGCATTTCTATGCGCGGCAGGGCTATCAGGAGATCGGCCAGGTGGCCATCGGGCCGGTGGTTGAGCATGTGTTTTTCCATCCTGCTCCTCGTCAGGTTGAAGCCAATAGCGGTTGAAGCCGAATTTTGTCGGTTGCTCAAAGTCCTACTGGTGGATGTCCGACGAAGTTTCCCAATGCCCTGCCTGACGCTGTATGTGCCGTGCCAAACGCCTCGCTGCCAGCCCCGAGCTTCGGCGCGCATCGTGCTAGCATCGCTCGCCATGCGCATATTCTCAATGGGTCGAATCGTTCCGGCCGCCCTTGCCTTGTTTGTTTCTACTGGCCTCTGCGCCGCGGAGCTCGACGTCACCGTCGAGCCTTCCAATCGTGCGCTGCGTGAAAATGTCGAAAGCTACGTCGGCGACTTGGGCGATCGCAACGAGGCGCAATTGCTGCGTTATAGCCGTATCGCCCTTGAGCAAGCGCAAAAGGCGCTACAGGCCTTGGGGTATTACAACGGTGAAATCGAATCTCAGGTCAGCGGCGGCGAGAAGCCGCAGCTGAGGTTGCGCATTCAGCCCGGCGAGCCGGTTCGCCTGCGCAACATTACTGTGCGTGTGGATGGCCCGGCGGCCGAGTTGCAGGTATTCCGAGTGCCTCGCGAGGCACTCACGACCGGCGATGTGCTAAACCATGGCCAGTATGAAGAGGTGAAGCAGCAGATCCTCAATCAGGCGTCACGCTATGGATTTTTCGATGGCCGCTTTAAACGGCAGCGCCTGGCCATCGACCCGGCGGCGAACGCCGCCGATGTCGAATTGGTGTTCGACAGCGGCCCACGCTACGTGTTGGGGGACGTGCGGTTCGAGGGCGACTCGCCCTTCGAACCGGATCTGCTGGCCCGCATGGTGCCGTTCGACGCGGGTACGCCGTACGACTCGGAACTGGTCGCTGATCTGAATCAGGCGATGCAGTCCAGTGGTTACTTCGAAGGAGTGCGGGTCGATGCCAATCCGGCCAATGCCGAGCAGCAACGCATTCCCGTTGCGGTTCAGCTGACCACACGCGACCCCAGAACCCTTGGGCTCGGGCTGGGTTTTTCCACCGACGTGGGCCCACGCATGCGTCTGGATTTTCTGCGCCACTGGGTCAATCCGCAGGGCCATAGCTACGGTCTCGAAACGGAGCTCTCGGCGCCGCGGCAGAACATCGGGCTCTGGTATGACGTGCCGCTGGATCCGCCGCTGACCGATAAGCTTCGCTATGCCGCGGGTTATCAGTTCGAACAGCTGGCCGACAGCGACAGCGAGAGCCGCCTGCTGACGGTCGGTCCTGAGTGGCACCGTAAGCTGCCCAGCGGGTGGAAGCGGGTCTGGGCGCTGAAATGGCGACATGAACAGTACGAGCTCGGGGATGATTCCGGCAGTAGTACGCTGCTGATGCCTGGGGTTGCTTACAGTTACCTGCGCAGCGACAACCGCATTGATCCCAGCCGCGGCTATCGCTTGGAATTCGAATTGGCAGCCGCCAAGGAGGGGCTGCTGTCCGACGCGGATCTGATTCATGCAAATACCACGGCCAAGGGATTGATCACCCTTGCTGGACGCCATCGATTCCTGGGGCGCGTTCAGGTCGGCGGCAACTGGACGGACGAATACACCAACGTACCGCCATCGCTGCGCTACTTCGCCGGCGGAGACCAGAGCGTACGCGGCTATGACTATCAGAGCCTGTCGCCGACCAACTCCGATGGCGACAAGATTGGCGGGCGCTATCAGTTGGCGGTCAGTGCCGAATACCAGTACTCGCTGACGGATAAGTGGCGGGTCGCGACCTTCATCGACCAGGGCAACGCATTCAATTCCTTGGAATTACCTTCGCTGAAAAGCAGCGTCGGGCTCGGCGTTCGCTGGGTTTCGCCGGTCGGGCCGATCCGTATCGACCTGGCGCACCCGCTTGATGAGGAGGGCGGCGTGCGGCTGCATTTCTCAATGGGGCCAGAACTTTGAAGTCTACGGCGCGAATCATCGGTTGGACGCTGTTAGGTATTCTGATCTTGCTGCTGCTGATTCTGCTGGCCGGAGGTGCGGTACTTGGCACCAACGCGGGCAGTCGCTGGGCTTTGAGTCAGGTTCCTGGAGTGCAGGTCGATCAGTTCCGCGGGCGCCTTGGTGGCGTTTGGCAGGCGCAGCGGCTGATCTGGGAGCAGGACGGCAATCGCGTCGAAGTGCAATCACCGCGGATGGCGTGGTCACCGCTGTGTCTGTTGCGCATGACGTTGTGCGTCGAGGAGCTGGTCGTCGGAGATATTGCTCTGCAATTCCCTCCGGCGCCGGAGGATGCGACGCCAGGTGAGCCGTTCAGCCTGCCTGACATCCAATTGCCGCTGCGATTGCGAATCGAACGGGTCGAGACAGGCAGGCTTCGGCTGAACGATGTCGAGCAGTTGCAGCGCGTGCAGCTACGTGCGGACTGGCGTCAGGAGGGCCTGGATATCGAGGCGCTGCAACTGCGCCGCGAAGACCTGTCGCTGGACATGGCTGGTCGCTTGAAGCCGAGCGGGGACTGGCCGCTGCAGCTGGCCGGCGACGCGGCGGTGCGGTCGCCCGATGGGCAACCTTGGGCGCTGAAGATTGCGCTGGAAGGCGAATTGCGCGAGCGGCTGATGCTGGATGTCGAAAGCCAGGGCTATCTCGACGCTAAGCTCCGAGGTTGGGTACGTCCGTTGGAGCCGGAGTTGCCGGCGAATCTGCTGCTGACGGTGGAGCGCTTCAAGGCTGCGGCGGAACTGCCTGATGCGCTGCGTCTGGACACGCTTGAACTGACCGCGGTTGGCGATCTGCAGCGTGGCTATCGGCTGGTCGGCGAGGGTAGCTTGCAAGGGGAGGGTGGTGCGGTTGGCATCGCCCTGAATGCGCTGGTTGATAAAGTCCATGCGCAGGTCGAAGCATTGCAGCTGGCTGCCGGCGAGGGGCGGCGGCTCAGCCTGAGCGGGCAGGCGGGCTGGCAGGACGGACTGCAGGGCGAGGGAGAACTGGCCTGGCGCGACTTCCCCTGGCGCCGGCTGTACCCGGGTGTAGACGAGCCGCCCGTGACACTGCGCACGCTGAATGCGCAGCTGCAATACGACGATGGCAACTATCTGGGCAACTTCGATGCGGCGCTGACCGGCCCGTCAGGCGATTTCACCTTGAAGAGCCCCATCAGTGGCGACCTCGAAGGGGTGCATCTACCGCAGCTCGAACTGCGCGCCGGACAAGGGCGAGCCGACGGAAATCTCAGCGTGGGCTTCGCCAGCGGCGTCGACTGGAACACCACCTTAGCCCTTAGCGAGCTCGATCCGTCGTATTGGATCGCGGAACTGCCAGGTCGGCTGAAAGGCACGCTCAGCAGTCGCGGTGCCATGCGGGATGAGCAGTTGCAGGCCGAGGCGAGCCTGGATATGGATGGCACGTTGCGCAAGCAACCGCTGAAGCTGCAGCTCGAGGCAAGCGGACAGGGCGCCACTTGGAATGTCCCGCGCATGGACTTGCGTCTCGGCGACAACCGGATTCAGGGCGGCGGGCGCTGGGCCGAAACCTTACAGGCAAGCCTCGAACTGGATTTGCCGCGCTTGGGCCAGCTTTGGCCAGACTTGCAGGGGCAACTTGCTGGAAACCTTCGCCTGGCGGGTACGCCGGCGGCCCCCCAGGGCGAATTGACGCTTGATGGCCGCCAAGTCGCGTTCCAGGACAATCGCTTGGATCGCCTGCAACTGGCCGCCAACCTCAAGGAAGGCGAGCGCGGCCAACTGCAACTCACCGCTGCGGGGCTGCAGGCGGGGGATACCGATCTGGGACAGCTGCGAATAGATGCCGAGGGCACTCGGCAGGCGCACCAGGGCCGTCTGAGTCTGCAGGGCCCGCTATTGGATCTTTCTTTGGCGCTGGATGGCGGATTGCGCGGCGAGGATTGGCGAGGGCGGTTGCTGCGGGCCGAGCTGGATGCCAAAGGCCAACAGTGGGCACTTCAACAGCCGGCCACCCTGCAACGCCTGGCCAGTGGTCGGGTGACATTGGGCGCGCATTGCTGGGGGGCGGGTCAGGCCACGCTCTGTGCCGAAGATCAGCGCCTTATGCCAGATCCGCAACTGCGCTACCGACTGCGTGATTTTCCACTGGAATCGCTGGCGCCTTATCTGCCTGACAACCTGGTCTGGCAAGGGGAGGTCAATGCCGATCTCGCGCTCGATCTGCCGAGTGCTGGTCCTAGCGGCAGTGTTCGAGTCGATGCGGGCCCTGGTACGTTGCGTATGCGTGAAGGCGGACAGTGGCTGGACTTTCCTTATACAACCCTGGCATTGGACAGCGAGCTTGCGCCACAACGAGTCGACGGCCGCTTGCGCTTCGAGGGCGGTGAGCTCGGCGAGATCGACGTGCAACTGCACGTCGATCCAAGCACCGAAGCCAAGGCCATCTCCGGCTCATTCCGTCTGAGCAATTTCAATCTCTCCGTAGCCAGGCCCTTGGTGGCTCAAGTCGAGCGATTAAGCGGGCAGCTGAACGGCAATGGCGAGTTGTCCGGCAGCTTGCAGCGGCCGCAGGTCAATGGTGAGCTGAGACTGAGCGATGCCGAGATTGCAGGCAGTGAATTGCCCGTCAGTTTCGAGCAGCTCGAGGTTCTTGCCGCCATTGAGGGCGAGCGCATGCGAATCGATGGAAACTGGCGCAGCGGTGAACAGGGACGAGGGGAGATTGTCGGCGCCCTGGATTGGCGTGATGCACTGGATATGGAACTGCGCGTGAAGGGCGCCCGGCTGCCAGTGATCGTCGAGCCTTACGCCGAACTGGAGGTCGAGCCGGATCTGCGCTTGGAGCTGGCCGGTGACCAATTGGCAGTGAGTGGCAAGGTACGCGTGCCACGTGGTGATATCACCGTTCGCGAATTGCCGCCTTCGACCGTCAGGGTTTCCGAAGACGCCGTGATCATCGGTGCGGAAGCCGAAGAAGCCCAGACACCGATGGCTGTTCGCATGGATATCGATGTTGAGGTGGGGGAGGACCGCCTGCGATTCACAGGCTTCGGTCTCACTGCCGATCTGGCGGGCTATGTGCACATCGGCGACAACCTCGACACCCGCGGCGAGCTCAATCTCAACAATGGCCGATATCGTGCTTACGGCCAGCGTTTGACCATTCGCCGTGCTCAGCTGTTGTTTACCGGTGTGCTGACTCAGCCATTTTTGAATATTGAGGCCATACGACGAATCGAGTCAGACAACGTCATCGCCGGCCTGCGCATCACCGGCAGCGCTGAGCAGCCAAGGGTCGACGTGTTCGCCGAGCCGGCGATGAGCCAGGAGCAAGCGTTGTCGTACCTGGTGCTCGGCCGGCCGCTGGGTGCCGATTCCGGTGAAAACAACATGCTGGCGCAGGCGGCTCTGGGGCTTGGCCTGGCGGGTAGCTCGTCGATTACTGGAAATGTTGCCCAGCGTCTGGGCATTCAGGACTTCCAGCTCGACACCGAAGGCCGCGGCACGGAAACCAGCGTCGTCGCCAGTGGCCGCCTGACTGATCGTTTAACGCTTCGGTATGGCGTCGGGGTGTTCGAGTCGGCCAACACCGTTGCCCTGCGCTATCAATTGACCAAGCGGATCTTTCTCGAGGCCGCGAGCGGACTCGCCAGTTCCCTCGACATCTTCTATCGCCGCAACTTCTAATCATTCATGCAGCGAGTTCGCCGGCAAAAAAACCGCCTCGAATTTGCTGGCGGCATTGCAGCGCTAAGCTACGCTGATGAGCTTACGTAACCGGTAATCAGGGTGCCGTCATTCGGTGACTTGCGAGTCGCTCGAGGCCGCGAATCCTACCTGCCAATGATGTCGCGCCAAGCACTTGTGGTGATGGTAGGATCGCTCGGTCGCTCCTCGCATGACGGCTGACGCAGGGCTCTAGCATGAGTTTTGCAAGTTGTCGGTAGTACCCAGCACATTGAAGTCGGGGTCATACCGAGTCGCTTCGGCAGGGGGATGGAAATATGGCGTGTGCGCTGTATTTGTATTCCACTCCGGCGCGGGCCGCTCGGGCAAGGATGTCTAACATAATTAAGAAGGGTGCCTTGAATGGAATTCCTGCAAAACCTGGTCAATAGCATTAACGGGCTCGTCTGGGGCCCACCCATGCTGGTGCTGATCCTCGGCACTGGTCTCTTTCTGATGGTGATGCTCAAGTTCATGCCGCTGGGGCGTATCGGCACCGGCTTCGCGCTGATCTGGCGTGGGCGCGTAAAAGGTGACGAGGAAACGGGTGAGATCAGCCCGTTCCAAGCGCTGATGACCTGTCTGGCCGCCACCGTCGGCACCGGCAACATCGCAGGCGTGGCCACGGCGATCTTCCTCGGCGGCCCGGGCGCGCTGTTCTGGATGTGGTGTACCGCGCTGGTTGGCATGGCCACTAAGTACTGCGAAGTCGTTCTGGCGGTGCATTACCGCGAGAAGGACGACCGTGGCGAGCATGTTGGCGGGCCGATGTATGCCATCAAGAACGGTCTTGGCAAACGCTGGTTGTGGCTAGGTACCGCATTTGCCATCTTCGGTGGTCTGGCCGGGTTCGGTATTGGCAACATGGTACAGGTAAACAGCATGGCGCTCGCGCTTCAGGCCACGTTCTCCATACCGCTATGGGTCACCGGTCTGGTTGCCATGCTGTTCGTGGGGCTGGTGATCCTGGGCGGCATCAAGCGGATCGGCGCGGTGGCCGCGGCACTGGTGCCGGTCATGTGCGTTGCGTACATCATCGCCGGCATCACGGTACTGGTGGTGCACGCGTCGGAGATTCCCGCAGCGTTCGGCCTCATCTTCACTCACGCGTTTTCGCCCATCGCGGCCACAGGCGGCTTTGCCGGCGCGGCGGTCATGGCGGCGATCCGTTTCGGTGTCGCGCGCGGTATCTTCTCCAACGAGGCGGGTCTCGGCACCGCGGGAATCGCTCAGGCAGCCGGCACTACCAACAGCTCGGTACGCTCGGGCATGATCGGCATGATGGGCACATTCATCGATACCCTGATCATCTGCACCATCACGGGGCTAGCAATTATTTGTTCCGGAGTCTGGACCGGGGGCGAAAGCGGTGCTGCTCTCTCCGCCGCAGCCTTTGAATCGGCCATGCCGGGAATTGGCGGAGCGCTGCTCACCATCGCACTTGTGGTGTTTGCCTTCACTACTGTTCTTGGCTGGAGCTATTACGGTGAAAAATGCTGGGAATTCCTGGTTGGGACCAGGGCGATCTGGCCGTTCCGTATCATCTGGGTGCTGGCCGTGCCGTTCGGTGCGATCGCCCAGCTGGATTTCGCCTGGCTACTGGCGGATACCCTCAACGGCCTGATGGCGATTCCCAACCTGGTAGCCCTGCTACTGCTGAGTCCGGTAGTGGTCAAGTTGACCAAGGAGTATTTCGCCCGTAATCAGGCGGCATGATCAATCCGGGCCGCGAGTATCACCCTCGTGGCCCACGAACCAAATTAGGAGCTCACATGACTGAAGTAACCCTCAGAGGCAACCCGATACAGGTCTCTGGTTCTTTCCCACAAGCCGGTCAGAAAGCCAAGCCGTTCGCTCTGGTAGGTACTGATCTCGCTGATGTCGCGCTGACCGACTTTGCCGGCAAGCGCAAGGTGCTGAATATTTTTCCGAGCATTGATACGCCGACGTGCGCCACCTCGGTGCGCACGTTCAACGCTCAGGCCAACGATTTGAGCAACACGGTAGTGCTGTGTGTCTCCGCCGACTTGCCATTCGCGCAAAAGCGCTTCTGCGGTGCCGAAGGGCTAGAGAACGTAATCAATCTGTCGACCATGCGTGGTCGGGAGTTTCTCGAGGATTATGGCGTACTGATCGCGACCGGCCCGCTCGCAGGAGTAGCCGCTCGGGCTGTTGTCGTGCTGGACGAGCAGGATCAGGTTCTGCATACCGAGTTGGTTGCCGAGATCGGTACCGAACCGGATTATGAGGCGGCTATCGCAGCCCTCAAGTAATCGATATCGATAGGAAGCGGCGCAACGCCGCTTCTTTTTCGCCCCACAATCTGGCGACAAAAATATAACCCGCGCGCCCCTTTCGCCCGCCATTAATCAATTGGCTGAATCGCGCTCCTAACGCTTAGCTTGGAGCTATCAAACGCTCAGAGATGCAACGGCGTCGGACGATGGCGTTAGGCCAGATTTTTTATTTTTGCTACAAAATCTTTTCGTGCCGCTGCGGTCAGAGCATTCGTTGCTATTGAATGGATTCGCCCCTATGTCTACTTCGCATACAAAAAAGAAGATCGGTGTATCCGGCACAGGAATGATCGCTCACTGCCTCATCCGACTGATCAAGCAGCACTATCAGGATCTGGAAATTTCCGGCGTGCTGACACGGCGTCCTCTGAATTCCTTCAGCGATTTCCCCCTGACTGATCGGCTTACGAACTCCATCGACCAACTGATCGACGGCGCTGATCTGATCGTTGAATGCAGCGGTGATGTCTTTCACGGCACTGAAGTTGTTGAGCGCGCTTTCGAGGTTGGATTGCCGGTAGTGACCATCAATGCTGAACTGCAGGTCACCACGGGCTCTTATCTGGCGGGCAAGGGTTTTATCACCGAAGCTGAGGGCGACCAGCCAGGATCGCTGGCGGCATTGCATGAAGAAGCGCTGATGATGGGCTTCAAGCCGTTGGTGTACGGCAACATGAAGGGCTATCTGAACCATGACCCATCGCTCGAAGACATGACGTACTGGTCGAAGCGCCAAGGTATTAGCATCGATCAGACCACCTCGTTTACTGATGGCACCAAGGTGCAGATCGAGCAAGTGATCGTTGGGAATGGTCTGGGCGCGACCATTACCAAGCGGGGGCTGGAAGGCCTGGCGTCGACCAATTTGACCGATACAGGCAATCTGCTCGGCATGATGGCGGAGCGCCTCGGTCAGCCCTTCGTCGATTACATCATCCCCTCCGGGTATCCTGCCGGCGGAGTATTTCTGGTCTGCGGACATGACGAAAGCCAGCAGGCCGCCATCGAATATTTCAAACTGGGATCAGGCCCTTACTACACGTTGGTGCGCCCGTTCCATCTGTGTTCATTGGAAGTGGGCAAAACCATACGCCGTGTTCTCAATGGCGGTGGCGTGCTGCTGAACAACTCCACCGCGCCGACGTTGGGTGTAGGTGCAATTGCCAAGCGGGCGATGCGTGCTGGTGAGCTCATAGAACGCGGGATCGGTGGTTTTCAATTCCGTGGGGAGGCGCTCAAGCTCGATCAGAATCCGGATCACGTTCCGATCGGCCTGCTGCGCAAGACGGCACTCAAGCGAGCGGTAGAGCCGGGTCAGTTGATCACGTTCGATGATGTCGATCTTCTACCGAGCCGAGCGCTGGATATCGTCATGCAGCAACGTGCGGAGCGTGCTGCTACGGTTACGCAGAAGCCGGAAGCTAGCCTGCAATCCGTCGGACGGGTAGCGGTAGGCGGTTGAGTTCGTTGCCCTATAAATAGGGGCGATACGCTATTTTGTGCCGTTCCCTACCTGCGCGCTGGCCAGGGTTGCCGTAGGGGCAGGGTGTATTAGTTGCGGAGCAGACGATACCGGGTGCATGGCCTGGAAATGTTACGGCACGGCATTGCCGAGCCGTAACATCTATCAATATGGACGGTCTCGTTCAACGCGACAGCTTATCGCTACGCCGATAAACCGACGCGTGCCCATGGGCGCCATCCGATAGCTTGCTTCCTCGATTTCCTTCTGCTCGTCCCGCTTGCGGAAGTAACGTGTAATCTGCCGGTCGATCCGCAAACCAGGATACGCCGGTTAAGACTATGCCTGGCCGGAACGAGGGCCGGGACCGCATTCAGATTGCTGGGCTTCGTCTGCGTTAGCGTAACCCGTGCAACATACTGGGCCGATGGTGCAAGCGTAGGCATAGCCCGATTCACACCGCATAACCCAGCACCCGCGGCAGCCATAGCGCTATCTCCGGGAAGATCGCTACCAGCACCAGTGCGCTGCCCATCACCAAAACGAACAGCATGGCCCAACCCACCGTCTGCTCCAGGCGGATCTTCGCCACTTCGGCAGTGACCATCAGATTGATCGCAACCGGCGGTGTGAACTGGCCTATGGCGATATTCATAGCCAACAGGATGCCGAACCACACCGGGTTCCAGCCAAAGTGCTGCATTACCGGAATCAGGATTGGCATGAGGATCAAATAGATGGAAATCGCATCCAGCAACATGCCGGCCAATAGCACGGCGATCATTACCAGAATCAGTAACACAGCGCCGTTGTCGGATAGCGAGATCAACCATTCGGCCAGATGACGGAACGTGCCGAGCATCGTGCCCGCCCAGGCGAAAATGCCGGCCAGCGCGATGATTAGCATGACCACGCCGGAGATCACCGCGGCCTCGCCGCAGAGCCTCCAAAGGTTGCGCCAGTCCAGTTCACGGGTGACGAACAAACCGATCAGCACGCCATAAGTAACCCCGGCCACGGCTGCTTCGGTCGGGGTGAACAGGCCGCTGCGCAGGCCGCCAAGGATGAGCACTGGTGCGAACAGTGCCGGCAGCGCCAGGCGGAAACTTTCGCCGAGCGGAGGCCGTTCGGTGTCTTCCGGGTTTTCCCAGCCGTAACGGCGTGCCAACAGCCAGGCAGGCAGCAACAGAACCAACCCCGCGATGATGCCTGGAAACAGCCCGGCAGCGAACAGCGCCCGTAAATCCACGCCCGGCACGACGATGGAGTAGAGAATCAGCGCGATGGAAGGGGGAATCAGGATCGCGGTGGAGGCCGATGCGGCGATCAGCGTAGCCGAGAACGGCTTGGGATAGCCGGCGCGGGTCATGCTTGGAAGCATCACCATGGCCACTGCTGCCGCATCTGCCGGGCCCGATCCGCTCATGCCGCCCATGATGAGGCAAACCAGAATGGCAACCATTGCCAGGCCGCCGTGCCGCGGGCCGATCAGCGCCTGAGCGAAGCGCACCAGACGCAATGCCACACCGGATTTTTCGAATACCAGGCCGGTTAGAATGAACAGCGGGATGGCGATCAGCGGATATTTGGCGATACCGTTGTAGGTATTGGTGCCGAGTGTAGCCAGCATGTCCGGCGAGAGGCCGGCAAGAATGCCGATGGCGCCGGATAGTGCGAGGGAAAACGCCACCGGTACGCCGATCAACAACAGCAATAGAAAGCTGACAAGCATCCAGAAGTCAGGGCTCATCCGAAAGCCTCCCACGCAGCCGGTCGAGGGTCATCTGGCTCAGCCGTACGGCCATCGCCAACGCAAGCAACGGCAGCCAGATCACGTACCACCAGTTCGGCAGACCAAGGCCGGGGGACTCCGATTCCCACTGATATTCCTCCAGCGCAAACTGACCGCCGAACCAGGTCACCATCCCGAGCACCAGTATGCTGGCGAGCCATTGAACGATGATCAACGGCATGCGCAGACGGGGGAACAGTCGCTCGACCATGCCGATACGAATATGTCGGTTGCTACGCATGGCTACTGAGGCACCGGCGAACGTCAGGATGACCAGCAGAAATACGGAAAGCTCTTCGGTGAAGGCAAAGGAGGCGTTGGTGAAGTAACGCACCACTACGTTGGCCAGGCTAATCAGGCCGATAATCATCAGCGCTAGGGTGGCCAACACGCGCTCTAAGCGCGCGTCCTGTCGATTGTTCATGGAATTCCTCGAATCCCGGCGGCGACTTCGCGCCGCCGGGCAAAACGGTTTTACTTTGCAATGGCCGTACGGGCCGCTTCGAGCAGTTCAGCGCCGATCTTCGGCGCCCATTTCTCGTGCACCGCATGGGTTGCCTCGACGAAAGCTTGGTGTTCTTCGTCGCTGAGCTCCGTCACTTCAACGCCACGTGAGCGAATGTCATCCAGGCGCTTGGCCTCACCGCTTCGCGAAAGCTCGATTTCCCACTCGCCAGCATCGATGGCCGCTTGGCGCAGGAGCTCCCGGTCCGCTTCCGGCAGTTGCTTCCAGATGCGCTGGTTGACCGCAAAAATCAATGGGTCGGCCATGTAATGCCAGAGCGTCAGGTATTTCTGGCCGACCTGATCGACACGAGCCACATCGAACACCGACAGCGGATTTTCCTGGCCATCGACGGCACCTGTGGTGAGCGCTGGCTTGGCATCGGCCCAGCTCATCTGGGTGGGGTTTGCGCCCAGTGCGGTGAAGGTGTCTTGAAACAGCGGCGAGCCGACCACGCGTATCTTCAGGCCGGCCAGATCAGCCGGAGTCTTCACCGGTTTGGCCGAATTGGATAATTCGCGGAAGCCATTTTCACCCCAGGCCAGCGGGACGATCCCGCGCTTTTCTATGGCATCGAAGGCCAGTTTGCCAGCCTCGCCTTGCGTAATGGCGTCGAGATCGGCGCTGTCGGCCATCAGAAATGGCAAAGAGAACAGATTCAACTCCGGCACCTGCGGCGACCAATTGATGGTCGAACCGACCGCCATGTCGATCAATCCAGAGCGCATCGCGGAGAATTCCTTCGTCTGGTCGCCGGCAACCAGTTGCGCGTTGGGATAAACGCGCAAGGTAATCTCACCCTTTGAGCGTTCCTCGACGAGGTCGGCCCACTTTTGCGCGGCTTGTCCCCAAGGGAAGGCATCGGGGAGCACAGTGGAAACGGAATATTCGCGGGCCGCGGCGGAGAAGCTAGTGGATAGGGCGGCAGCGACGGCCAGCGCAGTAAAGCAACGGGTCAGTTTCATGGGGGCGTCCTTGTTCGGATCGGTCTTTTGGTTGTTATTGGCGAACAGCCAGACGCTGATGGACAGCGGCCGGCACTACGATGGCCGATGAGCCATTAGGGACGCGCGGGTAGCGCGAAAAAGGACGCGGTAGGCTGCGGATGGATAAGCTGCAGCGCAGCGAACGGGGCGTCACCGGCGCCGAGTGCCTTTTGAGCGAACGGCGTACCAGCCGCACCGCGACTGGTCGTACAACTATCGCAGAAGGCGCCATCGAGCGCTATTGTCGGATCCGGCGGGCTCAGGCATCGCGCAGCAAGTCGTGGGCATCGAGCAGCCTGTAAGCGATTTCCGGCTGCTTCTCCAATGCGCGCCGAATCGCGGCGGGAATGGATTGGCGAGTCTTGCGGCACAGTCCAGGCAGTTCGGCGATATCAATTCGGATACCGCGCATGCTGCGTACTTCGTTGAAGCTCGGCGCAATCTGCATGCGAATGCCCAGCTGTTGGTAGATCCGCTGTTGCATATATTCGAGGTCATCCAGACTGGTCAGATTCTCCAGCCGTTCCAGCAGCCGGTTTTCCTCATGCCGGGTCAGGCGAAGGATGCGCAAATCGCTGTCAGGTTTATCCAGCAATTGCTCGCGCCCACAGTTACAGGAGGCAGGCGGGCAGGGTTGGCGTATCGGAACCGGAGCTGTCATAGGGCGTGATCATAGCGGGCGCCGCGGGCTGTTGCTCGTCTCCTCGACGAAGCGGCTGGGCCGGTTGGCGAGCAAAAGTGCATGGGCAACGCCAGTGTTGAGCTCTATGCATCATGAAGTTCGACATAGGTTGCGTTATCAGAGGCGACCTGAAAACAGGGCGCCCCGGATCGCGATTCGTTCAGTGCCAACCGCAGCAGGAAGGCAACTGCGCTCCTTGCGGGGAACGCACGGCGCCTTAATTGAACCGCCCATTGATCCCGCCAACGCTGTATCTGCCGGCACCGAGCAGCGCGATCGCTATCGAACCGAAGAGGAACATCCCTTGCAGCTCTAGAGCCCAGCCCCCCATCTGACCGAGTGAGAACAGGTCCCCCATATGAGCCAGGGCAAAGGCGAAGAGCATGTTGCCGACCATGAACAGTGCTCCAATGCGCGTAAACAACCCGATAATCACTAATATCGGCCCAACTACTTCACCGAGGTATACGCCGTACGCAAGAAACGTGGGCAACCCATGACCGCTCAGCATTCCGGCAACACCGTCGATGCCGCTTTGTAGCTTGGCGATTCCGTGCAAAAGGATCAGTACACCTACCGATACCCTCAGTAGCAATTTTCCAATATCGTCAGTCATGATTCGTCTCGTCCTATAGGGCACCAGGGCTCTGGCATCGTCGTTTTCTATAACATAGACCAGCGAAGAACGTGCTGCTTTTGGCATAAGCAGCCAGCCGAGCCCAGATGACCCAATTGCCCAGTACCTCAGATCAGCTGACCCCACCGCATCGTCAGCTTCGCGTACCTAATTACGCTACAAGGCGGCGCGAGGCTCCTTTTAAAAGCACCTTGTCGGGCGGGGTGACTTCTGCGATACGAGCCACTAGAATGCTTGCCCATTCTGGGGCCGGAATGCCGGCTTATGTCTGTGCAACGAGGAAAATCCATGCAAGTTTCTGTTGAAAGCACCTCCGCTCTTGAGCGTCGCATGACCATTGGCGTGCCGGTCGAGCGCATCGAGACCGAAGTCAACAAGCGTCTGCAACAGACCGCCAGCCGTGCAAAAATCCCAGGTTTCCGTCCCGGCAAGGTGCCGATGAGTGTGATTCGTCAGCGTTACGAAGCTGCTGCTCGTCAGGAAGCGCTGGGCGATCTGATCCAGGCTACCTTCTATGAGGCCGTGGTTGCGGAAAAGCTGAACCCCGCCGGCGCACCTGCAGTCGAGCCGAAGGTGTTCGAGAAGGGCAAGGATCTGGAATACGTCGCGACTTTCGAAGTTTTCCCCGAGTTCAAGGTTGCCGGTTTCGAAGGCGTCGAGATCGAGCGTCTGCAGGCTGAAGTAGCCGATACGGACGTCGATAACATGCTCGATATCCTGCGTAAGCAGAACACCCGCTACGAAACAGTGGACCGCGCCGCCGAAGACGGCGATCAGCTGAACATCGATTTCGTCGGCAAGATCGACGGCGAGGCGTTTGCAGGCGGTTCGGCGAAGGGCACCCAGCTCGTACTGGGTTCCGGTCGCATGATCCCGGGCTTCGAATCCGCTCTGGTTGGCGCTAAGGCCGGTGAAGAGCGGGTCATCAACCCGACGTTCCCCGAGGACTACCAGAACCTCGACCTTGCCGGCAAAACAGCCGAATTCACCGTGACGGTCAATAGTGTCGAGGGCGCTCAACTGCCGGAGCTGAACGAGGAGTTCTTCGCTCAGTTCGGCGTTCAGGAAGGTGGCATGGAAGGTTTCCGCGCCGAGGTCAAGAAAAACATGGAGCGTGAGCTGCGCCAAGCCATCAAGACCAAGGTGAAGAATCAGGTCATGGAAGGCCTGGTCAGCGCCAACCCGATTGAAGTGCCGAAAGCGCTGATCGACAACGAAGTGAACCGCTTGCGCGTTCAGGCCGTTCAGCAGTTCGGTGGCAACATCAAACCGGACCAGTTGCCGGCAGAATTGTTCGAAGAGCAGGCCAAGCGCCGTGTCGTGCTGGGTCTGATCGTCGCCGAGGTGGTCAAGCAGTACGAGCTCAAGCCTGACGATGCGCGCGTTCGCGAGCTGATCGAAGAAATGGCGTCTGCTTATCAAGAGCCTGAGCAGGTCGTTTCCTGGTACTACAAGAACGACGAGCAGTTGAACGAAGTCCGTTCTGTTGTGCTCGAAGAACAAGTTGTAGATACTGTCCTGCAGCAGGCTAAAGTGACCGACAAATCGGTCTCCTACGAAGAAGCAGTGAAGCCTGCGGAAGCCCCGCAAGCTGCCTGAGTCTCTTTAACCGTTTAATGCACATTCATAAGCCAGCCTCGTGCTGGCTTATGTCTTTGCGGCGTGACATAGGGAGTATCGTTGGACATGTCCGGCAATTCGTTTATGCAAACTCCAGACATCCAGGCAGCTGGTGGCCTGGTGCCAATGGTCATCGAGCAGTCTGCTCGTGGCGAGCGCGCGTATGACATCTATTCCCGTCTCCTGAAGGAGCGGGTGATTTTCATGGTCGGCCAGGTGGAAGATTACATGGCCAACCTGATCGTCGCGCAGATGCTGTTCCTCGAGGCTGAAAACCCTGAGAAGGACATCCACCTTTACATCAACTCCCCGGGCGGTTCGGTTACGGCAGGCATGTCGATTTACGACACCATGCAGTTCATCAAGCCGGACGTTTCTACCATTTGTATCGGGCAGGCTTGCAGTATGGGCGCCCTATTATTGACTGGCGGCGCAGCGGGCAAGCGTTATTGCCTGCCACATTCACGAATGATGATTCACCAGCCGCTGGGTGGCTTCCAGGGTCAGGCGTCAGACATCGAGATTCATGCGCGCGAGATCCTCACGATCCGTGAGCGCCTGAACAAGGTGATGGCTGCGCATACCGGCCAGCCGATGGAAGTGATCGCCCGTGACACCGACCGTGACAATTTCATGAGTGGCGAAGAAGCCGTCAAGTATGGACTGATCGACCAGGTCCTGGCTCAACGGCAAATGGCGGTCTGATCTCACCCGCGTGGCGATATCCGGCTATAGCGTGGGCTTGAAAAAGCCCTCGATTGCCTTCATCTTGTGTTTCAAGCCTTCCCGATTGGATCGATCGAATGACTGACACCCGCAACGGCGAGGATTCCGGCAAGCTGCTTTATTGCTCTTTCTGCGGCAAAAGCCAGCATGAAGTACGCAAGTTGATTGCCGGGCCCTCGGTCTTTATCTGCGACGAGTGCGTCGACTTGTGCAATGACATCATCCGTGAGGAGGTGCAAGAAGCACAGGCCGAGAGCAGCGCGCAAAAACTGCCTGCGCCCAAGGAGATCAGCGGCATTCTCGACCAGTACGTCATTGGTCAGGAACGCGCCAAGAAAATCCTCGCAGTGGCTGTTTACAATCACTACAAGCGACTCAACCAGCGCGACAAGAAAGAAGAAGTCGAGCTGGGCAAGAGCAACATTCTACTGATCGGGCCGACTGGCTCCGGCAAGACTCTGCTCGCCGAGACTCTTGCTCGGTTGCTGAATGTGCCGTTCACGATCGCCGACGCCACCACCCTGACAGAGGCTGGTTATGTGGGCGAGGATGTCGAAAACATCATTCAGAAGCTGTTGCAGAAATGCGATTACGATGTCGAAAAGGCCCAGATGGGCATTGTCTACATCGACGAGATCGACAAGATTTCTCGCAAATCTGACAACCCGTCGATCACTCGTGATGTGTCTGGTGAGGGCGTGCAGCAGGCATTGCTCAAACTGGTTGAAGGTACGGTCGCTTCGGTTCCGCCGCAGGGCGGGCGCAAGCATCCGCAGCAGGAATTTTTGCAAGTCGACACGCGCAACATTCTGTTTATTTGCGGCGGGGCATTTGCCGGCTTGGAGAAGGTTATCCAGGGTCGTTCGACCCAGGGTGGCATTGGCTTCAATGCCGAAGTCCGCAGCAAGGATCCTGGCAAGAAGATCGGTGAATCGCTGCGTGCGGTAGAGCCTGACGATCTGGTTAAGTTTGGTCTGATTCCTGAGTTCGTTGGGCGGCTGCCGGTCATCGCCACCCTCGATGAGCTGGACGAGGCCGCGCTGATTCAGATTCTGACCGAGCCCAAGAATGCGCTGACCAAGCAGTATGCCAAGCTGTTCGAGCTTGAAGGTGTGGACCTCGAGTTCCGCACCGACGCGCTCAAGGCCGTCGCGACTCGCGCTCTGGAGCGTAAGACCGGAGCCCGTGGGCTGCGTTCGATCCTCGAAGGCGTTCTATTGGACACCATGTACGAGATTCCTTCGCAAAAGGATGTTAGTAAGGTGGTCATTGACGAGAGCGTTATCGAGGGGACGTCTCAGCCGCTTCTGATTTATGAGAACAGCGAGCCGCCTGCAAAGGCTGCGCCAGACGCGTGACAGCACAAGGGGCCTCCGGGCCCCTTTGCTTTTCTCTAGCATCCTTGTTTTTTGCCCTGCATGCCCTCATCTTGATTGCCAGAGTGTCTCCCGTTTACCGCCGTATGGCCGTCGTAGAGCTGAATTTATGAAGACAACCATCGAATTGCCCCTTTTGCCGCTGCGCGACGTAGTGGTCTACCCGCACATGGTGATTCCGCTGTTCGTTGGCCGGGAAAAATCCATCGAGGCCCTCGAATCCGCAATGGCCGGTGACAAGCAGATACTGCTTCTGGCCCAGAAAAATCCGGCCGATGACGATCCGGCCGAAGAGGCTCTGTACCGTGTGGGTACGGTTGCCACCGTGCTTCAGCTGCTCAAGCTGCCGGATGGCACCGTCAAGGTGCTCGTCGAAGGTGAACAGCGTGGTGTTATCGACCGCTTCTTCGACGTGGACGATCACTGCCGCGCTGAAGTCTCGCTGATCGACGAATCGGAAATCGAAGAGCGCGAGGCGGAAGTCTTTACCCGCAGTCTGCTAAGCCAGTTTGAACAATACGTACAGCTCGGTAAGAAGGTTCCCTCCGAGGTGCTTTCATCGCTGGCAAGCATTGATGAGCCCGCACGCCTGGTAGATACCATGGCTGCGCACATGGCACTGAAGATCGAGCAGAAGCAGGCCATTCTCGAAATCACCGACCTGCCTGCCCGTGTCGAACATGTACTCGCGCTGTTAGACGCCGAAATCGACCTGCTGCAGGTGGAGAAACGCATCCGCGGCCGCGTCAAGAAGCAAATGGAGCGCAGCCAGCGCGAGTACTACCTGAATGAGCAGATGAAGGCCATTCAGAAAGAGCTGGGCGATATCGATGAAGGCCACAACGAAGTCGATGACCTGAAGAAACGCATCGAAAATGCCGGTCTTAGCAAAGATGCGCATGCCAAGGCGACAACCGAACTGAACAAGCTCAAGCAGATGTCTCCGATGTCGGCTGAGGCTACCGTGGTCCGGACTTACATCGACTGGCTTGTGAATGTGCCGTGGAAAGCCGCCAGCAAGGTGCGTCTGGACTTGGCCAAGGCTGAGGAAGTGCTTGATACCGACCACTACGGTCTAGAGGAAGTGAAAGATCGTATTCTGGAGTACCTCGCAGTCCAGAAGCGTGTGAAAAAACTCAAGGGGCCTGTCTTGTGCCTGGTCGGTCCTCCTGGTGTGGGTAAGACCTCGCTGGCAGAGTCCATTGCGCGCTCGACCAATCGTAAGTTCGTGCGGATGGCACTGGGTGGCGTGCGGGACGAGGCTGAAATTAGGGGCCATCGCCGGACCTACATCGGCTCGATGCCTGGCCGGTTGATCCAGAAAATGAGCAAGGTCGGGGTTCGCAATCCGCTGTTCCTGCTTGATGAGATCGACAAGATGGGCAACGACATGCGAGGCGATCCGGCTTCCGCACTGCTCGAAGTGCTTGATCCAGAGCAGAACCATAATTTCAATGATCATTACCTCGAAGTCGATTACGACCTGTCCGACGTAATGTTTCTCTGCACCGCAAACTCCATGAATATTCCGGCGCCGCTGCTGGACCGCATGGAGATCATCCGTCTTCCCGGGTATACCGAGGACGAAAAGATCAATATCGCGATTCGCTACCTGGTTCCGAAGCAAGTTCAGGCCAATGGACTGAAAAAGGCCGAGCTGCTCTTTGACGAGGAAGCCATCCGCGACATCATCCGTTATTACACCCGCGAGGCGGGCGTTCGTGGTCTGGAGCGCCAGGTTGCGAAGGTCTGCCGCAAGGTAGTCAAGGAGCATGCGGCGGAAAAGAGCTTCGAAGTGAAGGTTACCGCTGATTCGCTGGAGCATTTCCTTGGCGTACGCAAATTCCGCTATGGGCTTGCAGAGCAACAGGACCAAGTCGGCCAGGTCACTGGTTTGGCATGGACTCAGGTTGGCGGCGAGTTGCTTACTATCGAGGCGGCTGTAGTTCCAGGCAAGGGCCGGCTGACAAAGACGGGCTCGCTGGGTGATGTGATGGGAGAATCGATCACCGCGGCACTTACGGTTGTACGTAGCCGAGCCAAGAGCCTGGGCATTCCGGTAGATTTCCACGAGAAGCAGGACATACACATCCATGTACCCGAGGGTGCAACGCCCAAGGATGGTCCAAGCGCAGGAATCGGGATGTGTACCGCGCTCGTATCGGCGCTGACGCAGATTCCTGTTCGCGCTGAAGTGGCGATGACCGGGGAGATCACGTTGCGGGGGCAGGTCTTGGCTATCGGGGGGCTGAAGGAGAAATTGCTTGCCGCACATCGCGGTGGAATCAAGACGGTGATCATTCCTGAAGAAAATCAACGTGATCTAAAAGAGATTCCTGAGAATATTAAGCAGGACCTCCAGATTAAACCGGTGAAGTGGATTGACGAAGTCCTCCAAATTGCGCTGCAATACGCGCCGGAGCCCTTGCCCGATGCGGCTCCCGATATTGTTGCAAAGGACGACAAGCGCGAGTCTGATTCCAAGGAGCGAATCAGCACGCATTAGTCTGAAAGGCTTTGTTGACACATTTTCGGTGGCCTTGATATAAGCCGGCCCTCTGTGTTGCTGCTATTTCAGCACCGCTTTGCTTAACACCCAAAAAATTAAAGATACGACTCAACAGAAATAAGGGGACTTAGAGTGAACAAGTCGGAACTGATCGATGCCATCGCTGCATCTGCTGATATCCCGAAAGCTGTTGCTGGCCGCGCGCTGGATGCAGTGATTGAATCCGTCACTGGCGCCCTGAAGGCTGGTGATTCCGTGGTGCTGGTTGGTTTCGGTACTTTCGCTGTCAAGGAACGTGCTGCTCGTACTGGCCGTAACCCGCAGACTGGCAAGCCAATCAACATCGCTGCGGCCAAGATCCCGGGTTTCAAAGCTGGCAAGGCTCTGAAAGACGCTGTCAACTAAGCGTTTTCGATCCGGCCGGTTGCCAGTTAGCGCTGGCCTGGCTTGGAGCGGTTAGTCGAACAGGCAGTTGCCTGTTGCGTTCGGGCTTGGGGGATAAAGCTCAACCGCTCCAAAAGCTCCGAGAAGGCGCATCCCTGGATGCGCCTTTCTTTTATCCGGATTCCACCCGTGCTGCAGAAAACATTGCGCAGCTGACTCCTGGGGGACGCATGCTTCAGAACATCAGGGACAATTCACAAGGCTGGATTGCCAAAACCATCATCGGCATCATCGTTATGCTACTGGCGCTGACCGGCTTTGATGCCATCTTCAATGCCGCCAGCAACAGCCGGAATGCCGCTGAGGTCAACGGTGAGGAGATCTCGCTGGGCGAGCTCAACCAAGCCATGAACATGCAGCGTCGGCAGCTGGCTCAGCAGTTGGGGAGCAATTTCGATCCCTCGCTGTTGGATGACAAACTGGTACGCGAGTCATCCCTGCGCGCGCTCATTGATCGTGCGCTGTTGCTGCAAGGTGCGCGTGACGCCGACTTCGCCTTCTCCGAGACCGCGCTCGATCAGCTGATTTTGCAAACACCGGAATTTACCGTAGACGGCGCTTTCAACGCAGCGCGGTTCGATCAGGTCATTCAGCAGATGGGCTACACACGCCTCCAATTCCGCGAGCTGCTGAAACAGGAAATGCTGACTGGCCAGTTGCGCGCTGGTATTTCCGGTTCCGGCTTCGTTACGGATGAGCAGATCGAAGCCTTTGCTCGCCTGGAGCAGCAAACCCGCGATTTCGCCACCATTACCGTGCAGGCAGATGCGGCTGCGGTTGAGGTCAGTGACGAAGAGACGCGTGAATACTACGAGCAGAACACTGATCGTTTTCGCTCGCCGGAGCAGGTTGTTCTCGAATATGTCGAATTGAACAAGGAATCGTTCTTTGATCAGGTCGACGTCTCGGATGAGCAAGTGAATGACCTTTATCAGCAGCGCATCGCTAGTCTGGCGGAGCAGCGCCGTGCGGCGCATATTCTGATCGAGGCCGATGACGCCAGCGACGCCGATGCGAAGAAAAAGATCGAGGAGATTGCCAAGCGCTTGGCTAGCGGTGAGGATTTCGCGGCACTGGCCAAAGAGGTCTCACAGGATCCTGGCTCGGCCAATGATGGCGGCGATCTGGGCTTTGCCGGGCCGGGCGTTTATGACCCGGCTTTCGAAAAGGCGTTGTATGCACTCAATGAAGGCCAGGTGTCGGCTCCGGTGCGTTCCGATTTCGGCTGGCATCTGATCAAGTTGTTGGATCTGCAGTCACCCGAAGTTCCGACGCTGGAGAGCCTGAAGCCGGAGCTGGTACGTGAGCTCAAGGCGCAGCAGGTTGAACAGCGTTTTGTCGAGGCGAGCAAGCAATTGGAAGACACCGCATTCGAGTCATCCGATCTTGCCCAGCCGGCGCAGGAGTTGGGCTTGTCCGTGCAGACGACAGAGGCGTTCGGACGTGAGGGTGGTACTGGCATCGCAGCCAATAGGCAGGTTGTTCAGGCGGCGTTCAGCGACGAGGTTCTGATCGATGCTGCCAATAGTAGTGTTATCGAACTGGATCCGGACACCGTCGTTGCGGTGCGTGCGAAAGAGCATCTGCAACCGGAAGTGCTGCCTTTCGATTCTGTGAAGGATGACATCGTTGCCCAGCTACAGCGCAGCAAGGCAGCCGAACAGGCGCGTGAAGCGGGTGAACGAATGATCGCGACGCTGCGTGATGGAGGAGAGCAGGCGGATCAGCCATGGAATCTGGTGGAGGCCGCTTCGCGCAACCAGGAAGGCATGGAACCGGCGGTGCTTCAGCAGGTGTTCCGCATGCCGAAGCCTGAGGCGACCGATAAACCGACTTACGGCAGTGTTCGTCTTGCGGATGGGGATTTCGTCGTTGTACGTCTGAATGGTGTCAGCGAGCCGAAAACCGAGCTTTCGGAAGAGGACAAGCAGAACTACAGGCGCTTCCTGGCCTCGCGCAGCGGTCAGCAAGACTTCGCGGCTTACCGTGAGATGCTGCATACCGACGCCGAGATCGAAACCTTCTGATCAAGCGTGGATAACGGCAAGACAAAAAAAACCGCATCCTGGATGCGGTTTTTTTGTGAGCGGTAAAAATCAATCTTCCATCGCGCCCATTGCGGTAGTGTTGAAGCCGCCGTCGACGTAAAGAATTTCTCCGCTGATACCAGATGCTAGATCAGAGCAGAGGAACGCGCCGGCATTGCCGACTTCCTCGATGGTGACGTTGCGGCGCAGGGGTGTCTGCTTTTCATTGGCCGCCAGCATCTTCCGAAAGCTTTTGATCCCGGAGGCTGCCAGCGTGCGGATGGGGCCGGCGGATACGGCGTTGACGCGAGTGCCTTCCGGGCCGAGGCTGCCTGCCAGATAACGAACACCTGCCTCGAGACTGGCCTTGGCCATGCCCATTACGTTGTAGTTGGGCATGGTGCGCTCGGCACCCAGGTAGGAGAGCGTCAGGATGCTGCCATTGCGGCCCTTCATCATTGGGCGCCCGGCCTTGGCTAATGCGACCAGGCTGTAGGCGCTGATGTCGTGCGCGATGCGGAACCCTTCGCGGGTCGTTACGTCGGTGAAGTCACCGTCGAGCTGATCACCCGGGGCGAAGCCTACTGAGTGAACGATACCGTCCAGGCCGTCCCACTTTTGGCTCAGCTCTTCGAAAACCTTGGCGATTTCATCGTCGCTGGCGACGTCGCACGGGAAGCACAACTCCGGACCCGAGCCCCAGCCTGCGGCGAACTCTTCGACGCGACCCTTGAGCTTCTCGTTCTGATAGGTGAATGCCAGTTCGGCGCCTTCACGATGCATGGCGGCGGCGATGCCTGAGGCAATCGACAGCTTGCTGGCGACGCCGACGATCAGTACGCGCTTACCGGTAAGAAAACCCATGTGCTTGTCCCTCTTCTGGTTGTTCATCAGTTGCTGGAACCATAAAGGCAGATTCCAGCAACTGCTGTGTATACGGATGTTGGGGAGCAGCAAAGATAGCCTCGGCTGCTCCCTGTTCAACGACCTTGCCTTGCTTGACCACCATCATCTGATGACTGAGCGCCCGTACCACCGCCAGATCATGGCTGATGAACAGGTAGGTCAGGTTGTACTTGGCCTGTAGCGAGCGTAGTAGCTCCACCACCTGCCGTTGTACGGTTCGATCCAGTGCCGAGGTTGGCTCATCAAGCAGGATCAGCTCAGGCTTGAGTACCAGTGCCCTGGCTATGGCGATTCGTTGCCGCTGCCCCCCGGAAAATTCGTGAGGGTAGCGATGGCGGCTTTCCGGGTCGAGTCCAACCTCGACGAGCGCATCGATGATCGTCTGCGCTTGTTCCTCGGCAGAACCCTTTCCATGGATACTGAGCCCCTCTCCGACGATCTGGCTGACTGACATCCGTGGGCTGAGACTGCCGAAAGGATCTTGGAACACCACCTGCATCTGGCGTCGTAAAGGGCGTACCGCCCGTTGGGACATCTTCTCCAGAGCTTGATCCTGAAATCTAATCTGCCCGGTGCTGGACAACAGTCGCAAAATTGCTAATCCCAGTGTCGATTTTCCCGAGCCGCTTTCACCGACGATGCCCAGCGTCTGACCCTTTGGCAGACTGAACGTGACCCCATCAACCGCCTTCACATGGTCGACGGTGTGCCTGAATAGCCCCTTTTTAATGGGAAACCAGACTCGCACGTCCTTTACTTCCAGCAGCGTCGGCGACGAGCCGTCAACCGCTACCGGCCCGCCGCTAGGTTCCGCCGCGAGCAGTTCCTTGGTGTAAGGATGCTGCGGTGACTCGAACAGTTCTTCGCAAGATGCTTGTTCGACGACGCGACCGCTCTGCATGACACATACGTGATCAGCGATTCGGCGAACGAGGTTCAGATCATGGCTGATCAGCAGCAGAGCCATGCCCAGGCGTGCCTGTAATTCCTTGAGCAGCTCAAGTATTTTCAGCTGTACCGTCACGTCCAGCGCGGTGGTCGGTTCGTCGGCAATAAGTAACTCGGGTTCGTTCGCCAATGCCATGGCGATCATCACACGCTGACGCTGGCCGCCTGACAGCTCGTGGGGATAGGCTCGGATCCGCTTGGCCGGCTCCGGTATTCCGACCAGTTCGAGAAGTTCGAGCGTGCGTGCCGTGGCTGCCTTGCCGTTGAGCCCCTTGTGAATCTGCAGCACTTCGTTGATCTGTTTGCCAATGGTGTGCAACGGGTTGAGCGAGGTCATCGGCTCCTGGAACACCATAGCGATGCGGTTGCCGCGTATGGCGCGCATGCGCTTCTCGCTTGCTTTGATCAGGTCTTCACCGGCGTAGCGAATTTCACCGGCCGGGTGCTGCGCGAGCGGGTAGGGCAGCAGACGCAAGATCGAATGAGCAGTGACGGACTTGCCAGAGCCGCTTTCACCGACCAACGCCAGGGTCTCGCCTTTGCGGATATCGAAGCTCACCGCCTCGACGACTCGCTGTGCCTGACCGCCGGTTATGAACTCGACAGCCAGATCGCGGACCTCTATCAGATTCTCAGTCATGCTATTTCCTGGGGTCGAAGGCGTCGCGAGCAGCCTCACCGATAAATACCAGCAAGGTCAGCATGATCGCGAGGACCATGAATGCACTGATGCCTAGCCATGGCGCCTGCAAATTCGCTTTCCCTTGCGCCACCAGCTCTCCCAGAGATGGAGCGCCTGGTGGCAGGCCGAAGCCAAGGAAATCCAGGGCAGTCAGCGTGCCGATCGCGCCGGTCAGGATGAACGGCATGAAAGTCATGGTCGAAACCATCGCGTTGGGCAGAATATGACGGAACATGATCGCGCCGTTGCGCATACCAAGGGCTCGCGCCGCGCGTACGTATTCAAGGTTGCGGCCGCGCAGAAACTCGGCGCGGACCACGTCGACCAGGCTCATCCAGGAGAACAGCAGCATGATGCCTAGCAACCACCAGAAGTTGGGTTGCACGAAGCTTGCGAGAATGATGAGCAGGTAAAGCACGGGCAGTCCTGACCATATTTCCAGCACTCGCTGCCCAACGAGATCGACCCAGCCGCCATAGAACCCTTGCAGTGCACCGGCAATGACGCCGATTACCGAGCTGATCAGCGTCAGCGTTAGCGCAAATAGGACCGAGATACGAAAGCCGTAGATGACCCGTGCAAGCACATCCCGGCCCTGGTCGTCGGTACCCAGCCAGTTATCCCACGAGGGGGGGGCGGGAGCGGGGACCTGAAGATCGTAATTGATGCTGGAATGGTGAAACGGAATCGGTGGCCAGATCATCCAGCCGCCCTTATTTTCGATCAGCTCCTGGATGTAGGGGCCCTTGTAATCAGCCTGCAGCGGAAACTCACCGCCGAACACCGTCTCTGGATAACGTTCGAACACCGGGAAATACCAACCGCCATCGAAACGAATCACGATCGGCTTGTCGTTGGCGATCAGCTCGGCGCCCAGGCTCAGGATAAACAGCGTGAGGAACAGCCACAGCGACCACCAGCCGCGCTTGTGAGCTTTGAACAGGGCGAAGCGGCGCTGATTCAGTGGCGACAACGGCATATGTCAGGCCTCCCTGCTTTCGAAGTCGATTCGCGGATCAACGAGCGTGTAGGTCAAATCGCCGATCAACTTGACCACCAGGCCGAGCAGGGTAAAGAGAAACAGCGTGCCGAACACGACGGGATAGTCGCGGTTGATGGCAGCTTCGAAGCTGAGCAAGCCAAGTCCGTCGAGCGAGAAAATCACCTCGATCAGCAGCGAGCCGGTGAAGAACATGCCTATGAAAGCTGATGGAAAGCCAGCGATGATGATCAGCATTGCATTGCGAAATACGTGACCGTAGAGCACGCGATTCTTGCTCAGGCCTTTCGCCCGCGCTGTGATTACGTACTGCTTGTTGATCTCGTCGAGAAAGCTGTTCTTAGTCAGCAGGGTCAGGGTCGCAAAGTTGCCGATCACCAGGGCCGTGACCGGAAGCGCCAGGTGCCAGAAGTAATCGACAATCTTGCCAGTGAGGGTCAGGTCGTCGAAGTCGCTTGAGGTCAGCCCCCTTAGTGGAAACCAGTTCCAATAGCTACCGCCTGCGAACAGGACGATCAACAGAATCGCGAACAAAAACGCCGGTATCGCATAACCGACGATAATCGCCGAGCTGGTCCACACGTCGAACGGGCTGCCATGGCGGGTCGCCTTGGCGATGCCAAGTGGTATCGACGCTAGATACATGATCAGCGTGCTCCAGAGACCCAGTGAGATCGACACCGGCATCTTTTCGACAATCAGTTCTGTCACCGTGGCATCGCGAAAAAAGCTTTCGCCGAAATCCAAGCGCAGGTAATTGCTGAGCATGATCCAGAAACGTTCCGGCGCCGGCTTGTCGAAGCCGTACAGGCGCTCGATCTCGGCGATCAGATCCGGATCCAGGCCTTGTGCGCCCCGGTAACTGTTGCTGCCGGTGGCCACTTCGGAGCCGCCGCCGGCGATGCGGCTTGTCGCTCCTTCGAACCCTTCAAGCTTAGCGATCGCCTGCTCGACCGGGCCGCCTGGCGAGGCCTGGATGATGATGAAGTTGATCAGCAGGATGCCGAATAGGGTAGGTATGATCAGCAGCACCCGCCGGAAAACGTATGCGAGCATACCTATCGCTCCGCCGCACGGGTGGCGTTAGCGCCATCTGTGTTGGCGACTGGCTCCTCGTCAACCGCTTTCGGGACGGGGGTTTCCACGTTGGGCGTGTTCCACCAGGTCATCAGGCCGATATCGTAGCTGGGCGTGATTTCGGGGTGGGCCAGATGGTTCCAGTAGGCGACGCGCCAGGTCTTGATGTGCCAGTTCGGAATGACGTAATGCCCCCAAAGCAGTACGCGATCCAGCGCACGGGTACGGGTGATCAGCTCGTCACGCGAATCGGCGGCGATCAGCTTTTCCACCAGCGTATCGATGGCGGGATTCTTCAAGCCGATGAAGTTTCGACTTCCAGGGTTGTCCGCACTCGTCGAGTGCCAGTATTCACGCTGCTCGTTACCTGGAGAGCTGGACTGGCCGAAACCGCTGACGATCATGTCGTAGTCGCGTGAACGCAGCCTGTTAATGTACTGCGAGACATCAACGCGGCGAATTTCCAGATCGATACCCAGGCCGGCCAGGTTACGCTTGTAGGGTAGCAATACTCTCTCAAAGTCTGCTTGTACCAGCAGGAATTCCAGTTTGACCGGCTTGCCGTCGGCATCCATCATGCGGTCGTTTTCGATTTTCCAGCCCGCGGCAGTGAGCAGCTCGTAGGCTCGACGCTGTTGTTCGCGGATCAGGCCATCGGCTTTGGTCTGAGGCAACTTGAAGGGCTTTTCGAACACTTCGTCGGGTACCTGGCCGCGCAGGGGTTCGAGAATGCTCAGTTCTTTTTCGCTCGGCAATCCCGAAGAAGCGAGCTCCGAATTGTCGAAATAGCTGGTGGTGCGGGTATAGGCGCCGTTGAACAGCTGGCGGTTGGTCCATTCGAAGTCGAAGAGCAGTGCGAGGGCTTCCCGAACTCTGACGTCCTGCAAATTTTTCCTGCGGGTATTGAAAATGAAACCTTGCATGCCTTGTGGGTTGCGATTGGCGATCTCCTCCTTGATGATTCGCCCGTTTTTGACCGCATCTATATCGTAAGCGGTGGCCCAATTCTTCGCGCTGGTTTCCAGCCAGTAATCGAAGTGCCCGGCTTTAAAGGCTTGCAGGGCCACCGTGTTATCTCGGTAGTAGTCGAAGTGCACGTGGTCGAAGTTATAGAAGCCCCGGTTGACTGCCAGATTCCTGCCCCAGTAATCCTCGACGCGGGCATAGCGCACCGAGCGACCGGCCTCCACACGTTCTATGCGATAGGGACCACTGCCCAACGGCGGCTCCATGCTGCCGGTGGTGAAGTCTCTTTGCGCCCACCAGTGCTTCGGCAGAACCGGGAGCTGCCCCAGTATCAGCGGCAGCTCACGATTACCGGCGTGCTTGAAATCGAACCGGACGCGACGAGGGCCCTCGACTACGGCTTTTTCGACATCGGCGTAATAGCCTCGATAATGCGGCGCGCCCTTATTGACCAACGTCTCGAAAGTGAACACCACATCCTCCGCCGTAACCGGCTCGCCGTCGTGAAAGCGCGCTTCCGGGCGCAGGTAAAAACGTACCCACTCATTGTTCGGACCCTTCTCGATTTTTTCTGCCAGCAGGCCGTATACCGTGAAAGGCTCATCCAGACTATTGGTTGTCAGGGTGTCATAGATGAGGCCGATGTCGTCAGCGGCTACGCCTTTGTTAATGAAGGGGTTGAGCGAATCGAAACTGCCGAAGCCCGCCTGGCGCAAGGTGCCGCCCTTGGGTGCGTCCGGGTTGGTGTAGTCGAAATGGGAAAAATCCGCAGGGTATTTGGGCTTCTCGTCGTACAGCGTCAGCGCGTGCCGGGGAGCCGCCTCGGCTGTGTTCGCCAGACAAAGGAGAGCCAGGACGCCTGCATGCAGGATCGACAGTCGTGCGTTTTTTGTCATTGAGCCTTCTCCAGGTCCTTCAACCACCACGCACGCAGCCCGAGGGTGTAAGGCGGTGTGGTGACATGCGCGAACCGATTGCGGTATGCCAGGCGGTGGTAACTGATGTACCAGTTGGGGATGGTGTAGTGGTTCCAGAGCAGGACGCGGTCGACAGCGCGCGCTGCGGCAATCTGCTCTTCACGGGTCTTGGCTGCAAGCAGTTTCTCGAGCAGCCTGTCGATGATCGGGTTGGCGACACCGGCGTAGTTGCGGCCGCCCTTGACGTTTATTTGGCTGGAATGGAAATACAACCACTGTTCGAGCCCAGGACTGAGGCTCTGGGCCAGCGTTGTCAGGATCATGTCGTAGTCGTACTGATCCAGGCGCTGTTTGTACTGTGCACCATCAACGGTTCGCAAGCGGGCCTGGATACCGATGCGCGCCAGATTCTCCACGTAGGGCTGGAGAATACGTTCGAGCCCCGGATTGACGAGCAGGATCTCGAATCGAAAAACGCGGCCTGCCTTGTTGCGAAGACCGTCAGGGGTCAGTTTCCAGCCGGCTTGACCAAGCAACGCCAGTGCTTTGCGCAAGGTGTCGCGTGGGATGCCGCGCCCGTCCGTTTTCGGTAGTTCGAACGGTTCGGTGAACAGCTGCGCCGGTAGCTGGTCCCGGAACGGCGATAGCAGCAACCATTCGCCTCCTTCCGGTGTACCGGTCGCCGAGAATTCACTGTTCGGATAGTAGCTTTCGCTGCGTTGATAAGCGCCGTAGAACAGGGCGCGGTTGGTCCATTCGAAATCGAACAGCATGCCCAGAGCCTGACGGATCTTGACGTCGGCAAACGCCGGTCGGCGCCCGTTCATAAACAGGGCCTGGGTCTGGGTAGGGATCTGGTGCGGGATCTCCGCGCGGATCACATCACCGCGCAGAACCGCCGGAAACTGATAGCCGTTGGCCCAGTTTTTCGCTTGATGCTCGATGTAGAAATCGAATTCGCCGACCTTGAAGGCTTCGAATGCGACCGTGGTGTCCCGATAAAACTCCACATCGATCCGATCGAAATTGTATTTTCCGCGGTTGGCTGGAATATCCGCGCCCCACCAGTTCTTCACTCGCTCGAAGCTCAGGCGACGTCCAGGTTGGACCTCGCTGACGCGGTAAGGCCCGCTGCCGAGTGGGGGCTCGAACGTCGTGGCGCGAAAATCTCGGTCTTTCCAATAATGTTGCGGCAGTACCGGCAGCTCGCCGAGACGCATGATCAGTAGCGGCTGACCCGGTTTATCGAATACGAAGCGAATTCGATGACGATTGAGGATATCGACGCGCTTTATCCCCTGCAGATCGGTACGGTATCGGGGGTGGCCATCCTTGACCAGCAAACGATAGGAAAAAGCCACGTCGTAAGCAGTAATAGGGTGGCCATCATGGAAACGGGCCGAGTCGCGCAGATTGAACACTACCCAGCTATGGTTATCGCTGTACTCGATAGTCTCCGCGATAAGCCCATATGCCGAGGCCGGTTCGTCGCCGGACGGATCGTAAACGCCGGTGCCCACCATCAACGGTTCGTTCAGCTCGCTGATGCCGTACTGGAAGAAGCCCGGAGTCGCGCTTGGGCTGGTTCCTTTGAAGGTATAAGGGTTGAGCGTGTCGAATGTACCGGACGCCATCAGCTGCAAGCGTCCACCCTTCGGCGCATCGGGGTTCACCCAGTCGAAATGGGTGAAGCCTTCCGCATACTTGAGGGTCCCGAACTGCGCGTAACCGTGGCTCTCGCTGATGGTCGCGAACGATGGAAAGCTCACTCCCAGGCAGCTCAATAACAATAGGATGGGTCGCATCAAATGGTGAATCCGATCCATGGCGCTTTCGGTCTTTTCGGCGGAGTACAGTAACAGCTTGTATCCGCTGGAAAAAGGGCGACTATCTGGGCAAACTGCCTTTCCCTTCTAGCCGCCCGATCACAGGGTGAGGTCGCAGATTTTGAGTGAAACGAGCTATGGTCTGCAGTCATGGATAGACCGCTTGAACCAATCTGAGCTGCCCGCGTTGGCGGCGGTCGTACAGGATTTGCAGCGCCTTACGGAGCACGAGCATGCGTCTGTGCAACAGCTTGCGGATGTGCTGTTGCGCGACGCCGCGCTGACCTCCAAGGTACTTCGCGTTGGCAATAGCAGTTACTACAACCCGTCGCAGGAAACTATCAAGACCATCTCGCGTGCCATCGTCATGATCGGCTTCGACAATGTTCGCTTGATCAGTCTTTCGGTCAGCCTGATTGATGGTCTGCTTGATCGTGCGCCGCGCCAGCAATTGCAGGAACTGCTTGCACGTTCGTTTCATGCTGCTGTGCAAGCGCGCAACATCGCCGGTTACGTTTTGACGAGGCATGAGGAGGAAGTTTTCATTGCAGCGCTGCTCCATGAGGTCGGTGAACTTGCCTTCTGGGGCTGCGGTGGCGAACAGGCCGACGAGCTCGGTGAGGCTCTCGCGGCTAGCGACGCGGACCATGATCAGGCTGTCGAGCGGGTGCTTGGTACCAGTTTTCGCCAATTGAACCTGGGCCTGATCAAGAGCTGGAATATCGGCGAGCTTGCCAGCTTCGCTCACGGTTCGGCGAATCTACGTGACCCCGCGGTGCACGCGGTCAGTCTGGGCGTTCGCATTGGTTCGGCGGCCTTGAACGGTTGGGGTTGTCCAGAGATGGAAGGCCTGGTCAAGGAGCTTGCCGAGTTCAGTGGTATATCCGAAGCGGACGCGATGCAGCAGGTCCTCGCCAGTGCTGATGAAGCGGTGAACGTGGCGGCGACGTTCGGGGCCAGTCGACTGTGTAAGCTGATTCCTTCAACCGACCCAGAGCAAGTGCAGCGGCAACAGGCGCAGCGCACGGCGAGCCACCTGCAGCCGAATCTGCTGTTGATGCAACAGGCCATGCAGGATCTTGGAATGATGGCCGCAAGTCGAGGTGACGTCGGCCTGATTCTCGATGCGTTGCTTAAGGGACTGCACGAGGGAGCAGGGCTAGAGCGCGTGATGCTGACTGTCCTGGCCGATCACCAAACTGCATTTCGCGCCAGGTGCGTCGCGGGGGAGCAAACTCAATCTTGGCTTGAAGCTTTCGTCTTGCCTGTCGATCCGTCGGGGCAGTCGCATATCTTCAGCTACGTGCTTCGCCAACGACAGCCACTATGGATGGGCGTACCTGCAAGCTATAACCTTGAGGAGCTGGTGACCTTGCCGCTTCGCCAGCAGCTGGGTAAAGGGATGTTTTTCATTGCGCCGCTGATGGCAGGCACGCGCGAAATCGGCGTGCTCTACGCGGATAACCGGTTAACCGGCCGAGCGCTGAAGCACGAACAGTTCGTTGCCTTCCAGCGATTCACCCAGCTGGCTGGACGCTGCCTCGATGCGCTGGGCAGACGCGGCTGACGAGGTGCGGCCTGCCCAGCGACTTAATGTGGGATATACAGTGTGAGGGTCTGGCCTGGTTTGAGCATTACGCTGTCCCTGGGATTCCAAGTCTTCAGATTATTGATCTGAACATTGAAACGCTTGGCGATTTCGTAGAGCGAATCGCCTTTCTTGACCTTGTAATAGGTTGGCGCGGGTTTAGCTCGTTTGTCGTCGCCGGCTGCCTGAAGAAACAGCGCTTGGCCTACCTTGATGTTACTGCCTGACAGGTTGTTCCAGCGCTGCAGATCATGAACCGAGACTTTCTGTGTCTTGGCGATATCCCAGAGGTTGTCGCCCTTGCGGACCCGATAATTGCGCGGTGCTGGTTGGCTTCGCGCTACGGCATGGAGGAGCTCGCGAGACTGCCCCGGCCCGGCCGATTGCGGAATGCTCAGGATTTGGCCGATCTGCAGGCGATCGCCCCGAAGACGATTGATATCACGGATGATATTGACTGATAGGTTATGCCTGTTGGCGATTGCGCCAAGCGTGTCGCCCGGGCGAACCTGGTATTGCTGCCAGTCGACCAGATCCTGCGGTTTCATCAGGGCCAGGTTGGCCGCGAACATCTCTGCCTTGGCGCTTGGAACCAGGAGATGCTGTGGGCCGTCCAGCGTAATGCGACGGGTGAAGGCGGGGTTCAGCTGATAGATTTCGTCTTCCTCGAGGTCTGCCATTTTGGCGACCCTGGCGAGATCCATGCGTTGTTTCAGCGCGACCACTTCGAAATAAGGTTCGTTGGCGATCGGGGTCAGGTTGAGGCCGTATGCTTCAGGACTTTGCACCATCTGCGAAAGCGCTAGCAGCTTGGGCACGTAATCTCGCGTTTCGCGGGGCAGAGGCAAATTCCAGTAATCAGTTGGCAAGCCGAGCTTCTGGTTACGCTCGATTGCACGGCTGACCGTTCCTTCGCCGGCGTTATAGGCTGCCAGCGCCAGTAGCCAGTCATCGTTGAACAAGCCATGCAGGTACGTCAGGTAGCGCAGTGCTGCGGTGGTGGAAGCGGTGATGTCGCGCCGGCCGTCGTACCAGCTGGTTTGTTGCAGATTAAAGTGCCGACCGGTCGAGGGGATAAATTGCCATAGGCCTACCGCCCGGGCTGGCGAATAGGCAAAGGGGTTGTAGGCACTCTCAATTATGGGCAGCAGCGCCAGCTCGAGCGGCATATCGCGCTCTTCCAATTGCTCGACGATGTAGTGAATGTACGGGCTGCCTCGCTCGCTGGCCGTCTCGATAGATTCCGGACGGCTTGAGAAAAGCAGGCGCTGTTGTTCGATGCGAGGGTTGCTGTCCAGATGATCCTGCAACTTGAAGCCGTGCCGCATGCGATCCCAGATGTCCGAATGAGTCGGAGCGGCAGGTTTTACGTCTGTGAGCCACAGGGTGTCCTGGACCTGAGGCCCAGTCTGCGTTTGAACGTCGTGTTCTGGCGACGTACGCGAAACGGTACTTTGGCAGCCGGTGATAGCGAGACAAATAGCCAGCGCCAGTGCCCGGCCGGAGGCTGCCAAGGCGTCCGGATGAGGGCTGTTTGATGAGTCAGACGGCATTGGCTGAAGGTTTCCCTGGCGCAAAATTCGAGGGAGTGTAGGAATGCCGTTCCGGTGGGTCAACCCGGCGCCACGCTTTTTGAAGACTGATCGACTTTTCGTCAGAAGCTGTCTTTCCAGGCGCGCAGTGCCGCGAAAACGCTCTCTGGCGTGGGCAATTGGCGGCCCGCATGCCGACTTGCTGTCGCCGCGACGGTGGTCTCCGCGCTGCGCAGGAACGGGTTGGTCTCCTGCTCGATGCGCAGATCAGAGGGGAGGGTGATACGTTTTGCCTCGCGCAAACGAATAACCTTTTCGAGGCGCCCGGCAATCTCCAGATTGTCCGGCTCGACCGCTTGGGCAAACCGCAGATTGCTTAGCGTGTACTCATGGGCGCAGTACACTTTGGTGGACGCAGGCAAGGTCATCAGCCGTTGCAGAGAGCTGAACATCTGGGCTGCGGTGCCCTCGAAAAGGCGGCCGCAGCCTGCGGCGAACAAGGTGTCTCCACTCAGTAGCCAGGGTTCCCGCGCGTCGGCGTGGAAGTAGGCGATGTGGCCGCTGGTATGCCCGGGCACCTCGATCACCTCTAGTTCGTGATCAAGGATACGGATGCGCTGCCCTTCAACCAGGGCGTTGTCCATGGCAGGAATATTTTCTGCAGCCGGACCATGGACCTTCGCCGCGTGCGTTGTCTTGAGTTGTTGTACGCCGCCAACGTGATCGTGGTGGTGGTGGGTGATCAGAATGTCGGTCAGGCGCCAATCGGGACGGGCGTCCAGCCAGCTTTGCACGGGACCGGCTTCGCCCGGGTCCACCGCCGCGCAGAGGCGGCTTTGGGGATCCTGCAGCATCCATATGTAGTTGTCCGTGAAGGCGGGCAGAGCTTCTATCTTCAACATATGTATGGTCGCCAAGTCATTAGCAAAAGCGCATCCTAACAGCCGTATTGGAAAATTGAACCGGCCGGTAGCTCCGATCGGAACGACCCAGCCGATGAACGGAGGCTAGCCATGAGTGAGTCTTGTACCAAGTCGGATGAACATTGGCTGTCGCTGATGAACGAGGCCAGTGCCTGGTTCGATAGTCCACCGGGTCGACAGCTGCTGGAGCAGGAACAGCGTGTGATCAGTCAGGAGTTGTCACGCTGTTTCGGCAGCTACCTGGTGCACTACGGGCCCTTCGCCAATACTCCGATTGAACCGCAGAAAATCAAGCGCAGCGTCCGGCTGGGTCCGCCGCTCGAAGGCGTCGAGATCGTTTGTGAAGAGCAAAACTGGCCGATCGGTGAGCATGCCGCTGATGTCGTAGTGGTTCAGCACGGCCTTGATTTCAGTTTGTCGCCGCACGCGTTGCTGCGCGAGGCGGCGCGTAGCGTCAGACCGGGCGGGCACTTATTGATCGTCGGCGTCAATCCGTGGAGCGCCTGGGGCGCGACGCGCCTGCTATCGCGAAAGGCCTTTCGCCATGCACGCTGCATTCGGCCCACACGCGTCGGGGACTGGTTGAACCTGCTTGGATTCGCGCTGGAGAAACGTCGGTTCGGGTGCTATTGTCCGCCGCTTTCTTCGGGTCAGTGGCAGACGAGATTATCTGGGCTGGAAGTCGTTGGCCAACGACTGCAGATGCCGACCGGCGGTTTTTACCTATTGGTGGCGCGAAAGTTGATGGTGGGTCTGCGACCTTTGCGACAGAGCCGTCGGGAGCGTATGGGCCAGCTGCTGCCAATGCCGGTGGCGAAAGTCAGCCGCCGCGATGCCGAACAGTAAAGGGCAAATAATCCTTCATGAGTGATGAAACGGTCGAGATATACACGGATGGCGCCTGCAAGGGTAATCCGGGTCCCGGTGGCTGGGGCGCGCTACTTGTATACAAGGGCGTTGAGCGTGAGCTGTGGGGCGGCGAAGCGGAAACCACCAATAACCGAATGGAGCTGATGGCGGCGATCCGTGCACTGGAAGAGCTGAAAAGACCTTGCCAGGTCAAGTTGGTGACCGACTCCCAATATGTCATGCAAGGCATCAATGACTGGATGCCCAACTGGAAGAAGCGTGGCTGGAAGACCGCTGCCAAGCAGCCGGTAAAGAACGCCGATCTGTGGCGTCTGTTGGATGAACAGGTCAGCCGCCACCAGGTGAGCTGGCAATGGGTGCGTGGGCACACTGGCCACCCGGGAAACGAACGCGCCGATGTCCTGGCCAATCGTGGCGTGGTACAGGCCAAACGACAAACCGCTTAAGTGAGTTGAAACATGCGTAGCGTAGTGCTGGACACCGAAACCACTGGCATGCCGGTGACCGATGGGCACCGGATCATCGAGATTGGCTGTGTTGAGGTCATCGGCCGACGCCTTACGGGTCGCCATTATCACGTGTACCTTCAGCCGGACCGTGAAGTGGACGAGGGCGCCATCGCCGTTCACGGCATCACCAATGAGTTTCTCACTGACAAGCCCCGGTTCAAGGATGTAGCCGATGAGTTCTTTGAGTTCATCAAGGGCGCGCAGCTGATCATTCATAACGCCGCGTTCGACGTCGGCTTCATCAACAATGAGTTCGCCCTGCTTGGACAACAGGACCGTGCGGAACTGAGCGATCACTGCGGCATACTCGATACATTGCTGATGGCTCGCGAGCGTCATCCGGGGCAGCGCAACAGCCTCGATGCGCTGTGCAAGCGCTACGGCGTCGACAACTCTGGTCGTGACTTGCACGGCGCACTGCTCGATGCCGAGATCCTTGCCGACGTTTACCTGACCATGACCGGCGGGCAGACCAACCTGTCCCTGGCAGGTGAGGGCGCCGACTCTGAAAACGGCGGTCGGCGACAGGCGACGCCAATCCGCCGGCTGCCGGGCGATCGCCCCAGTACGTTGGTTATCCGCGCCAACTCCGGCGAAGTCGCCGCGCATGCAGCACGCATGCAGGCCATCGAAAAGGCCGCGGGCGCGACGCCGCTCTGGGTGCAACTGGAACAGCCTGCCGAAATCGAGACTGAAGCCCTGCCGGCCTGAGTCTAGATCGTTGGAGACGCGCGCTTCGTCATTGCGACACAGTGTCGTCACATTACACGCTTGGTGCTTGGGGGCGGACCTTCTACGCTGGAGGGAGAACGCCCTTAGGAAGCACCCATGTATAAAGACCTCAAGTTTCCCATCCTCATCGTTCATCGCGACATCAAAGCCGATACCGTCGCCGGCGAGCGGGTCCGCGAGATAGCCGTCGAGCTCGAACGCGACGGCTTTCATATTCTCCCTACCGGAAGTTCCGCCGAAGGCCGCATCGTCGCATCCACACACCACGGTTTGGCTTGTATCCTGGTGGCTGCCGAGGGCGCCGGGGAAAATCAGCGGTTGCTGCAGGATGTAGTGGGCCTGATTCGCGTCGCGCGGCGGCGCGCTCCACAATTGCCGATCTTTGCGCTTGGTGAGCAGATCACCATCGAAAATGCTCCGGCCGAAGCGATGGCGGACCTGAACGAGTTGCGCGGGTTGCTCTACCTGTTCGAAGACACCGTTCCGTTCCTGGCTCGGCAGGTCGCCCGGGCTGCCCGGAGCTATCTGGACGGCCTGCTACCGCCGTTTTTCCGCGCGCTGGTTCAGCATACCGGTGACTCCAACTACTCGTGGCACACACCGGGTCATGGCGGTGGCGTTGCGTTTCGCAAGAGCCCGGTCGGCCAGGCTTTCCATCAATTCTTCGGCGAGAACACCCTGCGTTCCGATCTGTCGGTCTCGGTGCCGGAGCTCGGCTCGCTGCTTGACCACACCGGGCCGCTGGCGGCGGCCGAGGCTCGTGCGGCACGCAACTTCGGTGCGGACCATACGTTCTTCGTGATCAATGGCACTTCGACGGCGAACAAGATCGTCTGGCACTCGATGGTGGCGCGGGATGACCTGGTCCTGGTGGACCGCAACTGCCACAAATCGATACTGCACTCGATCATCATGACCGGGGCGATTCCGCTCTACCTGACACCGTCGCGCAACGAACTCGGTATCATCGGTCCGATTCCTCTCGAAGAATTCTCCCCGGAATCGATTCAGGCCAAGGTCGATGCGAATCCGCTGGCTCGCGGACGACCACCGCGGGTCAAACTGGCTGTGGTCACCAATTCAACCTACGACGGTCTCTGCTACAACGCCAACCTGATCAAGCGCACCTTGGGCAACAGTGTCGATGTCTTGCACTTCGACGAGGCCTGGTATGCCTACGCAGCCTTTCACGAGTTTTACGATGGCCGCTATGGCATGGATACGCGCGAGCAAGGGCCTCTGGTGTTCACCACGCATTCGACGCACAAGGTGTTGGCGGCCTTCAGCCAGGCCTCGATGATCCATGTGCTCGACAGTCAACAGCGGCAGTTGGATCGGGATCGCTTCAACGAAGCCTTCATGATGCATATCTCGACGTCTCCGCAATACGGCATTCTCGCCTCGCTCGATGTAGCCTCGGCGATGATGGAAGGCCCCGCCGGGCGCTCTCTGATACAGGAAACCTTCGACGAGGCGCTGAGTTTCCGCCGGGCGCTGGCCAATCTCCGCCAGCATCTGGCGCCGGACGATTGGTGGTTCAGTATCTGGCAACCCTCCGCGGCGGATGGAGCGGACGAGCTGGTTACAGCTGACTGGCTACTGGAGCCGGAAGCTGACTGGCATGGTTTCGGTGATGTGGCGGATGACTACGTATTGCTTGACCCGATCAAGGTTACGCTGGTCACACCTGGCCTCACCGCTGGCGGTAAGCTGAGTGATCGGGGCATCCCCGCTGCGGTTGTCAGCAAGTTTCTCTGGGAGCGGGGGCTGGTTGTCGAGAAGACCGGTCTTTATTCGATCCTGGTGCTGTTCTCCATGGGGATCACCAAGGGCAAATGGAGCACGTTGCTGACTGAATTGTTGGAGTTCAAAAGGCACTACGACCATAACGTGCCCTTGTGCGATGCCTTGCCGACCGTCGCACAGGTCGGTGGCAGCCATTACGCCGGGATGGGGCTACGCGATCTGTGTGATTCCCTGCACGAGTGCTACCGCGACAACGCCACCGCAAAAGCCATGCGGCGAATGTATACGGCGCTACCGGCGCTGGCGATAAAACCGGCCGATGCCTACGACAAGCTGGTCCGAGGAGAGGTCGAAGCGGTACCCATCGAAGCGCTCGAAGGCCGTATCGCCGCGGTGATGCTGGTGCCGTACCCGCCAGGTATTCCCCTGATCATGCCGGGCGAGCGGTTTACTGCCGAGACGCGCTCAATACTCGACTACCTTGCTTTCGCCCAACGCTTCGCCGCGCGTTTCCCCGGTTTCGACGCCGATGTGCATGGGCTGCAGCATGAAGAGCATCCTGGCGGAACGCGGTATACGGTCGATTGCATCCTCGAGGAATAGGCGAATACTCGGCATTGAGCCGCGATAGCGGGATGTCAAAGCCGATGATGTGCAAGGGCGTGGGCTGCTTCACAACGTCCCTCATCGACTTTCACCCCGCTGTTGTTATAGTTGTTCGGCTGAGAACGGTCCCTGCGTAGGGCCTGTCCAACCTGTTTAAGGCACATAAGTGCCTCGGCTGTCGAGGATGATAGCGTGACCGAGTACCAAGCCTTCCGTGTGGAGTTGAAGGACAAGATCGCTCATGTGGCGATCAATCGACCTGACAAGGTCAATGCCATGAACGCTGCGTTCTGGAGCGAGATCGTCGATATTTTTAACTGGATCGACGATACGGACGATGTCCGGGTGGTGGTGCTGTCAGGCGAGGGTAAACATTTTTCGGCCGGTATCGATCTGCAGCTATTGGCGCAAGCCGCAACCCAGATGGGGGCCGACGTCGGACGCAACGCTGAGCGCCTGCGCCGTCAGATCCTCACGCTGCAAGCGTCGTTCAATGCTGTGGACAGTTGCCGCAAGCCGGTTATCGCGGCCATCCAAGGATATTGCATCGGTGGCGCGATCGATCTGATCACTGCCTGCGACATGCGTTACAGCACGCTCGACGCGCAGTTTTCCATCAAGGAGATCGACATGGGCATGGCGGCTGATGTCGGAACGCTGCAACGGTTACCGCGAATCATCGGTGATGGGATGATGCGCGAGCTTGCCTATACCGGACGCACCGTTGACGGCCAGGAAGCGCAGACCATGGGTTTGGTGAATCGAGCCTATGCCGATCAGCCGGCGCTGATGGCCGCGGTGTTCGCCCTCGCAGGCGATATCGCTGCGAAGTCGCCGGTGGCGATTCGTGGCACCAAGGAGATGATCCGCTATATGCGTGATCACCGTGTAGATGACGGTCTCGAATACATCGCCACGTGGAATGCTGCAATGCTTCAGTCGGCAGACCTCAAGGTGGCAATGGCTGCCCATATGAGCAAACAGAAACCGGATTTCGCTGACTGATGCATCATCTAAACGTTGCGCGGGAGGCGCGCTAGGCATGGTTACCGGAGCTACTTCACTCAGCCTGGTCCGCGATGAGTTATTCGCAACCATGGAGGAAGCCGAGCAGGGCCTCGAGCATTTCATCATCGATCGAAACAACGGCAGTCTGCTGCAGCAGGCCGTCGAGAACCTCAAGCAGGTTCGCGGAACCCTCAAGCTCATCGAGTTGACCGGGGCCGAGCTGCTCGCGCAGGAAATACTCCAGCTCGCCACCGATATTCCGGTTGGCGCAGGCGAGGAGCGGGATACCCAGCTGGCAGCGCTGAGTAATGCCCTGTACGTGCTCGGGCGCTATCTTGAGAGCGTTGATGCCAGCCGTCAGGAAATGCCGGAACTGCTCCTGCCACCGATCAACGCGCTGCGGCTCGTCAGTGCGCAGTCGCCGTTAGCCGAGAGTTTCTTCTTCAGTGCCCGACTCGATCATGCGCGACCACCGGTGGTGGCGGCAGTGCGAGAGCCTGCCGCGCGGATGACCGAAGCGCGCCGCTTAAGACAGATGTACCAGGTCGGTCTGCTGGGTTTCATTCGCGAAGATAACGCTCCCGCGAGCCTCAAGCTCATGGCGCGAGCCCTCAGTCGATTGGATCTGCTGTTCGCCAATACGTCTGCTGGTCGCCTGTGTTGGCTGGGGGGGGCGGCGTTGGAGGCCCAGCTGGATGGCCAGCTGCTACCGCGTCAATCACGCAAGCAACTGTTTTCCAGGCTCGACCGGGAGCTTCGGCAAATCAACAGCACCGCGGCGTACGAGCCTCCGCGTGTCCTGCTCAAGGAATTGCTATATCTGGTTGCGCTGGCGGAGAGCAGCGGGCCCATGGCCACTCAGGTTCGGGAGACATTCTCGCTTGGCCCGCTGCCCTTTACCGATCATCTGCTCGAGGACGAGTCCCAGCGCCTCGCCGGGCCCGGCCAGGCAGTGATGCGCTCGCTGTCATCGGCCATTCGTGAAGAACTGGCGAGTCTCAAGGATCTGCTGGACCTCATCGAAAGGCAGACGGCGCCGAGCGAATCGTACGCAAATCTGCACAGCCTGTTGGGCAAGCTGGCGAAAACCCTGGGCATGGTAGGCCTGTCTTCTGCCTCGAGCACCTTGCACGCACAGCTTGCCACGGTCTCTGGTTGGAGCACCGAACAGGCGCCGGATTCCCAAGCGTTGCTGAAGCTAGCCGACGCAGTGCTCTATGTCGAGAGCATGGTGGCAAGCCTGGAGCGCGGGGAGCGCCGTGAATCGCGGCCTCAGATTGCACAACCGGGCCAGGAAGCTGAAGCCTTTGCCAATCATCAACTCACGGAGGCCTGCATTGTTGTGATCGGCGAAGCGACCGCGGGCCTGGCGTTGGCCAAGCGCGCTATCACAGCCTATCTGGAGTCCAATGGGGAAAAGCTGCATCTGGCCAACGTCCCGTTCAGCTTGATGGCGGTTCGAGGCGGGTTGCGTTTCCTTGAACAGGATCGGGCTGCCGAGCTGATCGGCGCATGCGCCGACTTCATTCAGAAGCAGATGCTCGAAGGCGTGCAGATGCCTCCAGAGCAGATGCTCGAAACCCTTGCCGATGCCTTGACCAGCCTCGAGTACTACCTCGACGGTGGCGCGATACTGCGGCGCGACGACTCTCGCGCCAGTGTCTTGGATATTGCGTCCGAGAGCGTCCGCGCGTTGGGCCTTCCGGTGGCTGCCTGATGGACCTGCGCTGGCAGCCTGCACTGCTCGATCCCTCAAGCGAAGGCGGATGGGCCGTTGTGCATTGCCAGCAGGGTTTCCTTTTTGATGCCAACGGCGTGCTGTTTCCGAGAGGCTGGCTCAAGCGGCTCGAATTACCTGTGCTCAGTGAACAGGGCCTGGGTTACTTCGAGGGCGATTCGGTGTTTCTGTTGGAGTTGGCTCACCCTGCCGAAGTGCCTGGTGCTGCCTGGCAGGGCCTGCGTCAGTTCATGATGCAGGACGATGATGTAGACAGGTTCCGTATGCTCGGCTTCGCTGCGCAGATTGGTACCTGGGCCAGTCATCATCGCTTCTGCGGTAGCTGTGGCAACCCGATGCGTCAACATCCGACAGAGCGGGCGATGCAGTGCGAGAGCTGCGGCATTCATCATTACCCGCGCATATCTCCGAGCATGATCGTTCTGGTGACGCGTGGCGACGAGTTGCTGCTGGCACGTTCACCACGCTTCGCGCCGGGTGTATACAGCACGCTGGCAGGCTTCGTTGAGCCCGGCGAATCGGTCGAGCAGTGCGTCCGGCGCGAAGTGCACGAGGAGGTCGGCGTTTTGATTCAGGAGCCTCGCTACATCTGCAGCCAGGGCTGGCCGTTTCCGCACTCGTTGATGCTTGGCTTCCACGCGGAATATGCATCGGGCGAGATTGTCATGCAGCCTGAAGAGATCGAAGACGCCGGCTGGTTCTCCATCCACGATCTGCCAGCACTGCCGGCAGCAAAATCCATTGCGCGTTACTTGATCGAGCTGTACCTGGCTCGACGTTCAGGCCGCCCCGAACCAGTGCTGCCAAGCTAATCTCAGGCTCAATGCAAGCACGACCGAGATAAAGATCGGTCGAATGAACTTCGATCCACCCTGGATCGCTGTGCGTGCCCCCAGATAGGCACCAACCATCAATGCGAGCCCCATGCCGATCCCCAATGCCCAGGCAACCTGGCCACTAATCACGAACACGGCAAGCGCAACACCATTGCTGACGAAATTCATGCTGCGCGCCACACCGCTGGCCTTGAGCAGGTCGAGCGGGTAGATCAGCATGTTGCTGACGGTCCAGAAGGCCCCCGTACCGGGGCCGGCCACGCCGTCGTAAAAACCCAATGTCAGCCCTTGCGGCCATTGTCGGCGCCTGCCGATCAACGCTGCATCTTCTCGAGGCGTGATCGGCACGCGACCGAACAGCAGGTACAACCCACAGGCGAAGACCACCAAGGGCAGCATCTGATTAAGCCAGCGGGCGGGGATCAGATGCGCCAATCCCGCGCCCAATGCCGCGCCTATGGCAGTAGCCATGAGCGCGAATCGCCATTGTCTGGGGTCGAAGAGCTTGCGGCGGTAAAAGGTGAAGCTTGCCGTGGCCGAGCCGAAGGTCGCACACAATTTGTTGGTACCCAGAACCAGATGTGGCGGCAAGCCGGCTGTGAGCAATGCGGGTAGGGTCAATAGGCCACCACCCCCAGCGATCGCATCGATGAATCCTGCAAAGAAGGCAACGGCCATCAGAGCGGCCAGTACCAGCGGGTCCGTGGCAAATTCAAGCATTGGCATGCAGTGTCACTCGTGAGCAAATCGGTGAAGACAGGCGGGGCATGATGCCGCTTGCGCTGCTGCAAGCCAATCGCGAGCTGGTTAGACGCGGCTTCGGTCGTTTCGGCCATGACGCAACGACAACAGAATGTCGACTCGTAGTCAGCGTTTCTATCTGCTGCTGGCTGCCCTCCGTAGCGCTGTCGATAATGTTCCGTCAAATTTTCCGGGAATGTGGCGATGCAATATCTGGGGCTTGCAGTGGTTGTCGCGTTGCTTGCGCTGATCACTGCGCTGATAGCGGTGCGTATGCTGGTCCGTCGCCACTGGTTGTTGGGTGGCTGCAAGGCACTGTCGGGATGTTGATCCTCGCACTGGGTGGTTTGATTGGCTTGATCGCCTGGGACGTCACCACTTATAAGGCACTGGAGCAGGACGCACCCCTAGTGTCGTTATCGTTTCAGGCCGACGGTCAACAGCGCTATCAGGTGAAGGTGGAAGAGGGCCAGCAGATCCGCTTTGTCACGCTGGAAGGTGATCTTTGGCAACTCGATCTGCGTGCGCTTCACTGGAAAGGTTTGGCAACGTTGATCGGTTTGAAACCCGGCTATCGGCTGGAGAAGCTTTCCGGTCGTTACCTTGCTGTCGAGCAGCAGGACCAGGCTCGCCATCCGCATGTTGAGCTCGGAAAAAGCCGGTTCGGCGTCGACTTCTGGGCGTGGTTGCAACGCTGCCAGTGTGCACCGCTGTTTCTCGAGGCGCAGCCCCGACGGGTGAGCTATCTGCCAATCGCCGACGGCGCTACCTATGCGGTTGAGATGGCACCCACGGGTCTGCTGGCGAAACCGGCGAATGCGGCAGCTGAACAGGCTATGAAGGATTGGTGACAGCAAGACTTCATTGTCTAGTCCTGAAATAGGTTTACACCTGTTTCACCTAAACGTCCGGTGCATCGCATCGGGCGTTTGATATTTCAAAGATTGGTGCGGACGCTCGCGGTTGTATATTGCTACCGACTCGCTCACCATCTTCTTCGCCTGGGTTAAATCCTGTGGTCTCTTGAGCAAAAGCTCGGTCTTCAATATCCCGTTGACCCGCTCTGCCAGGGCGTTTTGATAACAGTCATAGCCGTCCGTCATCGAGCACCTGATGCCGTGTTTAACATGCAGCGCCTGGTACGTTCCCGAGCAATATTGGCTACCTCTATCCGAGTGGTGGATCAGCGGCTGCGCGGTTTGACGTTGACTCACCGCTCGACGCAACGCCTGAGCTACCGACTCGGTGTGCAGGTTTTCATGAACGTGATAGCCCACAATCTTGCGTGAAAAAGCATCCGTCACAAGGCTTAGATAGGCCACGCCTTCTTGGGTGGGCAAATAGGTAATGTCAGCCACCCAGACTTGCTCCGGGCCGCTTGGGACTACCTGCTCAGGACCCGGCTTGAGCAGGTTCGGATGCCGCCGGAAGCGGTGATGGCTGTCAGTCGTTTTGTGATACGCCCGCTTGCGGGACACCAATAAACGTCTCTCACGCAGGATTGAAAACAGACGGTCTCGGCCCACTCGCAGCTGATGCCATGGCTGGCAATGCAGCAAATAATGCAGCTTGCGCGTCCCATGCGGGGTTGCCGCAGACGCTTTTGCATCACGAAATCACTAACTTGCTGATCCAGAGCCAGACGCGCAACCTCGGCGCGATTGCGCTTGTAGTAAGCCTGTCGGCTTATCCCCATGAACCGGCAAGCCCTGCTGATGCTCAGGGTTTGGACGCGCTTTTGCGAGAGGACTTGCCGGGACGCTTTTTTATGACAGATAGACCATAGTCAGTTTGCAAGACATCCACGACAGCTTCGAAAAACTGCGCTTTCTGATTGGACAGCTTGAGTTGCTCTTAAAGTTCTTTGATGCGTTGCTCTGGCGTTAGCGGGCGGTTTTGCTCGGGCATGGTCCCCATCCTCGGCGAGCCGATGTATGCGCCTGGATTCCAGTTTTGCCGACCGTGCTTGCGTAACCACGTCAGAACGGTCGTCTTGCCTTGAATCCCGTAACGCTCCTGAGCCTCTCTATAGGTCAGCTCGTCTTTTTCGACCTGATCGACGACCGATAATTTAAAAGTCATCGTGTAGTCTCGCTGGCTACGCCTTTCTGCTGATTCCATCGCATCCTCCTGGAAAACAGGTCAGAAGGTGTAAACCCTATTCAGGACGGGACACATCCAACAAGAAAGGGAACCTGAAGGTTCCCTTTCTTACTTTCAGGCCTATCAGGCGAGGTAGCCGCCGTCCACGTTGAGCGACAGGCCTGTGGTGTAACTTGATGCGTCGCTGGCCAGATACAGCACGGCGCCGGCCATCTCACTCGGATCGGCGACGCGATGCAGTGGAATATGGCGCAGCGCTTCTTCGCGGATCGAGTCGTTCTTGACTAACGCCGAGGCGAACTTGGTGTCGGTCAGGCCCGGCAGCAGCGCATTACAGCGAATGCCTTGCGGTGCACACTCTTTGGCGAACGCCTTGGTCATATTGATCACCGCAGCTTTGGTGACCGAATAGATGCCCTGGAAGTTGCCTGGCGTTACGCCGTTAATGGAAGCGACATTGATGATGCTGCCGCCGCCATTTGCACGCATCAGTCTGCCAGCCTCGACGGACATGAAGAAGTATCCGCGGATATTCACGTCGACGGTTTTCTGGAAAGCCGAAACATCGGTGTCGAGGATGTGGCAAAACTGTGGATTGGTTGCTGCGTTGTTCACCAGAATGTCCAGACGACCGAATTGCTCGCGAATCTGAGCGAATACGGTCTGGATCTGCTCCAACTCACCGATGTGGCAGGCAACCGGCGTCGCTTTGCCACCCGCTGCGATGATCGCATCCGCGACAGCCTGGCAACCTTCGATTTTGCGGCTGGAGACAATGACGTGGGCGCCTTGCTGGGCTAGCAATTTAGCGATGGCCTCGCCGATGCCACGGCTGGCTCCAGAAACGAAAGCGATCTTGCCATCCAGATCGAAAAGGGTGGTTTTGCTCATGAATGTTCCTCTTGGTGAGCTGTGTTACAGCTTCGATTTATGGATGACTTGCAGGCTTATCTGTTCGAGCAGCATGTTCATCTGCACGAATTTGGCGAACCGCTGGTCCTGCGTCTGGCCATGGAAGTAGCGGTAATAGATTTGCTGCACGATAGCCGCCAGACGGAACAGGCCGTAGGTGTAGTAATAATCGAAATTGTCGATACGGATGCCGGCACGCTCTGCGTAGTAATCGACGAACTGCTGGCGCGTTAGCATGCCCGCGGCGTTGCTGGGTTGTTTGCGGATCACCTGCATGGGCGGCGGGTCCGTCGCCTCGATCCAGTAGGCAAGCGTATTGCCCAGATCCATCAGCGGGTCCCCAATGGTGGTCATTTCCCAATCGAGGACTCCGATGATTTCCATCGGGTTCTCAGGATTGAGAATGACATTGTCGAAGCGGTAGTCGTTGTGCACGATGCCAGGCTTGTGGTGGTCAGCCGGCATCTTGTCTCGCAACCAGGCTTTAACTGGCTCCCAGCCAGGAGCATCCGGTGTGGTGGCGCGCTCGTAGCGGTCGATCCAGCCGGTAATCTGGCGTTGCACGTAACCTTCAGGCTTGCCCAAATCGCCTAGGCCGCAAGCGCTATAGTCCACATTGTGCAGCTCGACGAACTTGTCGATGAAGCTCTTGCACAGCGCGGCTGTCTGTTCTGGCGTAAATCCGAGCTCAGCCGGCATGTCTTCACGCAGGATGATGCCCTTGACGCGCTCCATGACATAAAACTCGGCACCGATAAGCGCCTCGTCAGTGCAATGGACGTACGCTTTCGGGCAGTACGGAAAGCCGACGTTTAGCTGATTGAGGATTCGGTATTCGCGGCCCATGTCGTGCGCGGACTTGGCCCTGTGACCAAAAGGTGGGCGGCGTAGTACGAATTCCTGCTGCGGGTACTCCAGCAGGTAGGTCAGGTTGGACGCACCGCCAGGAAATTGCGAAATATGTGGGGAGCCTTCAAGTCCCGGAATATGGGCTTTGAGATATCGATCGATGACTTCGGCAGGCAGTTCTTCGCCTTCACGGATGCGGCTGGTCTGATCTGTAAGCGCCATGCTTGTCCCTTTTTTATTAGCGATGTCTTGATGAGCAGGTTCGTGGCGACTGTGCTCTGCAATGCCATCTGACCATCCGACCGCCTTAATCTAATGCGCTCCTAAGGCATCACCAAGCAAAGACGGTCGTTATTGGCCGGGGTGTTGCTGCGTAATCAAGGTGCTTTATGCTCGAACGTCATTAAAAAAGCGCACAAAAAAGCCGAAATCGTTCGACTTCGGCTTTTTGTGTCGCATCTCGGCAAAATCAGGCCGGGAACAGCTCACTCAGTTTCAGCGCAAGCATCATGTCGCCCTCAGCGCGCAGCTTGCCTGCCATGAAGGCCTGCATGCCGTCAGTTTCGCCGCTGATGACGCCCTGCATGGTTTCGCTGTCCATGATCAGCGTAACGTTGGCATCGGCGGACTCGCCCTTATGGAAATCACAGGTTCCATCCTTCACGACCAGATAGTAATTTTCCGCGTCGGTGATGTTGAATTGGAAAACCAGATCCAGACCGGCGGCAGCGCTGGGGTTGAACTTGGCCTTCATGCCCTGGATGGTGTCGTCGACGTTGCTCATCGGATTGTCCTTTTATCGTGGAAAAATATGCAGCCTCGGGCTGCCGTCGGGGGCGGAGCTTATCGATAGGTGACGAGCTCCGGATTCTTCAGTAATTCCAGGTGGGCATAGCTATTGAACGAAGCCAGCGCCACGTCGTTATCGCGGAATTTAAGGCGGCTAAAGGAGGTATTGACGATCTGCCAGTTCAATTCGAATGCTTTGATAGGCGGGACGCCGATAATCAATTGAAGCAGTGCGGTGATGGTCCCGCCAGACGTGAAAACGGCGATGTGGTCCTTTTTATTTGCCTGATCGAGCAAGCGGTGCAAACCTTCCTGGACGCGGTCAATAAAGCTTTGCCAAGTTTCCAGACCTTCTTTCTCATGCTCGCCAGAGACCCATCGACGAATCACGTAACTGAACAGGCGCTGGAATTCGGCTCGGTGATTGGTGGCATTGCTGAATATCTGCATCGCGTCAGGCTCAACGGCCAACAGATCGGCCATGTGCGCACGAATTACCTCATCGGCGCGAAACTCATTGAATGCGGGATCAATATCGATGGGGCACTCCTCTGGATGATGAGTGCCCATCCGCGCCAGGGTCGCCCGTGCGGTATCTCGCTGCCGGCTCAACTCTCCGCTCACGCAGCGGTCGAAACGAACACCCTGTTGCTCCAGGTAATCCCCCAAGGCTGCTGACTGTTGAAAGCCAAGCGGCGACAGGACATCGTAGTTTTCTGCGCCGAATGACGCCTGACCATGTCTGATCAGGTAGATACTGCCCATGTTCAGCTCCGGGACCCTGTTTTTCGCGAGGGTAGGGGGATCGACCTAGAGTGTCAACGATAAATCATACGTTTGTTTGAATTGGCTTTCGCTGGCTCAGGTGAGTGTGCAATCGGTATGCTTGGCCGCTTATGCCATGCCGAGTTTCCGCTGGCGAACGTAGATATTCTGAGGAGGATCTGTGGAATTTCTTGCTGACTATGCAAGCTTTCTGATTAAGACCGTAACGCTGGTGGCGGCTGTGCTGGTGATCCTAGTTGCGCTCGCCACTCTGCGGCGCGGAAGGGGCAAGCAGGCGGGGGGGCATCTGGAAGTCCACAAACTCAACGATTTCTACAAATCGATGCGTGAGCGTCTCGAGCAATCGCTGATCGATAAGGATCAACTCAAGCTGCAGCGCAAGCGTGAAGCCAAGGCTGCCAAGCTGGCGAAGAAAAAACCAGAAAGCCGTCCGCGGGTCTTCGTGCTCGATTTCGATGGTGATATCAAGGCGTCTGCGGTCGAAAACCTTCGGCATGAAATCACTGCGCTGCTGACCTTGGCCACGCCACAGGATGAGGTCGTTCTGCGCCTTGAAAGCGGTGGCGGCATGGTTCACGGATACGGACTCGCTGCCTCGCAATTGGTGCGCATTCGTGATGCCGGTGTGCCGTTGACGGTGTGTGTCGACAAGGTCGCTGCGAGCGGCGGATACATGATGGCGTGTATCGGCCAGAAGATCCTCAGCGCACCTTTTGCGATTCTCGGCTCTATCGGGGTCGTTGCGCAGCTGCCCAATGTCCATCGATTGCTGAAGAAGCATGACGTCGATGTCGAGATGCTGACCGCAGGTGAGTACAAGCGTACCCTGACGATCCTTGGTGAAAATACCGACAAGGGGCGGGAGAAGTTCCAGGAAGATCTGGAGACCACCCACGAATTGTTCAAGAACTTCGTCGCTCGCTATCGCCAGCAGCTGCCGATCGATGATGTAGCCACCGGTGAGGTCTGGCTGGGCATCGCGGCACTTGGCAAGCAGCTCGTTGATGAATTGAAGACAAGCGATGAATACCTAGCAGCCCGAGCCGGCGAGGCAGATCTGTTCCAGTTGCATTACGCGGAGAAAAAAAGCCTTCCGGAGCGATTCGGCATGGCAGCGAGTGCCACCGTGGAGCACGGCTTGCTGAAGGGCTGGACACGCCTTAACGAACAGCGATTCTGGCAATAAGGAGCAACTAATGCGTAGCTTCAAGGCGCTGCAAGCCAGCGAATATGCCGATGGCCGTTTCGAAACACGTGTTGTCGAGAGGGGAATCGATGAACTCCCTGCGGGTGAGGTACTGATTCGTGTCAGCTATTCATCGCTGAACTACAAGGATGCCTTGTCGGCCGGCGGCAACCGCGGTGTTACGCGAAACTTTCCGCACACACCAGGCATCGATGCGGCCGGCACTGTTGCCGAGTCGAGCGCCTCGGAGTTTTCTGAAGGCGATGAAGTCATCGTTACTGGGTATGACCTTGGAATGAACACGGCGGGCGGTTTTGGCCAGTTCATTCGTGTGCCGGCGGCATGGGTGATCAAGCGTCCAGCCGGGCTTTCCTTGCGCGAAGCCATGGTGCTCGGAACGGCGGGATTGACCGCCGCACTTTGCGTAGACAGGCTTGAACAGGCTGGCCTTGAGCCGGCAGCCGATGCGCCAGTTCTGGTGACCGGTGCTACCGGTGGCGTTGGCAGCATTGCGGTCGCTTTGCTGTCCCGTCTTGGTTACAGCGTCGCTGCGGTGACCGGTAAGGCCGATCAAGCCGCTTTCCTCACCCGGCTTGGTGCCGACCAGATCATTGAGCGTAGGGTGCTTGAGGAGGGCGCGGACAAGCCTCTTCTCAAGGAGCGGTGGGCTGGCGCAGTTGATACTGTTGGCGGCGATATTCTATTTAACGTCGTCAAATCGCTGCGGCGTGGTGCCAGCGTCTCGTGCTGTGGGCTGACTGCCGGGACGAATTTTCAGGGCAATGTCATGCCGTTCATTCTTCGCGGGGTGAATCTGCTTGGAATCGACTCGGTAGAAATCCCTCTGGTGGTCAAGGCATCGATGTGGGACAGATTGTCCGTGCAATGGAAATTGGCGAATCTGAATGACCTGGTTCAGGAGATTTCGTTGGAGGATCTGCCTGAAGCGATCGAGCGAATCCTGGCGGGCCGGCAGGTCGGTCGAATGCTGGTGCGGCTTGAATGAGGGGTGGGGCCTTTGCTTGGGCGGCTTCGGTTAATCGGCTATCGATCGCATAGCTAATCCCGATTTTGTTGCGTTGATCGAGTGAGAGAAGCTAGCGCCACTCCAACGCAACAGGAACGGGTCATGAGAGCACTAGCAGAGAAAATCATCGAAGCATTCGCCAAGAAGGAGCCGGCTGAAGCCCAGATCGAGCATCCCAATTTCTGGATGTATCAATAAAAAAACCGCCGAAAGGCGGTTTTTTTTGCATCAAGGAGCCCTGCGTTCAGCCCTGCCGGCGGCGAAACAATGGTAACGGCTCATCGACGGCGGACTGATAGGTAACGGAGAAGTCTTTCAGTCCCTCCAATGCCTCATAGGGGTCGCGGTCGGCGCGTACGGCGAAAGCATCGAAACCGCAACGGCGCATATAAAACAGTTGGTCGCGTAGCACGTCGCCGATCGCCCGGATCTCGCCTTTGTAGCCGTAGCGCTCGCGCAAAAGGCGTGCGCTGGAATAGTGGCGCCCATCGGTAAAGGCAGGAAAGTTCAGCGCGATGACCTGAAAGTGTTCCAGGTCATCGGAAATTTCTTCTACGGCTTCGTCGGCGTCCAGCCAGACACCGAGACCGCCGTCGCGAGCTTTCAGTGCATGAGCATGATCGAGCCACAGCTGGAACGGCACGATCAAATCGTCACAATTGGACAAACCGTCAAGGCCCACATCCTTGGGCAGCAAGTGCCAGGTTTCATCGATGACCTGGCCGTCCTTAATGATTCGCTGCATAGACGCGCTCCTTGAAGGGGTCGATGCCGATACGGCGGAAGGTGTCGAGAAACTGTTCATCTTCTGTGCGTTGCTCCACATAGACGCCGATGACCTTTTCGATCACGTCGGGCATAACGTCCTGAGCGAAGGAGGGGCCCAGTATCTGGCCTAGGCTTGCGTTACGGCCGGAACTGCCACCGAGGGAAACCTGGTAGAACTCGGCGCCTTTCTTGTCCACGCCGAGAATGCCGATGTGACCCACGTGGTGGTGCCCGCATGCGTTCATGCAGCCTGAGATATTCAGGTCGATATCGCCGATGTCGAACAGATAGTCCATATCATCGAAGCGGCGCTGGATGGCCTCGGCGATCGGTATCGATTTGGCATTGGCCAGTGAGCAGAAATCTCCGCCAGGGCAGCAGATGATATCGGTCAACAGGCCGATATTCGGGGTGGCGACACCAAGCTCGCGAAGCTCGTTCCACAGCTTGAACAACCGCAATTGTTCGACGTCGGCGAGGATCATGTTCTGCTCGTGAGAGTTGCGTACTTCACCGAAGCTGTAGCGATCGGCCAGATCGGCGATGGTATCGAGCTGCTTGTCAGTTACGTCGCCTGGGGCCACGCCGGTGCTCTTGAGCGATAGCGTGACGGCTGCGTAGCCGGACTTCTTATGCGCCACCACATTGCGCTGGCGCCAGCGGGCGAAACCGGGATGTTCGGTATCGAGCTGAGCGAGGGCAGCGCTCTGGTCCTCCAGGGACCTATAGGCCGGATCGACGAAGAATTTACTGACGCGCTCGACTTCGGCTTCGGTCAGCGTGCTAGGGCCGTCTTTCAGATGGGACCATTCGGCCTCGACGCGCTCGGCAAAAACTTCCGGCGTGAGCGCCTTGACCAGAATCTTGATGCGGGCCTTGAACTTGTTGTCGCGACGGCCATAGCGGTTATACACACGCAGGATGGCGTCGAGGTAGGTCAGCAGATGCTGCCAGGGCAAGAATTCATTGATGAAGCTACCCACGATCGGCGTGCGCCCCAAGCCGCCCCCGACCGATACGCGGAAGCCAAGCTCGCCAGCCTCGTTGTTCACCGCTTCGAGGCCGATATCGTGCACTTCGATGGCGGCACGGTCGCTCGCGGCACCGTTCACGGCGATCTTGAACTTGCGCGGCAGGAAAGCGAACTCCGGATGGAAGGTCGACCATTGGCGAATGATCTCGCACCAAGGCCGCGGGTCGATCAGCTCGTCTTTAGCCACGCCGGCAAACTGGTCGGTAGTGGTGTTGCGGATGCAGTTGCCGCTGGTCTGGATCGCATGCATTTGCACCGTCGCCAACTCGCCGAGAATCTCCGGTACATCCTCGAGCTCCGGCCAGTTGAACTGCACGTTGGTCCGGGTGCTGATGTGGGCATAGCCCTTGTCGTACTTGCGGGCGATGTCAGCCAGCTTGCGCACCTGGGTAGAAGACAGCAACCCATAGGGCACCGCGATACGCAACATGGGCGCATAGCGTTGAATGTACAGGCCGTTCTGCAGGCGCAGGGGGCGGAATTCCTCGCCACCGAGTTCGCCCGCCAGAAAGCGACGGGTCTGATCGCGAAACTGGCGGACGCGATCCTCGATGATGTGTTGGTCGTACTGGTCGTAAACGTACATGGGATGTCCTGTTCTCAGGGCTGTCTACAGCTTGTCGCGCGCACGGCCGCGCACCCATTCAGGGAGGGCGGCACGATACCAGCTAGCGGTTATGCGCAAAAGTGATGTTTGGGAATATGTTTAGAACGAAGCACCGCTTTATTGGCATTTAAAGCGGGTAACTTGAGTGAGTCGCCGGTGTGGTCTTAACTGCAAGCAATGCGAACATCGATAACAAGGGGAGCAGCCGTGTCCGAGCATTCCAATCATCGCGGTAATGACAGCACGGTGGATGCCACCGCCATCTTCGTCCTGATAGTTTTAGTCGTCGCAACGGCGGTATTCTGGGTCAGCCATCAGTAGCCGAGGGGGCTGTTTACAGCCCCACGAAATACAGCACCAGCTTGACCACGCCGAGTATCACCAATACAAACACCAGCGTGAAACCTACGCCCAATAGAATGAAGTGACTGGGCTTACCCTGACTGAAATCGCGCGCGCGATTTTTCCCGCTCTGCACGCCCAGTGCACCGGCCAGGACGCTTTGCAGCATCTGCAATAGGGTAAGGGGTTTCCGCTCTTGCTCGTCGCTCATAGACACCTCGCAGCCATTGCCTGCAGAGGAGTCTAGTCATCATTCGGCGATGCGAGGGATGTCGTCGTCAATCGCGCGATATCGACCTTGCGTCTCGGAAATCTCCAGGTCTGAGCGAAGCGGGACGGTTGCGCGGTCAATGCCCCTTGAACCAGTCCCACAAGCCGAGCGAATAATTGGGCAGCAAATTGATACCAAGCGCGGACTTGAGCAAATACAACACGACCAAACCCAGTAGCACCGAAAAGAACAGGAACAAGGTGATCGCACCGGCCTTTGCCGCCAGCGACAGGTTGCGCTGTCCGCGAGACAGGTTGCGCTTGTTGCGCCCGCCAACCAGGACGAAATAGTACTGGTTGCTCCATAGCCTGAAAGTGCCACGTAGGTCGACCTTGTGCCGTGCCCATGAGCGTGTGGCAAAAGCGCTGCGAAGCCCCGCCAGTTGCTGATCGGTGAAGCTCTCTCGAAGCTCCTCGGGTAACCGTTGTTTCAGCCCGATGATGAATGGGTCATGTTCGAGGGTTGCGGCATCGTCAGTGGCGGGAAAGCGGTCGAGGTTGTCGTCGAAGCTGGGATCGGAAAGAGGCATAGCGTCAGGTCGCCGTCGCTGCAGTGAATAGATAGCCACTCATGCAACTAACTGGCCGGAACGGGGCATGCCCGGCTGATTGTTTCCAATCCGTGCTTCAACTCGTTGAACGCAGGCCGTTGCGCAGGAGCATCGAGCATGCAGCGTCGCTGCAGTGCGCAAAGCGCTCGGAAGCTTGGATCCTCAGCGGTAGCGTCACAGCGGTCCAGCAGTTCTTCAAGCAGACAACCGAATGCCCGCGCCTCGAGGCGCTGCAGCGCCTGGCCTTGTGCGCTTTGCGGCTCATAAAAGGACGCCGCGCCAAAGTCGCTCAACAGGATCCTGGCGAGGGGATCGACCAGCAGGTTATGGCCGTATAGATCGCCATGAAGTATGCCTCGTTGGTGAAGATGGCTGACCACCGAGGCTACGTCTGTTGCGATGTCCAGCACTTGCCCGACGGAAAAGCGTCGTCCAGGCTCGTAACAGTCGCGAGTGCAGCTGGCGAACGACGGGGGGCCGGCCAGCGGCTGATATGAGGAGTCGATAAGCTCCATCAACAGGCCGGGTAATGCCCCGGCGCTTTCGGCCAATGGTCCGGCGACCGGGATCAGGTTGGGATGTTTGCCTGCGGCGATGCAGGCGGCCATTTCGCTGTGGGGCAACCCATCGCTGGTCAGTGTTCCCTTGAATAACTTGGCGGCCATGCTTCGCGCCGAGTGGCCTGTATGTAGCCACTCGGCGCGATGGATAACGCCCGAAGCACCCTGACCGAGCACTTCACCCAGGGTGATCTGGCCGCGATCGATCGGTGGCAGTGGATGCTGCGCCAAGGCGTCTGCCTCAAGCGCATCGCTGAACGGATTACCGGCAAAGGCCAGCCAGGTCAGCCGAGGCATCGCCAATAGCCAGCCGGGCAGGGCAGGCAGGCGGTTTGCGGCAATTCGCAGCAGCTCCAGGCGGTTGCAGCGCGACAGTGATTGGGGCAGCGTTCGTAGCTGATTTCCGGCCAGCATCAACTTCTGCAACCGTATGCAGCGGCCGATTTCCTCAGGTACGGATTCGAGCTGGTTGTCGGTGAGAATCAACCAGCGCAGCGCTGGCGGCAGCGCTTCGGCTGGCAGGTGACGGATACGGTTGGCCTTGAACCCGACCATCTCCAGCCTGGAGCACATGCCGAGCGCCACAGGTACTTCGGTGAAGGCATTGTCCGAGCAGAACAGGATACGCAGCTTGTGCAGTCGCCACAGATCTGTCGGTAAGCTGCTGAGCCGGTTGCCCGAGAGGTTGAGGATTTCCAGACTATCGGCCAGATCGAAGATCTCCCGAGGAAAGGTGTCCAGCTGCTCCGACAGGTCCAGGCGCATAACACCGATCAAGTCGCCGCTTTTGAGTTGTGCCAGTGTGTGCATGCGATTCTCGGGCGAGCCTGCATCAGGCCGCGATGGTGGCCAATCATCTAAGGGAGGAAGTTGTGCTCGAACAAGCCAGTCCGCTACGACACTTAGGCAGCTTGGAGGTTCAGCCGAGCCGCTCTGGCGCAGATCTTTCCGTTGGTTTCTGCCGCGCCCGGACGATCCGCTCGGCGCGAGCGCGTAGCTGTCCGCAGCCACCATCAATGTCCTGGCCCGCCGAGTTGCGCACCTTGGTCAGAACCCCGTTTTGATGAAGGTAACGCATGATCTGGTGAATACGATCGGCGGCGGGGCGCTGGAACTCATCATCGTCGAGGCTGTTGTAAGGGATGACGTTCATGATGGCGAACTTGCCCCTGAGCAGACGAATAATGCCGTCCATTTCGTCCTGGCTATCGTTGATGCCTTTGAGCAACGTCCATTGATATTGGATCGGATAGTCGACCAGACGCGCATAGGCTTCGCCCAACTCGACCAGCTCGGCGGGGTCGAGCACCGGTGCGCGCGGCAGCAGTTCGCGCCGCAAGGCGGCGTCGGTCGTGTGCAGCGAAAGTGCTAGCGCGGGCCTGATTTTCTGGCGCGGTAGACGCTCGAACACGCGTGGATCGCCGACCGTGGAGAACACCAGGTTCTTGTGACCTATGCCTCCGTCGGTGCCCAGCAGATCGATGGCGTCGAGCACATTGTCCAGGTTGTGCGCGGGCTCGCCCATGCCCATGAACACCACCTTCTTTACCGAACGAAAGCGTCTGGCAAGAGCAACCTGGGCGACGATCTCGGCGCTGCCGAGTTGGCGCAGTAGGCCGCTTTTGCCCGTCATGCAGAACACGCAACCGACCGCGCAACCGACCTGGCTCGACACGCAGAGCCCATCGCGAGGTAAGAGCACGCTCTCGACCATCTGCCCGTCCGCCAGCTCCACCAACAAGCGAGCGGAGCCATCGGCTCCCGGGTGTTCGGAACGAAGCCGTACCAGCCCGTCTAGGGAGTCGCTGACCGCAGGCAGCCCGTTGCGCACTGATAGAGGCAGAAAGTCCTCGGTTTTCTGGTGGCGGGTTCCGGCATCCAGCGCTTGTCCCTTGAGCCACGCGCGCGTAACCCTACCGATATGGACGGGCTTGGCGCCGATCTCGCTGAGCTGCTGATGAATGTCTTGAATACGCATAGGGCGCGCATTCTAGCCAAAGGCCGAGGCCCGGTCTGTAGCGAGTGAAGATTGCCAGGCTCCGACCCGGCGACTCTCACTCCTTGAAGCGACGACTGCCCAGGGCGAGCCCGAACAACAGCAGCGCGAGCAGGCCAAAAGCGAGCGTCAGCGAACCATAGTGAGCGATCACGCCGATCATGGCCGGGCCGGCAAGCACGCCAGCAAAGCCAATAGTGGTCGCCGCGGTGATGGCCTGATGCACCGGCATGTCGTGCTGTCGGCTCAAGGAAGAAATCAATACCGGTGAGACGTTAGCGCAGCCCAGGCCACACAAGCCGTAACCGAGGAGGGCGAATCCCCAATGCTCGGTCAGGATGCTCAGGCCGATGCCAAACCCCGCCAACAGGCCGCCAAGACCGATTATCCGCGCAGTCCCCAAGCTGCTTACCACAGGCGCTCCGGCGAAACGGCCGACGGTTACCATCAAGGCGAAGCTTGCGTAACCCAGGCCTCCCTTGGCGGTTTCCAATGCCTTATGCTCGGTGAGGTAGAGCGCGCTCCAGTCCAGCACTGCACCCTCGGCCAGGTACACAACGAAACACAGGGCGCCCACCAGCAGCACCGTGCCGGTAGGTCGGATGAGAGCGACCCCGCCGCCCGGCGCCCTGTCCCGTAGAAATCCGGATGCCACGGTAAGGTTGGCAAAAGCGATTGCAGTAATCATCAACAGCGTGCCAGTCGCCGGTGCGAGGCCCAGGGTCAACGCGCCGGTGAGTGCTAGCGCACCGCAGATCGATCCCAGGCTGAACATGCCGTGAAAGTTAGACATGTAACGCTTGCCGGTGCCGCGTTCGATCAGCACACCCTGAATATTGAGCACTACATCGATTACCCCAAGGCTGCCACCGAAACAGAACAACGCCAAGGCGAGGACCCAGATCGATTCGGTCAGCGCCATTGCGGCCAGCGCAAAAAGCAATAGCACCAGGCTGGACAGCACCACTGGGCGGATGCCATACCGGGTCACCAACAATCCGGACAAAGGCATCCAGGTCAACGAGCCGATACCGATGCACAGCAGCAGCGTGCCGAACAGGGCATCGCTCATCTCGATGTGCTCGCGCACATAGGGCACCAGCGGCGCCCACACGGACAGACCGAATCCGGCCATGAAGAAACCGACCCGAGTCGCGCGACGTGCGACGGGCGATGTGGCATCCATTGAGAGGGGCGCCGCAGACATATGCGGGTGTCCTTGATCGAGAGTTAAGCTGGGCGCCAGGGCGCGGAACGAGATTATGCTGGCGCATTGTAAAAATTACGCGCAGAAGCTGCCCGCCCGTTCCTACATGGTGTTGCCGGTTTGAATTAGCTAGCGTGCGGTGTAGCCACCTTCGATAAGATGAACGCTGCCCGGGATAAAAGCGGCCCGGTCAGAAAGCAGGTACGCGACAAGATCTGCAACTTCCGCTCGCGTTGCGGTGCGTCCCAACGGGTGGGCCATTGCCATCGTGCGCAATAGTTCGTCGCCAGCCTCGCGAATACGCGGAGTCTCGACATGACTAGGGCAACAGCGCAGACGCGCATGCCTTACGCGGCAGTTTCAAGAGCGACCGATTTCGTCAGGCCTATGATTCCGTGCTTGCAGCTATATAGGCGGACAGTCCGGCAATCCCGACGACTCCATTGGCCAAAGACATGTTGACGATCGCGCCGCCGCCGCCGCCGCCGCCGCCCCGCCGCCGCCGCCGCCGCCGCCGGCGACAATGGCAGCTACCTGAAACTTGAGCCCACAGTACACACCGCTCAGCTCGGTTTCTATGACGTCATGCCACGTGTCGATATCCAGCTCCGAGGCGGATGTTCCATACGGACCTGTAATGCCCGCATTGTTCACGGCGAAGTGCACCCCTCCAAGTTGCTATCGCCAGGGTTCGTTCACCAGTAGGGTCCAGTCGTGCCGCCCCGTCACGCGCCGGCTCGAGATGCCGGTTAGCAAGAACCACGTTCGCACCGGCGGCAGAGAGTCGCTCGGCGATTGCTTCGCCGAGATCAGTGCCGGCGCCAGTAACGATGGCTGTCCGGTTGCTGAATTCGCTCGCGGCGCACCTGTCTTTTACTCTTGCCATAGGACGAAAGGGTATCGTTGCGGTCGATCGATAAGCCGAGTCACTAGCAAGATACGGCGCGAATCATCCCCGGATTACCAGCGGACCTCATCTCGGCGCATCCAACCCTGCGGTGCTCATGTTAATGTTCGTTTTTGCCAGCAATGCGGTCCGGAGCGGTACATGAAGTTCATTCACCAGCGTGAACACCTCAACGAAGATGACTTCGTGATCATTGAATGTTCGCAGCCCTGCAATATCCGTCTGATGAACGACAAGAATTTCCGCAGCTTCAAGAATGGCGGCCGTCACGCGTATCACGGCGGCGCTTTCGACAAATTTCCAGCGAAGATCAAAGTCCCTAACACAGGCTTCTGGAATATCACCATTGACACGGTGACGCGTAAGGCTATCAGTGTCACTCGTAAGCCGACGCTTACACATTCGATCAAGATCGTTCGCAATTCCCCGTCCGAACTGAAGTAATCTGCCCATCCGGCCGCGCAGCCTCGGCTGCCGCCCGGTTTCTGGCTGATCCAAGGTCAATCGTCGATCAGACACTGCCTGCGGCGTTATCGCTTGCCTTTCGTTCTTCGTGTAATTAGCTTGATGTGGAGATTCTTTTTCTGGAGATACTTATGCGTAAGCCTGAAGGCGGCGATCATGTCGATGGCGTGCTCGCTCAATGGCAAAACGTCCGCCCCGAAGGCGACGCATCGCCGATGGCAATCTTTACGCGTGTGTATCGACTTTCCAAATTCCTTAACCGACGAATCGCCGCGGTATTTCGCAAGCACGGCCTGCATGATGGCGAGTTCGATCTGCTCGCGACGCTCTTTCGCAGCGGCCAACCGCAAGGGCTCACACCGAACGCGCTGCGGCACGCCGCCGTGCTCAGTTCAGGTGCCATGACCAACCGGCTTGATCGCCTCGAAGCGGCGGGAATGATCCAGCGTGTCGCCAACCCGGCCGATCGTCGCAGCCTGTTGATACGCCTCACCAATGAGGGGCGGACCGTATTGCTCGGCTGCCTGGATGAGTATCTGGCGACCCTGGAAGGCATCCAGGCGCCGCTCAATAAGGGGCAAAGACAGGTCTTGGCGAGCGGGCTGCGCGTACTACTGCGGACACTGGAGGAGCAGGGCGATGACTGAGGCGAAGCGTGGCACCACTCGTGCCCACCTGGGCATGCTGCTCTGGGCATTATTCGTTGGTCTGTCGTTTCCCGCGGTGGGGCTGATGAGCGAAGGCTTGCCGCCGTTGCTACTAACCGCCATCCGTTTCAGCATTGCCGCCCTGGCATTGTTGCCTCTGCTGTTGCGCCAGGACGAGCGTTGGCCAAGCCTGCCGGGGCTGCTCCTGTATGCGCTGATGGGCCTGAGCCTGGCCGGTTTCTTTGGCACAATGTTTTGGGCCGCGCACCGTGTCAGTGCCCTGTCGATGGCAACCTTGTTCGTCAGTGTGCCGCTGCTGGCTTATTGCATCGGCCGCGGCTTAGGTGTCGAACAGCCTGCGGGTCGGCTGCTGGCGATCCTGGCACTGGGTGCATTCGGAGCCTTGGGTCTGGCGGTGGCCGAAAACAATGGAGACCTCGCCGAATTGAAGTTCGGTCTTGGCGAGTTGGCGTTCTTCTTCGGCTGTATTGCCTCGGCGTTGTACCCGGTGCTGAGCAAATGGGGGCTACAGCGCGGCATATTGGCCCAGCAGGCCGGCTTGCGGACGTTCTGGAGCCTGCTGATGGGTGCCGTTCTGATCGCAATGTTCGGATTCATTTGGGAGCAGCCGACGGCGCTGTTGCGGATGGATCTGCGGGACGTAATGCTGGTTATCTACCTGGGCGTATTCTCCAGCGGCATGACCTTCTTCCTGCAGCAGCGGGCCACGGCCGTGCTGACGCCGGGTGCCGTCACTGCGTACAGCTACCTGGTGCCGTTCGTGTCGATGCTGTTGCTGTTCTTCACACAGCCACAGCGTATCGGTTGGCATTGGCTGCCGGGCAGTCTGCTGGTGTTGCTGGCCATCGCGTTGCTGCTACGGCGTGGCGCACGCGAAGGCTGACTGGCAAGCGCGTGCCGCGACCATCGGGCAGCCGCTTACGTCAGCACCGCTGACGTTTCGAAGGACAAGGCTGGCGCCAAAGCGGCATACGAGCACTGAAGCAATAGGTGGCGGCTTGTCGGGCTTGGCATGCGCCTCAGATGTCTTCGCTAACGGTTACCGCTCCGAGACAGCGCAGGTGATGTTTGCCTTCGTCCAGTAACCATGCATTGTCCGCTTCGAGATAGGTCGCCTCCATGACCTGGTTGTAGCTAAAGCGCCATACCCGTCGTTCACGACCATCGAGTCCTTCGATGGTGACCACGGTGTCCTCGCTCTCGAATGCCAGCTCTGCTTCGGCGGCGGCGTCAGCTCGGTCGAGAAGGGCATCGTTAAGCTCGAACTGCCAGGCATGCAGGCCATCGATTTCCAGCATGTCTGCAATTTCAAGTTGATCGAGCAGGTAGATCATGTCGCTTGGCATGGTTTCGTCATCCGGAGGGGAGTGTGGCGAGCCGAGCGCTGCCCGGTCACGCAGGGGATCTATTTAAACCGGATAGGCGAGCGCGAGCCAGACGACCATCGTCGCTCGGGTGTTGATAGTGCTTATAAAAAGGCGACAGGTGGTCGTAAAGCGCCGCGATATTGCTGCCGTTAAACGAGCGCACGCTGAGCGTACCCAACCGCGCCCGGTCGAACCCCGAGCCCTCTAAGCTACCCATATCGCAAGCTGATGCCACACTGGCGCGTCCGTGCTGTTGTGATTTGTTTTAATGTCTTCGGAGTTGATGCTGGTCATGACGTCTTACGAGCAAGAGCGGCTGTTTGCTTTGAAGCAATTGAATCTTCTGGATACCGCGCCGAGTGAAAGCTTCGATCGAATCACTCGAATGGCCAGCCAACTGTTCAGCCTACCAATCGCTGCGGTTTCCCTGACCGATAGCGACCGCCAGTGGTTCAAGTCCCGCGTCGGTGTCGCGCACACCGAGATTCCAAGGTTCAAGGCCTGCTGCGGTGAGGTTGCTGACAGTTCGGGAATGCTGGTGATCACCGATCTGCTGGCTTCGCCGTATTACTGCGACAGTATTCTTGCGCAATCGGGTATCCGCTTTTATGCCGGCGCTCCACTGGTGACGCGTGACGGCTACACCCTCGGCGCTATGTGTGTGCTCGGCACCGAGCCCCGGGGGATTACCGAGCAGGAACAGTCCGTTCTGCGCGACATGGCGTCGATGGTCATGGCTCAGATCGAGATGCAGCACGCCTATGGCCGGGTGGATCCGCTGACCGGTCTGGCCAACCGCAGCCAGTTCCTGGAGGACCTGGAAGACCTTGGCCGTGACCGGCCGGGCACACACCTGTTCGCCTTCTATACCGACCTGGTGGATGTCGCGCAGATGATTTCGATACAGCGGGTCATGGGGCCTGCGTTTCTGGACAAGCTTGTCAGGTCAGCTGCCTCTCACCTACAGCGATCACTACCTGCGGGTGTCCGGCTTTACAGTGTGAGTCCCTGCCAATTCGTGCACGTTATTGAAGCAAGTGATGAGTACGAAGCGGTTCGTCTCGCATCTGCCTGGCGCGCCGAACTTGCCGCGCTCGCGCCAGATGATTCGGCATCGATGATGATGCGGCCCGCCATCGGCGTTGCGCCGTTCCGGCTGGGTGAGCGATTGGCCGAGGACGCATTGCGTATAGCTCACTGCGCGTGTCAGGACGCCCGGCAGGACGACACAGGGGTTGGGTTGTACTCAAGCGAGACGGACGCGCTTCATCAGCGGCGTTTCCTGCTGCTTGCAGACTTCCGTACGGCGTTGACACAGGCTGGGCAGTTGCGACTCGAGTACCAACCGCGAGTCGACATAAAAACCGGTGTATGCGTGGGAGCCGAGGCGCTGATCCGCTGGGAGCATCCTCTGCTGGGAAATATTTCACCCGTAGAGTTTATTCCGCTGATTGAACAGACGAGGTTGGCGAGGCCGCTTACCTCATGGGTCATTGCTACTGCCGTGGATCAGGCCGCACGCTGGCAAGCCAAGGGGCTGAAACTCTGTATTTCGATCAACGTAACGGCGCTGAACCTTGAGGAAACGGATTTTACAGATAGTCTGATCGCAGCGCTTGCAGAGCGAAATCTGTCAGCTTCAACTATCGAACTCGAACTTACCGAAAGCGCGTTGATCAGCAATAGCTCCGCCGCATCCAGCCAGCTGGCTGCCCTGCAGGCGGCGGGCATCAGCATTGCAATCGACGATTTCGGAACCGGCTACAGTAGCCTGTCCTACCTGCAGAAGATCTCCGCGCAGGTGGTCAAGATAGATCGCTCCTTCATCACCTCGCTTGGCCAGCGCATGCGCAGCCAGACCCTGGTCAAGTCGATGGTGAACATGGCTCATGACCTGGGTTATAGCGTCGTCGCCGAGGGTATTGAAGAGGTCGAAGTCTATGACCTACTGAGAACTATCGGCTGTGATGAGGCCCAAGGCTATCTGCTCTCGATGCCCTTGCGCGCGGAAGCCTTCGAGCATTGGCTTGCCGAGCACTAGCGTGCGGTTCTCGGTTGATGCGTCTGCGACTGGAGCATTGGGGCATGGCAGGCGGCCCGGGGAATCCGGCCGCCGTCGTTGACAGCACCGCGCCCTTCGACTGGCGCAGTGCTTTTCTCAGGCATCATAGCCCAGGTTTGGCATCAGCCAGCGCTCGGTTACGGCAAGATCCTGCCCTTTGCGCTTGCTGTAGCTCTCGGCCTGGTCCTTGTCGATCTTGCCAACTGCAAAGTATTGCGCCTGAGGATGGGCGAAATACCAGCCGCTGACAGCAGCCGTCGGGAACATGGCGTAATGCTCGGTCAGAGTGACCTGGCTGACTCCGTCGGCATCGAGTAGCTGAAACAGCGTGCCTTTTTCGGTGTGGTCGGGGCAGGCAGGATAGCCGGGGGCAGGGCGGATGCCCTTGTATTGCTCTTTGATCAGCTCTTCGTTATTCAGCTGTTCCTCCGGATCGTAGCCCCACCATTGCTTGCGCACCTGCTGATGCAACCATTCGGCACAGGCTTCGGCGAGGCGATCGGCGAGCGCCTTCACCATGATCGAGTTGTAGTCATCACCGGCGTCCTGATAGGCCTTGGCCACTTCCTCGGCACCGATGCCCGCGGTGGTGATGAACCCGCCCACGTAGTCGGTCATGCCGCTGTCCTTCGGTGCGACGAAGTCGGCGAGCGAGAAGTTCGGCTTGCCGTCAGTTTTCACTGTCTGCTGACGAAGATGATGTAGTGTCGCGAGGGCCTCGCCGCTGTCGCCATAGACCTGGATATCGTCTTCGTCGACCTGGTTGGCCGGCCAGAAGCCAAACACGGCGCGGGCCTTGATCAGCTTTTCGTCGACCAGCTTGGTGAGCATCGCCTGGGCGTCGTTGAACAGCGAGGTGGCCGCTTCGCCGACGATCTCGTCCTCAAGGATGCGCGGGTACTTGCCCGCCAGATCCCAGGAGATGAAGAACGGCGTCCAGTCGATGTAGTCAACCAGGGTGCGCAGATCGATGTCTTCCAGCACCTTACGACCGGTGAACGTAGGCTTGACCGGCGAGTATTCCGCCCAGTCAAACTTGGGTTTGACGGCGATGGCTTCGGGATAAGTCAGGCGTTCGGTGCGAGCGCTGCGGTTGGCGGTGCGCTCGCGGATCATCGCGTATTCGTCCCGAGTCTTCTGCACGAAGACCGGCTTCAGTTCCTTCGAGAGCAGGGTTGTAGCCACACCTACGGCACGCGAAGCGTCGGTCACATAGACAACGGCATCGTTCTTGTAATGCGGATCGATCTTGACCGCCGTGTGCGCTTTGGAGGTGGTCGCACCGCCGATCATCAGCGGCAGGTGGAAATCCTGGCGCTGCATTTCTCGCGCGACGTGGACCATTTCGTCCAGCGACGGGGTGATCAGGCCGGACAGGCCGATGATGTCGCACTTCTCGGCGATGGCGGTTTGCAGGATCTTCTCTGCCGGCACCATGACGCCCATGTCGACCACGTCGTAGCCGTTACAGCCGAGCACCACGCCGACGATGTTCTTGCCGATGTCGTGGACGTCGCCCTTGACCGTGGCCATCAGGATCTTGCCCTTGGCTTCGGGCTTGTCGCCTTTCTCGGCTTCGATGAAGGGGATCAAGTGCGCCACGGCCTGTTTCATGACACGGGCTGACTTGACCACCTGCGGCAAGAACATCTTGCCGGAACCGAACAGATCGCCGACGACGTTCATGCCGCTCATCAATGGGCCTTCGATCACATCGATGGGGCGCGCGCATTGCTGGCGGAACTCTTCAGTGTCCTGAACGATGTGAGTCGTGATGCCTTTGACCAACGCGTGCTCCAGCCGCTTCTCGACGGTGTAACCGCGCCATTCCTCGGTCTCTGCTTCCTTGACGCTACCGTCGCCCTTGAACTCGTCGGCAATCGCCAGCAGCGCCTCGGTGCCGTTGGGCGTACGGTTGAGCACCACGTCCTCGACGGCATCGCGCAGCTTCTTCGGGATCTCGTCGTAGATTTCCAGCTGTCCGGCGTTGACGATACCCATCGTCAGACCGTTCTGGATCCCGTAGTAGAGGAAGACCGAGTGAATCGCTTCGCGCACCGGATTGTTGCCGCGGAACGAGAACGATACGTTCGACACGCCGCCCGAGGTCAGGGCGTAGGGAAGGTGGTCGCGGATATAGGCACAGGCTTCGATGAAGTCCACGGCGTAGTTGTTGTGCTCTTCGATGCCGGTGGCGACTGCAAAGATGTTCGGGTCGAAGATGATGTCTTCCGGCGGGAAGCCCACTTCGTCCACGAGGATGTCGTAGGAGCGTTGGCAGATCTCACGCTTGCGGGCTGCCGTATCGGCCTGGCCGGCTTCGTCGAAGGCCATCACCACCACCGCGGCGCCGTAGCGCTTGCACAGGCGGGCATGATGCTTGAACGCCTCGACGCCTTCCTTCATGGAGATGGAGTTGACGATGCCCTTGCCCTGGATGCACTTGAGGCCGGCTTCGATCACTTCCCACTTGGAGGAGTCGATCATGATCGGCACGCGGGAGATGTCCGGTTCGCCAGCGATCAGATTGAGGAAGGTCACCATGGCCTTCTTCGAATCCAGCATGCCCTCGTCCATGTTGATGTCGATCACCTGGGCGCCGGCTTCCACCTGCTGCAGGGCGACTTCCAGAGCCTCGGTGTAGTTGTCTTCTCGGATCAGGCGGGCGAAACGGGCGGAACCGGTGATGTTGGTCCGTTCGCCGACATTGACGAACAGTGAGCTGCGATCAATGGTGAAGGGCTCGAGGCCCGACAGGCGACAGGCCTTGGGTATGTCCGGTATCGCGCGCGGTGCGTATTTGGCTACAGCCTTGGCAATGGCTTCGATGTGAGCAGGCGTAGTGCCGCAGCAACCGCCAACGATATTGAGAAAGCCACTGGCAGCAAATTCCTCCACGACCGACGCCATTTCCGCAGGGCTCTCATCGTATTCACCAAAGGCGTTCGGCAAGCCGGCGTTGGGGTGAGCCGACACGTGGGTTTCAGCCTTGTTCGACAGCTCTTCCAGGTACGGACGCAGCTCTTTCGCACCCAAGGCACAGTTAAGTCCGACGGAGATTGGCTTGGCGTGGCGTACCGAGTTCCAGAAGGCCTCGGTGGTTTGCCCGGAAAGCGTCCGGCCCGACGCATCGGTGATGGTGCCGGAAATCATGATCGGCAGCTCGAAGCCGATTTCATCGAAGACTTCCTGAACGGCGAAAATCGCGGCTTTGGCGTTGAGCGTATCGAAGATGGTCTCGATCAGAATCAGGTCCGAGCCGCCTTCGATGAGGCCGCGGGTGGCTTCGGTGTAATTCTCAACCAGCTCGTCGAAGGTGACGTTGCGGTAGCCGGGATTGTTCACGTCCGGTGATAGCGAGCAGGTACGGCTGGTCGGGCCGAGTACGCCGGCGACGAATCGCGGGCGGTCCGGCGTCTCGGCGGTCTTGGCATCGGCAGCCTCGCGGGCGAGGCGGGCGCCTTCGACGTTAAGCTCGTAGACGAGCTCTTCCATGCCGTAATCTGCCTGGGACACGCGTGTGGCGTTGAAGGTGTTGGTTTCGACGATATCCGCACCAGCATCGAAGTAGGCTTTTTCAATGGCGCTGATGGCGTCCGGCCGGGTAAGGATCAAGAGGTCGTTGTTGCCTTTGAGATCCTGCGGCCAGTCGGCGAAGCGCTCGCCGCGGTAGTCGGACTCCTCCAGCTTGTAGCTCTGGATCATGGTGCCCATGCCGCCGTCGAGAATCAGGATGCGCTCCTTGAGGGCCTGCTGGAGTGCCTGGAGACGGACGTTGCGGTCGAGCATGGGGACTACCTGGAACTGGTTGCGAGGACCGCGAATAATAGCAAAGCTGCATGCTTTTTGATCATTGACGCTTTTGTATGAGCAGTATTCATAGTCGCTAACTGGTTTAATTTCTCGGAAGCGGTACTCCTGATGTCCGTTAACGGGTGTCCCGCTTTTGTAATGCTTAGCTTGCCGGCTGAGGAAATGCCGACGGTTCGTCGGTGTATATGAAGGGGCGAAGGATCACGCAGCGTTCGAGCGAGTCGTCGAATGTTTAAGGGCATTCGGCGCGATCATTCAGGCTTTTGGCAGTACTCAATGATCTGGGTAGTTACCTGTCCGAAGCCGATCCAGTCGAGACGGGTGGCCTGGGCATGAACAGTTTCAGGACCTCTAGCCCGTAGATTTCTATTTCCTACTAAAACACTGGGACTTTATCCGCAGAGAGGGTTGGCGTACACTGCCCCTCATGTCTGAGAGGAGTTCCCATGAGCGCCATTACCATTACCGAAGCTGCACACGATTACTTGGCGGATCTGCTTGAAAAGCAGAACACCACAGGCATCGGCATCCGGGTCTTCATCACTCAGCCCGGCACGCCCTATGCGGAAACCTGCATCGCCTATTGCAAGCCTGGCGAAGAAAAGCCGGATGACGTTGCCGTCGCGCTGAAGCGTTTTACCGCTTGGATCGATAGTGTCAGCGAACCCTTTCTGGAAGACGCACTGGTGGATTACGCCACTGATCGCATGGGGGGACAGCTGACGATCAAAGCACCGAATGCCAAGGTGCCGATGGTCAATGAAGACAGCCCGCTGAACGAGCGCATCAATTACTATCTGCAGACCGAAATCAATCCGGGGCTCGCCAGTCACGGTGGCCAGGTCACGTTGATCGATGTGGTCGACGAGGGGGTTGCGGTGTTGCAGTTCGGTGGCGGTTGTCAGGGTTGTGGCCAGGCTGACGTTACGCTCAAGGAAGGCATCGAAAAGACGCTGCTGGAACGAATTCCTGAGCTCAAGGGTGTGCGCGACGTGACCGATCACACCAATCGGGATAACGCCTACTACTAGGCTGTAATTGCCCAAACGATGGCTGTTTCAGCCACTGTTTGGGCAAAGTGCCATTATAGTTTTCTGACATCACCCCAGCGACCGTTTGCTGAGATAAGCTGTCCAGGTTCCTGATGCCTGGCTAAGTGAGCGAGCGCTGCATGTCTGCCGTTTCCCTGTTGATTTGCGATGATTCGAACCTGGCGCGCAAGCAATTGCTGCGTGCGCTGCCGGCTGCCTGGCCGCTGGATATCCGTCAGGCGGGAGGCGGTGGCGAGGCCCTTGAGCGCATACGCGAGGGCGGTATCGATGTGCTGCTACTCGACCTGACCATGCCGGATGTGGACGGCTACCAGGTGCTTGCTGCGCTTCGTGATGAGCAACTTGACTGCAAGGTCATTGTGGTCTCGGCGGATGTGCAGGAAGAGGCTGTACGGCGGGTGCTGGAGCTGGGAGCGCTGGCGTTCATTCGCAAACCCGCAGACCCGACGCATTTGCGACAGACCCTGGCCAGTCTGGGGGTTGTGGGTAACGAGTTGCCAGCGCTGGGTGAGAGAACGGCAGGGCCCATCCCGTTTCGTGATGCCTTCCGCGAGGTGGTGAACGTTGCGATGGGGCGCGCGGCTGCGCTGCTTGCAAAGGTGCTTGGGGTTTTTGTCCAGCTACCGATTCCCAACGTGAACATCCTTGAGGTCGGTGAGTTGCACATGGCGCTTGCCGATGCGGCCCAAGGAGACAAACTGACCGCGGTTTGCCAGGGTTATATTGGCGGCGGAATCGCCGGTGAGGCATTGCTGATCTTTCATGACTCGGAAGTGGCCGATATGGCGCGCCTGATGCGCGCAGAGGACTACCTTGAACTGGAAATGCTGCTGGATCTATCCAGCCTGCTGATCAGTGCATGCCTCAGCGGCATCGCTGATCAAATTGACGTGGTGTTCTCCCAGGGGCATCCGCAGGTGCTGGGCCAGCACGCGTCGATCGACGAGCTCATCCGCCTCAATAGCCAGCGTTGGAAAAACACCCTTGCGGTGGAAATCAGCTACAGCCTGGAAGGTCATGATGTCCATTTCGATCTATTGTTGCTGTTCACCGAAGACTCGGTTGAGCTGCTGTCTCGCAAACTCGCCTACCTGATGGACTGAGCATGTCCGACTCGATGAATCTGAGCGAACTTCATTGGCTTCTGGCGATCGTCCAGAGCATCGACGTCGGTGTTGTGGTCCTGGATCGCGAATACCGCATCGATGTGTGGAATACCTTCATGGAAAACCGCTCCGGACGGTTGCCTGAAGAGGCGAGAGAAAAATCTTTTTTCGAGCTGTTTCCCGAAGTCGATGAGCAGTGGTTTCGGCGCAAGGTGGAGAACGTTGCCACGCTTGGCACACCATCGTTCACCATCTGGGAGCAACGCCCCTATTTGTTACGGTTCAAGAATTACCAGCCGATCACAGGGCTGGAAGACTTCATGTACCAAAACACCACGCTGATGCCGTTGAAGGGACTCAGCGGAAACATCGAACAGATTTGCCTGATCATCTACGACGTCACCGATGTGGCCATCAACCGCCGCCAGCTACAGGCGGCCAACCTGGAGCTGCAGCGGTTATCCAGCACGGATCGCCTGACGGGCTTGTTCAACCGCGGCCATTGGGAAGAAATGCTGCGTCAGGACTATGCCCGGCACCGGCGTTACGACCGTAATGCCGCACTGGTGATGTTCGATATAGATCACTTCAAGCGGATCAATGACACCTATGGCCACCAGGCGGGCGATGCGGTCATTCAGCAGGCCGCCGAGCTCATCCGGCAAAGCATGCGAGACGCCGACATTGCGGGGCGCTACGGCGGTGAGGAGTTCGTGGTGTTGCTGCCGGATACGGACAGCGAGGGGGCGGTGACCTTCGCGGAAAGGTTGCGGCAGTCTATCGAGGCGCATGAAGTCTTTCATGAAGGGCAAAGCATTCGTTTTAGCGTCAGTCTCGGTATCGCAGATCTCAGTCAGCCCACCAGTGGCTATGCGCAACTAATCGAGCGGGCTGACAGCGCGATGTATAGGTCGAAATCGGCGGGTCGCAATCAAGTGTCGCTTTTCCGCTGATCACGGTTCGAAGCCGTCAGGTGGGATTGCGCTCGGCCAAAAAGCTCAACAAGGTGGCCTCCTCGCTGCTCAGCCATTTGCGCTTTCTAGCCTTGGGCAATTGGGCGAGTTCCCCCGAAGTGAAGGCCTGTAGTACGTCGGGGTGGATGTAGCACTGGCGGCAAATGGCCGGGGTGTTGCCAAGCTGGCGGGACACCTGGGTAACCGTCTCGACCAAGTTGCGACGGGCGACCGTGTTTGGTTGCCACTCACGCTTGCGCAGGTATTCCAAGGCTAGGGCGCTACCGGCCCAGGTGCGGTAGTCCTTGGCGGTGAAGTCACCTCCGGTCATGTCCTGGATAAACTGATTCACGTCACTCGAGCTCACCGGGCGGCGTAAGCCTTCTTCGTCCAGGTACTGAAAAAGATGCTGCCCGGGCAGCTCCATGCAGCGGCGCATGATCCGCGCCAGGCGCTGATTTTTCAGCGTGACCTGATGCTTTACACCGCTCTTGCCTCGAAACTGGAAGCGGATCGCGGCGCCGTGCACATCCACATGACGCGTACGCAATGTAGTCAGGCCATAGGAGCGGTTTTCCCGTGCATAGCGCGAGTTGCCAACACGAATCAATGTCGATTCGAGCAGTTGCACGACCAGCGCCATGACCTTCTCTCGCGGCAGTCCGCGCAGGGCCAGATGTTCCTCCAGGCGGGCTCGCAACTTAGGTAATGCTGCACCGAATGCCAGAAGACGTTCATATTTGGTGGTGTCCCGGACTTCCCGCCAGCGGGGGTGATAGCGGTATTGCTTGCGACCGCGGGCATCGCGTCCGGTAGCCTGTAGATGTCCCTGCGGATCGGTGCAGATCCAGACATCGGTATAAGCTGGAGGAATGGCCAACTTGTTGATCCGGGAGATCTCTGCCGCGTCGCGAATGCGCTCCCCGGTCGGCAGGAAGTAGGCATATTTGCCCCTCAATATTCGCCGACTGAGTCCAGGGCTGTGATCGTCAACGTAATGAAGATCGGCCGGAAGCGGAGGACACAGAGCCGTGCCTGTATCGGATCGCTCGTCCGTCGGTATCGGACGAGTACCTGCTGCCAATGGCGGAGCAGTTCCACCGCCCTGATCAATCAGCATGCGAAACACCTCGAGGTACGCACAGCCTGATGGCGCAGACCGATCCGGTCTGCGCGCTCCCGTTTCAGAATGAACCCGCGTCTCGTGATGGCGAGTAAGAGGTTTACGGTCAGTCTTCGCTTTCCGGGCTGTTGCGCATCAGTAACCGTATCGCGGCTACCAGTTCGTCGATCGCTTCCCGATAGATGGCAGGGTCCGCCTTGGTTTCAGCGCTGTCAGCGAGCCTGCGTGCAGCTTCCAGATGGTCATTTATCGAAGAGTAGTCGCCTATCATGTGAACGCTCCTGGATCGCGGAATAGAAGGCAGCCGTGGCAAGGGGCAGCGCGGCGCCCGTCTCTATTAGTGACCGATGCAAGGGGAGGGGGTTCGCGCCGCAGGTCAGCGCACGCGTGGGTTGCTCAACGCAATGCTCCAATACTGGTGGTGACAACGAGGACAAGTGGCCTCCTGCTGCGTTTCGATAATCTGCGGATATCCGCAACGCATGCAGGCGTACATCCCACTGGAGGGCACCTGCCGATAAATCGACCGAAATTGTTTGGGCAGCACGGACAGGCCGGGGCGCACCGACTCGGCTTCGTGGAAATAGAGGCTGACTTCTCCATCGGTCTCGAGAATGCCCAGTCGCACCTGGCCCAGGTGTTCAACACCTTGCTGACGTAATTCCATGAAGAACTCATCGGACGAGATGTTCAATTGGTTCAGGCTGTGCAATTCGTACAGGCCATTCTCGATGATAGTGACCGGTTCGCCTTCCATCCATTTGGACAACCGCTCGCTGCGCGTCATGATCAAGACGGTGAGCCGGTAGAGCAGTAGCAGGGTCGCGAACACGGCCGCAATGGGTAGCAGCGGCACGTCCTCATAGAAGGAGACGTCGCCTGCTGCAGACCCCAGTGTGAGAATCACCACCAGCTCGAATAGCGATAGCTGCCGAATACCCCGGCGTCCGCTGATTTTCAGAAACAGAAACACCGCAACGAAAGCAAAAAACGCCCGCAGCACTACTTCTGCGATGAACAGCAATGGAAGATCGTCCAGCAGCATGCGCTGCCAATCGAAGGGTGTCATTTATGGCCTCGGGTCAATGGTGTCGCTACCAGGTGACGCCTGGTTGTGCAGGCATGGACCATGCGCTCAGGGGCACGCCATCTTTGCTGAGTTGTAGCCGCGCTTCTTCCAGCAGGCCGGCGAGATGAACGGGATCTGCATATTGGGAACGAGCGATATGGGGAATCGACAACAGTTCATCGCTAGCCGCGTTGGTCACTCGTAACGAAAAGCTGGCGTCGTCATTATTTGCCTTCGTAGTTGCATGGCAGGGCAGAAAAGCCATCTCACTGATACGCATGGCTTCGTCGAGTGCGATACGTTGAGTGGTCATGGTTATGCTCCGGTGTGATTGCTCATTCCGCGGGGGCGACATCGAACACAAGGTCTATACCGTCACCGCTGCCATCCCCTACGACCGAACCTTCTACCGGCCTGTGCGTCACCTTGCGGTCCTTGTAAAATTCGCTCAGCCGCCGCTGTGCAACCTCGCAGACATGGACGATCAGGCCAGTGAATTGAGCGTCCCGGGGGATTACGAATTTCAAGGTAATGCAATGGCCTTCGGCCCCCGCTGGCAGGTTTGCCAGGCCGCTGCTGTGCCACTGGTCATTGACGTAGGCTTCTGCACCCTTCATAGCTTGCTCCTCTCGATTCACTTATTGCTGGGACCGTGAAACAGACGAATGGATCAGTCGGTAAGCGGAGCCGGTGAGTGCGGGGCGTGTAAATGCAATGAAAAAGGCCCGGTGCTTACGCCGCCGGGCCTTGGTGCATTCGAAACGGATGCGTTACTCGGGCATCTGCCAGGGAGCGAGATGAACACCCTGGCGGCTCAAGTCAGCGCGTGCCTGTTCCAACGATTCGCCGAGCTTGACCGGGTCGGAATAGACGCTGCTGGAAAACTTGCAATGACCAACAGTGCGAGATTCGCTGCCATCCACGACAGTTATGCTGAGTTCGCCATTGCCTTCCAGCAACGTCCAGGCGACGCACTGGAACGGCTTGAACGCGCGATCAGTGATGAGAAGGGCGTCGTTGAAACGAAGGGGGCTGTTCATGGGCATGTCTCTCTTTTTGTGATAACCAAAATCGGATTGAGCCTGCCGCCAGGCTGCCGGCGTTGGCCTTACATATCCATTGATGTACACAGAGGACTGATAAGTCACATCGAGAGTTCGGGATTGCGAAGAATTTTTGCAATTAGCCGAAAGTATAGGATTAGTTAAGCCCGGGTTTACGGATTAATCGTTGGCCGAACGCCTTGTTTTTCAAGGGCTATAGAGCGTTCAAATGCCTATCACCGAAAATTTTTATTCATTGAGCGAGGCGCGTCGCCTGTGGCGAAAAGCCACAATTGCCAAACGAAATAAAACGGTCGGTTCCCGTGGGGGCCGACCGTTGTATCCAAAGCCGGACGACAATTCAGGCTTGTCGGCTCAGACCTTGAATTGCTTGAGCAGGCGATTCAATTGTTCGGCCAACTCGTCGAGCTGTTTGCTCGCTGCGCTCGAATGCTCAGCGGCCTGGCTGCTTTCCTGTGCCAGCTCGGCTGCTTGAGTGACGTTCTGGTTGATGTCTTCGACGACATGGGTCTGCTGCAGGGTAGCGCTGGCAATCGAGGCATTCAGGCCCGACAGGTTGCGCAGCGCCTGGGCTATTTGACCGAGGCTTTCACCGGCCTGGCTGGCCTGCTCGACAGTGGCCTGAGAGGCCCGACTGCTTTCCATGATGACTGTAACTGCTGCGCCCGAATTCTTCTGCAGCCGCTCGATCATCGTGTGGATCTCTGCCGTCGAGGTTTGGGTGCGCTGTGCCAGCAAACGAACCTCATCAGCCACAACGGCAAAGCCGCGGCCCTGTTCTCCGGCGCGAGCGGCTTCGATCGCGGCGTTCAGAGCGAGCAAGTTGGTTTGGTCGGCGATCGATCCGATAACTTCCAGCACCGAACCGATCTGTGTGGTTTCGTCGGCCAAGGACTGGATCACCCCGACCGCTTTATCAATGGTGGTCGACAGCTGGTCTATCTGCTGCAGGCTTGCTTCGATATTGCGTTGGCCCAAGCCGGCCTGCCTTTCCGCGTCGCAGACTTCGTTCGATGCCTGCTCGGCATTTTTTGCCACTTCCTGCACCGCGTAAGTTACCTCGTTCACCGCGGTTGCGACCAATTCCATTTGCTGGGACTGCCGCTGGCTTTGGTTGTATGTCCGACCGGCTAGCCCTCCCAGATCGCTGGACGAGTTCGCCAGCGAACCGGAGGTTTCGAACAGCTGAGCGATGACCGTACGGAGCTTCTGGATAAACATGTTGAAGTCGCGGCTCAGCGTTGTCAGCTCGTCATTTCCCGAGACGTCGAGGTTGCGCGTAAGGTCGGCTTCGCCGCTCGCTATGTTGGCCATGGCCTGCATGGAGTGGCGCAGCGGGCGGGTGATACTGCGGATGAGAATGGAGACCAGCAGCGCCATCAGCGAAGCGATGACCAGCCCAATGATGGAGAAACGAACAAGGTAATGGAGGAACTCTGCTTCTACGTCGTCCACGTAGATGCCGGAGCCGATGATCCAGCCCCATGGCTTGAACAGTTCGATGTAGGAAATTTTCGGTACGGGATCTTCCTCGCCTGGTTTCGCCCACTGATAGTCGACGATGCCTGCTCCCTGTAGGCGAGCGACTTTGACCATCTCGTTGAACAGCTCTTTGCCGTTCGGGTCCTTCACGTTGGAAAGATTCTTGCCTTCGAGCTCAGGTTTCATCGGGTGCATGAGCATGACCGGGCCCATGTCATTGATCCAGAAGTAGTCGTTATGTCCGTAGCGGAGCAGGCGAATCTGTTCCATTGCCGCTTTCTGCGCTTCGGACGTGTTTAGCGTGCCGCTTGCCTCAAGCTGTTGGTAATAACCGAGAATACCCGTCGCCGTTTCGACGATGTTCTGGGTCATGACCTGCTTGCCTTTGTACAGGTCGATCCGCACTTGGTGGATCATCAGCAGACCGAGAACGAACAACATCGCAACCGCTAACGTCGGGATCAGCCACAGGCGTTTACTGATAGGGAAATTTCGCAGCAGATTCATCGGCTTGTAAGCTCCTGTTGAGGCTTTTCTGATTATTATTCGTTGTAGCGGCTTCGGGTTGGAGCACCGCGCCAGCGTCTACCTTGGTCAGTTGTGCTGCGGCGGTGGGTGGCTTTGCTACACCGTTGAATAGCTTGTCGGCATCCGCGGAAAAAAGATAAGGATGGCCGCTTCGACTGATTGAATTTACTTGCCACCAGCGAGTCAGAACAGCGCCTAAGTGGCTATCTGACATATACCTTCGTTGCATATTCAAATGCGGTGGTCTGCGCCGCTATTGGGGATTGGATGGATTTCTGGGTCGTCTTTCAGGCGTTGCTTCTCGGTGTGGTCGAAGGCATCACGGAGTTTCTGCCGATCTCCAGTACCGGACACCAGATCATCGTTGCCGACCTGATCGGGTTTGGCGGCGAGCGGGCACTGGCCTTCAACATCATCATTCAGTTAGGCGCGATTCTGGCAGTGGTCTGGGAGTACCGGCGCAGGATCATCGATGTCGTGGTCGGGCTTCCCAAGGAGCGGAAGGCGCAGAAGTTCACCGCGAACCTGCTGGTGGCGTTTCTGCCAGCCGTTGTGCTGGGAGTGACCTTTGCTGATCTGATACATGAGTACCTGTTCAACCCCATCACCGTAGCGACTGCTCTGGTAATCGGTGGCGTGGTCATGCTCTGGGCTGAAAAACGTTCGCATCGCATCCAGGCGGAAACGGTCGACGACATGCACTGGACTCACGCATTGAAGGTCGGGTGCGCACAGTGTCTGGCACTCATTCCAGGAACGTCACGTTCCGGTGCCACCATCATCGGCGGGTTGTTATTTGGCCTGTCTCGCAAGGCGGCGACCGAGTTTTCTTTTTTTCTGGCGATGCCGACCATGGTGGGTGCCGCGGTTTACTCGGGCTATAAGTACCGCGATCTGTTTCAGTCAGGCGACGTTCCGGTATTTGCGGTCGGCTTTGTCACTTCGTTCATCTTCGCGATGTTGGCGGTGCGAGCGTTGTTGAAATTCATCGGCAACCATAGCTACGCAGCATTCGCCTGGTACCGGATCATCTTCGGCATCGCCATTCTGGCGACCTGGCAGTTCAGCTTGATCGACTGGAGCACTGCCACTGGCTGATAACGCTAAGGCTGATGGTCTGAGAGGGCATTCGGACAAACGCCGCGATCCCCGATTAGAATGCTGGATTTCCACCGAGCCTCTACAGCATGGAAATACGCGGCCAGCTGAAAACCTGGAACGACCAAAAGGGATTCGGTTTCATCCGGCCTGATAAGGGCGGTGACGAGGTCTTCGCCCATATCTCGGCTGTGCGCGGCGCGCGGCGACCGGTGCAGGGCGATCAGGTGTGGTATGTAGTCGATCGCGACCGGGGAGGGCGCTTGCGTGCCGAGCATATCCGTCTGGATACGCTTTCCCTCGACGAGCCGACCATTCGCCAAAAATCCTCAGCAAGGCACACACCCGTTGCACAGCGTAACGAGCCGCTTCGTCAGCGTTTCTTGAAGATCCCGGTCCTGATACTGCTCTGCCTGCTGCCTGCGCTGGGCATCATGCGGTTGGCTCGGCAGGAGGTGCAATGGCCGCTAGTCATCTATGCGCTGGCGAGTCTGCTGGCCTTCGGTTTGTATTGGCACGACAAGCGCAGCGCCATACGCCGCGACTGGCGTACGCCGGAGGCGCGGCTGCATCTGGTCGCGCTGCTCGGTGGCTGGCCGGGCGCGTTGCTGGCGCAGCAACTGCTCCGGCACAAGACTCGCAAGCTTTCATTCCAGCTAGTGTTCTGGTTGATTGTCATGGCGCACCAGACGGTGTGGCTGGATTATCTTTATTTAGATCGCTTGCATGGGTTGTTGCTCGGGTGGAGCCGCTGAGTCTTTTCGCTGCTTTAACGCGTCAGTCCTGGCCAAAGGCTTCGATCATATGATCTATCCAGGCTCGAACGGCAGGCAGCATTCCGCGTCGATGCAGATAAGCCAGCTGCAGATGGCCGCCTGGCAGCGTCCAGCCTGGCAGGACGCGAATCAGGTGGCCGCTTGCCAACTCCTCTTCACAGTAGCCACGTGGGAGCATGGTCAGGCCGAGCCCTGATAGAGCGGCAGTCTTTCGGATTCCGAAATCGTCGACGGCAAGCCGTGGTTCCAACGCGAGCTCGCATATCTCGCCATCATCGCTGACAAGCCGGTAGCGCACCTTGCGGTCGGGTTCCGCTGCTCCAAGCGCAGGCAGCTTCAGCAGATCTTCGGGGCTGTTGATGGGCTGGCCACGAAGCAACGCGGGCGAGGCGACGAGATAGGCGACAGCCGGTTGCAAGCGCCGAACGATGAGCGAAGGGTCTTCGTCATCAGCGGTACGAACCCGCAGCGCGACATCGATGCCCTCGTTGACCAAATCCACACGCCGGTTGCTCACAACGGTTTCAAGCGTCACAAGCGGATACGCCGCAAGAAAATCCACCACCGCATCAGCGAACCCGGCCACCGCGATGGGACAGGACACGCGCACCCGTCCCCTGGGTTCGCTGGTCAGGCTCGCCACGACCTCGTCGGCCTGCTCTGCTTCCAGCAGCATCGCTTGACAGTGGCGATAGTAGCGCTCGCCGACTTCAGTGACCGACAATTTTCGAGTTGTACGCTGAAGCAATCGCGCACCGAGTCGCTCTTCAAGTTCGGCGATGCGGCGCGACAGCCGTGATTTGGGAATGCCGAGCTGGCGACCGGCCGCAGCGAATCCACCGCCTTCGACCACCTTGGCGAAATAGAAAAGGTCATTGAGGTCTTGCATGGCCTGTCGTCCTATTTTCAGGACAATCTATCGTAAATTACGCCACTAATCGCTTATTCGGTTTGCCTGTAGGCTTTGTCCATCGAAACGAACCTGAGATGGAGACCCTACATGAACATACTGCACCTGGATTCGAGCATTCTCGGCGACGCTTCGGCTTCGCGCCAACTATCCCGTGCCGTCGTAACGGCTGTGCTGGCCAACGAGCCGGAGAGCAACCTGCGCTATCGCGACCTTGCTGCAGACGAGCTGGACCATTTATCTGGCGCTAGCCTGGCGGCGGTCGGCACCCCTGAAGAGCTGCGCGATGCTGCGCAGCGTCAGGCAGCGGCTCTGGCTGAGGCAACGTTGAATGAGTTTCTCGAGGCGGATTTGCTGGTCATTGGCGCGCCCATGTACAACTTCAGCGTACCCAGCCAACTCAAGGCATGGATCGATCGCATCGCCGTGGCAGGCAAAACATTTCGCTATGGCCCGAACGGTGCCGAAGGTTTGGCTGGCGGAAAACGCGTGATTCTCGTTTCAACCGCTGGAGGTGTTCATGGGAATCAACCCAGCGGTGCCGCGCACGAAGGCTATATGAAACTCGTGCTAGGGTTTCTCGGCATTACCGATATCGAGATCGTTCGGGCCCATGGCCTCGCCATGGGCGACGATGTACGGGAAGCAGCGATGACCGCGGCACAGCAGACCATTGAGGAACTGTACGAAACTGCATGACGCGCCTGGCCCATGCAAAAACGCCCCGTTCAGCGAGCTGACGGGGCGTTTCTGTTCCTGCGTCATCAGATCACGCCAAGGCTACGCAGGTAATCGTCATAGGTGCCGCTGAAATCGGTCACACCCGTATCCGAGAGCTCGATGATGCGCGTCGCCAGAGAGCCGACGAACTCGCGGTCATGGCTGACGAAAATCAACGTGCCCGGATAGTTTTCCAGCGCCAGGTTCAGCGCCTCGATGGAATCCATGTCCAGGTGGTTGGTCGGTTCGTCCATCACCAAAACGTTGGGCTTTTTCAGGATCAGCTTGCCGAACAGCATGCGACCCTGCTCGCCTCCGGAAATGACCCGAACCGACTTGAGGATTTCATCGTTGGAGAACAGCATGCGGCCCAGCGTGCCGCGTACGATCTGTTCGCCACCTTGCGTCCATTGCCCCATCCAGTCGAACAGCGACACGTCGTCTTCGAAGTCATCGGCATGGTCCTGAGCGTAGTAGCCGACATCGGCGCTTTCGGTCCACTTCACCGAGCCAGCATCCGGTTGCAGTTCGCCAACCAGCGTGCGCAGCAGAGTAGTCTTGCCGATTCCGTTCGGCCCGATGATCGCGACCCGCTCACCGGCCTCGACGGTAAAACTGAAGTTCTTGAACAGCGTCTTGCCATCAAAGCCCTTGGCCATGTGCTCCACGGTCACGGCTTGGCGGTGCAGTTTTTTGGTCTGCTCGAAACGGATGAACGGGCTGACGCGGCTGGACGGCTTGACCTCGGCCAACTGGATCTTATCGATCTGCTTGGCACGCGAAGTCGCCTGCTTGGCTTTCGAGGCGTTGGCGGAGAAACGGCTGACGAAGGTCTGCAACTCGGCGATCTGAGCCTTCTTCTTGGCGTTGTCGGCCAGCAGTTGCTCGCGCGACTGGGTCGCCGCGGTCATGTATTCGTCGTAGTTGCCCGGGAACAGTCGCAGCTCGCCGTAGTCCAGGTCAGCCATGTGCGTGCACACGCTGTTCAGGAAGTGCCGGTCGTGGGAAATGATGATCATGGTGCTGTTGCGCGCCGTGAGGACGTTTTCCAGCCAGCGGATAGTGTTGATATCCAAGTGGTTGGTCGGCTCGTCGAGCAGCAGGACCTCCGGGTCGGAGAACAGCGCCTGTGCCAGCAAGACGCGCAGTTTCCAGCCCGGCGCCACCTCGCTCATCGGCCCGAAGTGCTGTTCCAGCGGGATCCCAAGGCCCAGAAGCAATTCGCCAGCCCGGGATTCGGCGGTGTAGCCGTCCATCTCGGCGAATTCGGTTTCCAGCTCGGCGACGGCCATGCCGTCTTCTTCGCTCATCTCCGGCAGGGAGTAGATGCGCTCACGCTCGGCCTTGACCTTCCATAGCTCCTCGTGACCCATGATCACAGCGTCGATGACATTGAAATCTTCGTAGGCGAACTGATCCTGGCGCAGCTTGCCCAGGCGCACGTTGGGCTCGAGCATGACCTGACCAGTAGATGGCTCCAGATCGCCACCGAGAATTTTCATAAAGGTCGACTTGCCGCAGCCATTGGCGCCGATGAGGCCATAGCGATTGCCGTTGCCGAACTTGACGGAAACGTTTTCGAACAGCGGCTTGGCGCCGAACTGCATGGTGATGTTAGCTGTAGAAATCAAGAAGCTCTATCTCGCGGGTTTCAGAGTGTTAGGTTTTCGGCTTGTGCATGCTTTCGACAATCGTGATTGCTCGTCTCTTCGCAACGCCCCTTAACGTTTATCCAGCGGGCGTACGTTAGCAGCAGCATTCGTGCGCAAAGGCCGAGCTGTTGGGATCAAAGTGGGGGTTCGTGCCAGACAGTGCGGCTATTGTCGCATAGCTGCGTCGGCAGTTGTATGAGGCCCACAAAAGCAAACGCCCCGAACCAGTCGGGGCGCTCACTCATCTACCGCTGCGTCGTCAGACTTTTACATAGTCTGCGAGGCTAGCGTTGTCACTGGAGCATCAAACAGCAACTACGTCGATCTTGGCCTTAGCCGCAGACTCGCGGAACTCGGCGATCTGATCGAAGCTCAGGTAGCGATAAACGTCTGCGGCCATGGTGTCGATCTGAGCGGCGTAGACCATGTACTCCTCGACGGTCGGCAGACGGCCAAGAATCGAAGCGACCGCTGCCAGCTCGGCAGAAGCCAAGTACACATTGGTCGCATCGCCCAAGCGGTTGGGGAAGTTACGGGTCGAGGTGGAGACCACCGTCGAGCCGGTTTCGACCCGAGCCTGGTTACCCATGCAGAGCGAGCAGCCTGGCATTTCCAGGCGCGCACCGGCGCGACCGTAGATGCCGTAGTAGCCTTCCTCGGTCAGCTGATGCTGGTCCATCTTGGTCGGCGGCGACAGCCACAGACGGGTCGGCAGGGAGCCTTCGACCTTGTCCAGCAGCTTGCCGGCGGCGCGGAAGTGACCGATGTTGGTCATGCACGAACCGATGAATACTTCGTCGATCTTCTCGCCCTGTACGCTCGAAAGCAGACGGGCATCGTCCGGGTCATTCGGCGCGCAGAGAACCGGCTCGGTGACTTCGGACAGATCAATTTCGATGATCTCGGCGTACTCAGCGTCGGCATCGGCAGCCAGCAGTTCCGGCTTGGCCAGCCAGGCTTCCATGGCCTGAGCGCGACGCTCCAGCGTACGAGCATCGCCGTAACCTTCGCTGATCATCCAGCGCAGCAGGGTGATGTTCGACTGCAGGTACTCGGCGATCGCCGCTTCCGGCAGCTTGATTGTGCAACCGGCAGCGGAGCGCTCAGCAGAGGCGTCGGACAGCTCGAAAGCCTGCTCGACGGTCAGCTCGTTCAGGCCTTCGATTTCGAGAATGCGGCCGGAGAAGATGTTCTTCTTGCCTTTCTTCTCGACGGTCAGCAGGCCTTTCTGGATGGCGTAGTAGGGGATCGCATGGACCAGATCGCGCAGGGTGATGCCGGGCTGCATCTTGCCCTTGAAGCGAACCAGTACTGATTCCGGCATATCCAGCGGCATGACGCCCGTGGCTGCGGCGAAGGCGACCAGACCCGAACCGGCCGGGAAGGAAATGCCCATCGGGAAACGGGTGTGCGAATCACCACCGGTACCTACGGTATCCGGCAGCAGCATGCGGTTCAGCCAGCTGTGGATGATGCCGTCGCCCGGACGCAGGGAAACACCACCGCGGGTCATGATGAAGTCCGGCAGGGTGTGGTGTGTGGTGACGTCGATCGGCTTCGGGTACGCCGCGGTGTGGCAGAACGACTGCATGACCAGGTCAGCGGAAAAGCCCAGGCAAGCCAGGTCTTTCAGCTCGTCGCGAGTCATCGGGCCGGTGGTGTCCTGGGAGCCGACGGTGGTCATCTTCGGCTCGCAGTAGGTGCCCGGGCGAACGCCTTTGCCCTCTGGCAGGCCACAGGCGCGACCGACCATCTTCTGCGCCAGAGTAAAGCCCTTGTTGCTCTCGGCGGGGGCTTCCGGCTTCTTGAACAGATCGGTCGGGCCCATGCCCAGCTCGGCGCGCGCCTTTTCGGTCAGGCCGCGGCCGATAATCAGCGGAATACGGCCGCCAGCACGAACTTCATCGAGCAGGACGTCGGTTTTCAGCTCGAACGTGGTAACCAGCTCGTCGCTGCCGTGGCGACGGACTTCGCCTTTGTACGGATAGACGTCGATCACGTCGCCCATCGCCAGATCGGAGCAGTCGAACTCGATCGGCAGAGCGCCAGCATCTTCCATGGTGTTGTAGAAAATCGGCGCGATCTTGGTGCCGAAGCAGAAGCCGCCGGCGCGCTTGTTCGGTACGTTCGGGATGTCGTCACCGAAGAACCACAGGACCGAGTTGGTCGCGGACTTACGCGAGGAACCGGTACCGACCACGTCGCCCACATAGGCAATCGGGAAACCTTTGGTCGTCAGTTCCTCCATCTGCTTGAGCGGGCCAACCGAGCCAGGAACGTCAGGGTTGATGCCGTCGCGAGCCATTTTCAGCATGGCCAGCGCGTGCAGTGGAATGTCAGGGCGCGACCAGGCGTCCGGGGCTGGCGACAGGTCATCAGTGTTGGTTTCGCCAGTGACCTTGAAAACGGTCAGAGTGACTTTCTCGGCTACCGGGGCGCGGTTCTTGAACCACTCGCCTTCGGCCCACGATTGCATGACGGCTTTGGCGTTGGCATTGCCGGCCTTGGCTTTTTCCGCCACATCATGGAACGCATCGAACATCAGCAGGGTGTGCTTCAGCTGCTTTGCGGTGGTGTCGGACAGCTCGGCATCGTCCAGCAGGTCAACCAGCGTAACGATGTTGTAGCCGCCCTGCATGGTGCCCAGCAGTTCGACAGCGTGCTGCTTGCTGATCAGCGGCGATGTGGCTTCGCCCTTGGCGATAGCGGCTAGGAAGCCGGCCTTGACATAGGCCGCTTCATCCACACCTGCCGGCACGCGGTTGGTGATCAGATCAAGGAGAAATTGTTCTTCGCCGGCTGGCGGGTTTTTCAGGAGCTCGACCAGGCCTGCGGTCTGCTCGGCGTTCAGCGGTTGGGGCACGACGCCCTGGGCGGCACGCTCTTCTACGTGTTTGCGATAGGCTTCAAGCACAGTTTTATACCCTCATCATTGGTCCCTTGGATGTCTCGGGACGCGCATCCGGAAGCTGTTTTCAAAGTTTTACGGCGGGATTGATGCCGGGTGCGCAGGTGAGAGGGATCTGCGCACCCGGTAGGTAGCCGGTTAACTGTGCTCGTGACGCTTTGAAAACAGCTTCTTACGGATTGTGGCGCCTAAAACGGCGGGCTGATTCTACTGGAACGGGCCCGTAAAGTTAAGTGAAACGCCGTGGCCACTGAATTTAGCGCGTCCTGCCGGGTTGTCGCGAAAGCACGTTGGAGTACCGCGAGGTGCGGGCCGCGCAGACAAGAAGCTGGTGTGTGGCTGGATTGTTCCGTGACCCGGCTTGGACAAAAGTCTAAGATACGGCGCTGTTCTTCGGTCCACCGTCCGTTATGTCCAATCAGCGCATCAAAACCCCTTGCGTGGGCCTCTGTTCCACTGTTTACGGTGATCTCGTCTGCCGTGGCTGCAAACGCTTCCATCATGAAGTGGTCAGCTGGAATGCCTATGACGAGGCAAGCAAACGCTCCGTTTGGCGGCGGTTGGAGCTGCTCCTGGCGCAGGTGATGGCGGCTAAGCTGGAAATTTTCGATGAGGAGCTGTTGCGCCGCCAACTGGAAAGCAGGCAGATCCGTTTCGTTGCGGAACAGTCGCCGTACTGTTGGGCCTATCAGCTTATCGCCCGGGGAGCGCGGGTGATCCAGCAGCTCGAGGCATACGGCGTGGTGTTGCTTCCGGAGTTCCGCGACTGGTCACTGCCCGAACTTCGCGACGCTATCGACCGGGAGTTCTTTCTTCTTTCAGAGGCGCACTATCAGCGCTATATCGCACCAGGGTTGCTGAGCGAGACGAGCGGCTAGGCCTGCGCCGTAGCGGCAGTAACAGGCGGCGAGCTTGGTTATCGACGTGCCAGCTGTTCCAGGTGGCCGATGATGTCGTCCGGTTTGAGTACCAGAACATCGCTCTCCAACGCATCAAGCACTACCTCCGCGGTGTTGCCCATCAGCGCGCCCGAGAATCCGGTGCGGGCTACCGTACCCATAACGGTCACAACGGCCCGCAATTCATGGCACACACGAGGAATCAGGGCATCGGCTGGACCCTCCTCGATATGTAGATGGCTATCTGGAATGTCGAATTCGGCCTGGAACTGTTTACAGGCATCGCGATAGCGCGCCTCGATGGTTTCCTTGAGCTGAAAAGCGGGGTCGGCCGCCGAGAGCATGGCCGACGGATGGGCGCTGATAACGTGCAAGCTGCCTTCAGCAAGCGAGGCAATTTCGAAGCCATGATTGACGATGCTGGCGTGGAGCGTGCGATGTTCGAGATCCGCGTTGCCCACATCGACCGCGGCGAGCACCGTGCCGCCGGTCCAGGGCGCTTCGGTTTTGACCATCAGCACGGGGCAGGGGCAGTAACGCAGCAGTTTCCAGTCGTCCGGCGTCAGCAGTGCCCGCTTCAAGGGTGTGTCGACGATGTGCTGCTTTATCACCAGGCCACAGCCTTCGGCTTGCTGTACCGCGATGATCGTCTGGTGAAGATTGTCATGCCAGGCCTGATGGACGGCTACGGTGTGC